>JBKJLH010000017.1:0-27666 GCA_046597035.1 Lacisediminihabitans sp.
ATCACCGGGCGGGATATCCCGCGATCGCGGGAGCGCGCTCGAGGCCACTTTTTGACCGGTTCGGCCGCCCGTATGGGGAACCCTGAGTGGGACGATTAACAGGTCGGTAGCGATTACGTCAGAGAGCGTTCCGGTCGCAGGCGATCTGGCTCGATCGGCACTTCAAGCGTGAAAGCGGTTCCGTAATCGCCTTCATATCCGTAGTCCACGCTCTTCACCGTGACTTTGGACGGTGTAGCTTCAACGATCTGTTCTGCATGCTGCTGATCAGAGACGGCTCCCACGGGGTAACCAAAGACGGTGCGTGCTTGAAAAGCTTCATCGGTTGGCACAATGTAACCAAGAAGCTCATCGTCATCTTGGCGACGGTGTTCTTTCCAAGTGCTTGGGATCATGAACCCACGGTATGCCGAGGGCCGCCCGCAAGCGGAAGGTTCGGAGAACTGCCGACCGGACACACCCGCAGCGGGACGCCCTGCAGCCGGCAATACGGCGTCCTCGGTAGCTGGGTGGTGCTCCCGAGATACTCCCGAAGTTTTGGCACGCTTCCGAGGAATATCGGTCCAGGTTTGGCTGGTCGTCAAACGATGTCTCACACGGCGAGGCTCGATCCTTGTCGTTGCGGCTCATGCCGTTCCGAGGAAGAACAACGAGGGAGCTTGTCATGAATATGGACCCGACCGCATATCGATCAGCATTGGATCGGGCATCCGCCGGGGCGATGGAGTGGATCGACTCCATCCCGACCAGGCGGGTCGCACCGAATAAGGACGTCGACGAGATGGTCGACGTGTTCGCAGGCCCGTTGCAGCAACATCCGATCGAGCCCGCCGAGGTGGTAGATACCCTGATTCGCCTTGCGGAACCCGGGCTGATGGCGATGTCTTCCGGCCGTTTTTTCGGTTGGGTGATCGGTGGGACCCTTCCCGCATCCCTCGGCGCGGACTGGCTGGTCAGCACGTGGGACCAGAATGCTGCGATGCGCTTTGCGTCCCCGGCTACGGCAGCCGTCGAGCAGGTCGCAGGCGAGTGGCTCCTCGACGTCCTGGGGCTGCCGACGGGATCGGAAGTCGGATTCACCACCGGAGCGACGATGGCCAACTGGACCGGGTTAGCGGCAGCGCGCGCATACCTGCTCGATCAATTCGGGTGGGACGTCAACCTGCACGGATTACAGGGCGCACCACGGATCACGGTCCTGGCTGGTGCTGAACGACACGCCTCCGTCGACCTCGCTCTCCGGTACCTCGGTTTGGGCGCACCTACTGTCGTAGCGGCTGACGACCAGGGCCGGATACTCATCGCCGCGCTGCGCACAGCGCTCGACACGGCCGCCGGCCCGGTAATCCTCTGTCTGCAAGCGGGCAACCTGCACTCAGGTGCATTCGATCCGATGGCTGAGGCAATCGCAATCGCCCATCAGCGTGGCGCGTGGGTGCACGTGGATGGGGCGTTCGGCTTATGGGCGGCTGCCAGCCCCTCCCTTCGCGCCCAGTTGGAGGGGGTCGAGACGGCGGACTCGTGGGCGACGGATGCGCACAAGACACTCAACGTCCCCTACGACTGCGGCGTCGCCATCGTCGCACGACCGGGTGCCGCTCAAGCGGCGCTTGGGACCCAGACCGCCTACCTGATCCGGGCGTCGGGCGATGCCCCGGACCCCTACGATCTGGTGCCCGAGATGTCTCGTCGGGCGCGCGGGGTCCCCGTCTGGGCCGCGCTGAAGCAGCTCGGACTATCCGGGCTGGTCTCTCTAATTGACGGGCTCGTCACGAATGCGCAGGCGCTTTCGGCAGAGCTCGCCGCCCTGCCGGGAGTGTCGGTCCTCAACGAGGTGGTCTTCACTCAGGTGTGCCTGAGTTTCGGGTCGGACGAGCGCACCCGCGAGGTCACCCGCAATCTGATGGAGGAGGGTGCCGTGTGGATGTCCGGCTCACGGTGGAAGGACCGGGATGTGCTACGAATCTCCGTCAGCAACTGGTCGACGGATGCCGCCGACGTGACCGCATCCGTCGCAGCGGTCAGCCGCGCGATGAAGATGATCTCCGCGACCCGCGACTGAAGGATTTGCTACTGGACTTTCTCCCATGGTTGCTCACATGTTTTCTCACACGGGTGGTGGTCACTCTGATGCTGTCCAGTTATATTCGCTGTTGTGTGAGGAGAAAATATTATGCCGCTCGTAGAGGTTAAGGTCATTGAAGGAGTGTTCGACTCGGAAGAGAAGAGCGAGATGATCCGTAGAATCACCGAGACGATGGTCGATATCGAGGGTGAGAATCTTCGCCAGGTGACGTCGGTCATCATCGAGGAAGTCCTCAGCGGAGATTGGGGCATCGGGGGCAACACGCTCAGCACCGCGGATGTCCGTGCGCTGCAAGGTCGGGCTACCGCCTCGCTCATCGCGGGTTGAATTGTGAATGCTCGGGTGCGATTGCTTGGGCCTCCTCGGCTGGAGGATCCCACCGGGTCGCACCCGTCGCCCCGAGGGCAGAAGTCCTGGGCATTATTTGCCAGGGTTGCCTTGGCAGAACGCCCGGTGTCGCGGCGCGAACTTGTCGATGAATTGTTCACCGAAGCCAACGACCCCCTTGGTGCACTGCGCTGGTGTCTTGCCGACCTTCGACGGGCGCTACACGACTCCGAACTTTTTCGCGGCGAGTTCCTCTCGCTCTCGAGATCGAGATCGAAGATTTCGGTCGATGTCTGGGAGCTCATCGAGGGCACACTGTCTCCCGATGAAATTGGGGGCTCCTTCCTCGAGGGACTCAGCGTGCGCGACTGCCCCGGCTTCGACACCTGGGTGATGTTGACCCGAGGACATCTGCGTGCACGATCGTTGGAAGAGCTACGACGCGAAGCGCTCGCGCTCCTTGGAACGGGACAAACGGAACGTTCCAGCGCTGTCGCCGGTCGGGCTGCAACACTCGAACCGCTGGACGAGGACGCGCAAGAACTGTTTTTGCGCTCACTCGTTGCTGATGGCAGGCCCGGGCTTGCGGCACTGCATCTGGCAGCCTGCGAGGCGACCTTCGCCCGCGAAGGACTGATCATCTCTGCCGCGTTGAGGGCCGCGGTGAGGCTCGACGGTGACCGACCGCGAGGACGGTTACAGTCCGGAGTCGTCGCATCCTCCCTCCTTCGTGCGGGTAGCGACGCGCTCGATGCCGGCAGCGTCGATGCGGGAATCGAAACTCTCCGCCGGGCGGCCGAGGAAGCCACCATCTCCTCCGACGAGGGTCTTCACATCGATGTGCTGATGACCCTCGGCGCAGCGCTCGTGCACGCGACCCGCGGCTTCGATGGTGAAGGAGCCATTATTTTGCATCGGGGCATGGCGCTCGCACGAAGTCTTGGCGACACTGCTCGGGTCGCGGAGTGCTTACGCGAACTCGCTTTCATCGATGTCCAGGCCGGTCGCCATACCTCTGCGGACAGATCCCTCAGCGAGGCACGAATTCTTGCCGAGGCCAGCGGCGATGGAGCTCTGATGGCCGGGGTGTTGGCAATTGCCGGCATGAACCTAGCGGACCAGGGAAGACACCAAGAGGCCATCGCGCACCTCAACCGCTCGGTGGAGATCGCACACGAGGCGAGCCGACCACGCCAAGAAGCATGGTCGATTGGGGTACTCGCCCGCTCACTTCAACTCAGTGGTGGGGTGGGGCTGTCCCTTGCGGCAGCCGATGCGAGTATCCGGATGTGTGAACGCGAACGGTGGAATGCATTCCTCCCCTGGCCCCAATCGTGGCGTGCGAACGCACTACTCGAGTTAGGGCGCCTCGATGAAGCGACAGAAACCGCGCAAAAAGCGTTCGCCCTCGCATGCGAATTGGGTGATCCGTGTTGGGAGGGTATGGCTGCACGATCACTCGCCCTGCTCTCCTTACAGGCCAGAGACCTCCCCTCCGCATACCAATGGATCCATGACGCCAAAACGCGCTGCAACCGGATCCAAGATCGCTACGTCTGGGTATCCGCCTACGTCGACCTTGCCCATCTACAGATCGTCTCTCACCACAAGTCGTCAGCTATCGAACCGCTCGCATCGAAACTTCACTCCGACGCAATCCGCTTCGACCTACCCGAAATCGCAAAATGGGCCGAGGCCTATCAAGCCTGACAAGAAAGCGCGACACCCAGAGGAAACAGCGAGCCTTACCGCCACACAAATCGCCATACCCGCAAGCCGGACGATCAACGGACGGTGTTTGACGATGTGGGACTCGAGCGATCAATTGCGGGTTTCGAACACAACCCTCTCGCTTCTGGCGCGGCTCGGCTACCGTGCCATCCAGATTGCCGAAAAGTGGATCGATGTGAGGACGGGACAGCTCCATCTCGTTGTCGACGTCGCTCACACCTGCAGCGACAGTACGAGTTTCGCCGAATCGACGCTCGCCCAGCACGCTCCGAGCAATCACCGAGACCGCAATGATCGCCCACCCGGCGAAAGTCACGTATCGAGTCCAGCTCTGCCCGGTCGCGATGCCGATTGCAAGGGACACTGAGAAGACCGCCAGGGCTTTGAATACCCACCCACCCACTCGCTGTCATCGTCACCTTCGGGGTGAGATCGATTCCCGCAATCGTCCGCCGGGTATGGCTCCTTGTCGAGACTCGAACCCGTCTGAGGGGCCCTGACCACAGACCTTGCAGTCCTCTCGGAGAAATGTGCCTGTGGGAAACCCTCGCCGTTCCGAATGCGGATCCGTCAGCTCTCTCGGCGTCGACGGCCACAGCGCGCTCGAAGACTCGATCGAGTCGTATTCGACGCGGGACAGCGAAATTCCCCAACGGGACAATTTTTGAGAAGGCCGCCTCTATCGCGATGACGACGAATAGGGTCTTCTCATTGCCTTCCACGATCGCATTTTCAAAAACTCTTCGTCTTACCTTCGCCAGACGAAGCACATCACCGCGTCGGGCATCGCCACTCTATGGAGGGCGAGCCACCGAAAACGGGAACTTGGAAGGGCGTTTGTTGGCAGGTGATTGCGTGGCGCAGGCACTAAATTCCGCGGCGGCCACGCCGAATATCTTCAGTTTCCGCAAGAACGGCTTCTGCAGGAGCGAATGGGAAATTGTCGGGCCGCTCGACATCGGACGTGATCGTGGTCGATGGCGCAGGCGTAAATGTTGTCGGCAGTGAACAGGTCCCCGTAGGGGTGATTCTTCCAACGACGTTTGGACGGGGGTCAACTCGTAGATGCGGGTCTGTCTGTGGCGCGGCTTCCGGTGTTCCAGGCCCCGCTGGCAAAAAAATACAAAAACTACGCCAGCCAAGATCCAGGGCAGCCACGGAGTGTCTCCTTGACGCACGACAAACCACTCCAGAGCGAGCCTGTCATCACACCGCCGCGCGCCACCACGTAAACGACGCCCCATCCTCGAGGTCGCGCGGGAGATCGTGGAAGTCGGCGCGCAAGAATAAGGAAAGGGGTGCACAGAATTAGCGCGGCGGTGAAGGGGAGGCCGCCAAGCTGTCGTGGAACAACTGCAGCCACGATCATCGCAGTGGCGACGACTGCCGCCGGAGCGAAGCAATGCAGAATCTCTAGCGCGAAACGTTCCTTCTCGGTGAGATATTTAGCATTGCTCACTGTGTTGATTCGGCAATGCCAATTCCGTCGTTCATCTGGAGATACCCCTCGGTGCATCGCCGGTCACAACAAGGGCCCGTCATTGTGAAAGGCTCGTCCTTCTCAACCGTCCGATTTATGGGGTCAAAAAAGATTTCCACACCGGATGGCTCGAGGAAATTCAGTCAATATCGCTTTGTCTCGCGGGCCGACGGCGCAGCGACCAGTCCTATCTCCTTATTGCTGTCGACACGTCCACCGGCGGTCGGTCGTGCGTTTGACCTGCTCGCCATTAAGCCCGTTTGCGGGCGTCCCACGCGCGAGCTCAAGCACGCATCCCCGATGTGTCGTTCTGCCTTCTGAACTTTGGACAGAGGGGATTCGGATCGGCCACCCCGGATCGTACTGGCCATAGCGGGAGGGTCGGGAGCGGGAAAGCGGGGACGCCATGGCCGTCCATCCGCTCGCCATGCACCGTATTTCCGCAGGATCTCGCCAAAATTTATCCCGTCGCGGGTGATCGCAGATCATCGCCGGTCGTTGCAATTCGCGACGAGATTCGTCGATATGGAGCGGGATCGGAGGAATGAATCGTCGCACGATCTGTGTGAGGCGGAGCTCGTGTCCGGCCAGTTTTTGTCAGGTTTTCTTCCACCGGGCCGGTCGTGACTGGTAGTTTTCGGCAATGACCACACCGCTACAACTTGAAGACCTCAGAGCGCTTATCGCCGGGCCAGTCTTTGGTCTGACAGACGATGGCTTCGCCGAGGAAGTCTCTGCGTTCAACCGTTCCTCCGTCCACACACCCGATGTCGCCGTCGGCGTCACCTGCGAGGCTGATGTCGTTGAGGCGATCTGCTTTGCTGTCGCCAATAACCTTCCCGTGCGAATCCAGGCCACCGGCCACGGTGCGGAGTCCGCGATCACCGGCGGCATGCTCATCACCACCGCGCGCCTCGACGGCATCTCGATTGATAAGGACACGCGAATCGCCAGCATCGGTGCTGGCGTGCGTTGGGCCTCGGTCCTCGCTGCTGGCGAACCACTCGGTCTCACCGCTATCGTCGGGTCCTCCGGCAATGTCGGAGCTATCGGGTACACGCTCGGTGGCGGGATCGGTCCACTCTCGCGCAGCCATGGTTTCAGCTCGGATTACGCGCGCGGTTTCACCCTGGTGACCGCCGACGGCTCGGTGGTCACCGCTGATGCCGAAGAGAACAGTGACCTCTTCTGGGCACTGCGCGGCGGCAAAGGCGGCTTCGGTGTTGTCACCGAGATGCGGTTCGAACTTGTTCCGCTCCCCCAGCTATATGCGGGATCACTCTTCTTCGACACTCCACACATCGAGACTGTGTTGCGTTCGTGGATCCACTGGAGCAGGACAGCGGATGCCCACGTCACCACCTCAATTGCGATTCTGCGCCTGCCCGACCTGAACGTGATCCCCGAGCCGTTTCGTGGGCGGACCCTGTTGAACCTGCGCTTCGCATATCCCGGCGGGGAGTCGGAGGGGAACCGCCTTGCCGCACCGCTGCGTGAAATCGCTCCGGTGATGGCGGACTCGATCGGGGTACTACCGGCCTCCCAGGTGGGAACCATCCACAATGACCCGAGCATCCCGGGTCCCGTCTGGGTCACTGGTGGTCTGCTCGCCGACATCGATCAGGATTTCGCCACCGAATTGCTCGCCACTGTCGGTCCCGATCAGGCGGTTCCATTGATCTCAGTGGAAATTCGGCAACTCGGTGCGCGCACATTCGTCGATGTTCCGGAGGGTTCAGCGGTCGGCGGCCGAGCATCCGGGTACACCCTGATGATCGTGGGCGTGCCGAATCCCGAACTCTTCGTCACGGTGCTGCCGGGTATCACCGGGCACATCAAGAGCACGATCGCGCCATGGATATCGACCGAGACCACCATTAATTTCGCCGGTGGCGGCAGCATTGCCGAGCAGTTCGATAAGGCGTGGCCGGCGCAGATCCGAGACCGTCTCTCGAGTTTTCGGGCCGAATGGGATCCGAACGGCGTCTTTGCCTACGGTCCCGCACCGGTGTGAAGCTGCGTTTACCGTGATGGCGCGCGTGTACGGACAGCCCGTGGATTTCACCGTTCGCAGGGAAACAGTGGTGGGAACTCCCACCGGCCTTCGTCGAGTCCCCAGGCTTTCGTCGAGTCCCCAGGCCCTCTTCGATATGCGGCGTCCTTGTGCTGCTGCGGTGTGCCCATGACCAGCGCAGACCGCGCTGTCCTCCCGCGAATTGCCACCCTGACGGACACTGACGCGATCGTCGCGACGATATCTACCGCCTTCTTCCGTGACCCGCTGTGGGCTCCGGTATTCCCGGATGAGCAGCAACGCATTGCGCAGGCGGAGGTCATGTGGCGTCTCCATATCGCCTCCGCATTGCGCTACCCCTGGATGCTGGTGACAGCCAATGTGGAGGCCGCAGCCGTGTGGATCCCACCGAGCGGCACCGAGCTGACCGAGCAGGAGGAGAACGGCTTGGATGATCTGCTGACTCGGGCCGCAGGGCAGGAATCGTCACAGGCGATCCTGGATATCTACGACCAGCTGGAGGCTGCCCATCCGTTCGAGCCATGCTTCTACCTCAGTTTACTCGGCGTACATGACAACTACCGTGGCAAGGGGCTGGGATGGGCCTGCTGGCCGAGAGCCCCATGCGCATCGATACTCTCGGCGCTGCCACCTGTCTGGAATCATCCAACCCCCTGAACATCGCCCATTATTTATCGCTGATTCCGCAAATATTCCGTCTGTCTTGTGTGGCAGTTAACCGCCATGTATTGTCAGCGCAGAAGGTCCAATGATGAACCGGGAGAACTTGCATCACTACCACCGCGCGTGACGCCCAGATCCATTCCGATGACAGGTCTACCGGAACCGGCCACCCGCAACTTTTCACCGGTGGTGGAATTTGGATGGGTGTCGGGCAGCACGACGAATCCGCCATGTTGATCGACGACGGTAGCGTGGTCGCGCTTGGTGATGCGGCTCGCGCAATGGCCGTCAAACTTTCCGCAGACGTGATCGACCTGGCTGGCGGTTTTCTCATGCCGGCATTCGGAGATGGTCACGCGCATCCGCTCTTCGGTGGGCTGGAAGACGCCGGGCCACAGGTCCGCGGCTGCGCGAGTGTGGTCGAGATCGTGGCCGAAGTGAAGCGCTTCGCGGAGGCGAATCCCGATCGGGAATGGATTGTCGGTGCCTCCTATGACGGCAGTTTGGCACCGGGTGGACTGTTCGATGCCCGCTGGCTGGACGAGGCGGTCTCCGATCGCCCGGTGGTTTTGCGCGCCTGGGATTACCACACCGTGTGGTGTAATTCGAGAGCCCTGGAGCTCGCGGGAATCAGCGCCGACTCGCCGAACCCCGTTCTGGGCGAGATCCCACGGCGGCCTGACGGCAGCCCACTGGGGATCCTTCGTGAGTGGGGTGCTGTCGAACTGGTCACCTCCATCTGGTGCGGGTACAGCATGGACGATCGTGTCGCGGCTCTGCGCCGAGCCACGTCTCACTTTGCGAGCCTCGGCATCACCTGGGTTCAGGATGCCTGGGTCGAACCGCAGGATCTGGAGGCGTATCTTGAGGCGGCCCGCCGCGGCGCTCTGTCAACCAGAATCAATCTCGCTCTACTGGCCGATCCGCGGCACTTTCCCGCGTCGCTGGCCTGGATGCTGGAGGCGAGAGCTCGCGTTGAGGAGCTCGGGCATCCGCTGCTCACCGCGCACAGCGTCAAGTTCTTTGCCGACGGCGTGGTCGAGAACGAGACCGGTGCCCTGCTCGAACCGTACTGCTCGGGTATGCACGATCACGGAATGCTGGTGTGGGAACCACAGCATCTGGCGGAATCGGTGCAGGCTGTGGACGCTGCCGGGTTTCAGGCCCATATCCACGCCATCGGCGACGCGGCCGTGCGGATGGCATTGGACGCGATCGAATACGCCGACCAGACCAACGGCCGCTCAGATCGGCGCCCGGTCATCGCGCACGTACAACTCACCGCGCCGCAGGACATCGCCCGTTTCGCGCAACTCGGCGTGATCGCGAACATGCAGCCCTATTGGGCTCAGCTTGACGCGCTCATGGAGGTACTCACGGTCCCCCGGCTCGGCCCCGAACGCGCGGAGAGGCAGTACCAGCTGAGCACGCTCGTCGATGCTGGGGCGACGCTCGCCTTTGGATCGGACTGGCCGTGTTCATCCGCTGACCCACGTGAGGGTATCGCCACCGCAATCTCCCGGATGACTGCCGACGGAGAGCCGGCTGGCGGTTGGACACCACAAGAAAAGATCGACATTCAGACGGCACTGGGTGCTTATTCCGGCGGGGTAGCCACCCAGGCCTTCGCCGATCGTTCGAACGCCCCGTGGGGGCAGATTCAACTCGGCGCCGCCGCCGACCTCGTCTGGTTGCAACGCGACCCACGGGCGGCCACGCCCGCCACGCTTCTCGGAATTACCATCCAAGCAACATATCTGGCCGGGAATCCGACCTACCAAGCGGCAGGCGCCGATAGCTCCGCCCCACGCGACTAGCCCGTTCGATCAGCTGCACGAAAGGAAACCAGATGTCTGTTCCAACCGGCACGGAATCAATTCAAGCAGCGGGCGAGGCGCCATCGCCGACCGATACTCAGGATGGCAATTCCGAAGGTCATCTGCGACGTGTGTTGGGTGTTCCATCTCTCGTGCTGTTCGGGCTTGTCTATATGGTGCCGTTGACGGTGTTCACAACGTACGGCATCGTCACACAGATGACCGGTGGCCGGCTACCGACCGCGTATATCGTGACTCTCTTCGCCATGGTTTTCACCGCGCGGTCATACGGGCTCATGGCACGCGCGTTCCCGTTCGCGGGATCGGCCTACACCTATACGCAGCGTAGCTTTGGGCCGGGGATCGGCTTCTTAACCGGGTGGGCACTGCTCCTCGATTACCTGTTTCTTCCGATGATCAACTATTTGGTGATCGGCATCTACCTGAAAGCCGCGTTCCCGGGCATCCCCGCCTGGGTTTTCGTGGTCGCGACGATCACTCTGGTGACCGTGCTCAACATCGTCGGCATCGTCTCGGTCGCCCGCGTGAACACACTGATCATCGCCGTGCAGGTGATCTTCATCGTCGTCTTCATCGCACTTTCGGCCGGATCGATTACCCGGCACACGCAGGTCGACTTCTTAGCCCCGTTCGTCGGAACCGGTGACGCAGGGGGTTTCGGCACGATCCTCTCGGGTGCCGCCGTCTTGGCGCTGTCTTTCCTGGGCTTCGACTCGGTGTCGACACTGGCAGAAGAAGCCCGTGACCCGAAGAGATCCGTGCCGAAGGCGATCATGTGGACAACGATCTCGGCCGGGGTGTTGTTCGTTATCCTCGCCTACATATCCCTTCTGGTGGTGCCGAGCCACACGTTCAAAAACGTCGACTCGGCAGCGCTCAGCGTGATGACCACGGCCGGTGGCCAATTCCTCGCGGCATTCTTCACGGCCGCCTACGTGGCGGGCGCGGCGGGCTCCGCGTTGACCTCGCAGGCATCCGTCTCGCGCATCCTCTACGCGATGGGACGGGATGGCGTGTTGCCGACACGCTTTTTCGGCCAGATCAGCACGAAGTACGGCACACCGGTGCTAGCGATCCTGGCCGTATCGGTCGTCTCGCTGCTCGCCATCGTGATCGATTTGACCTTGCTGGCCGAGATGATCAGCTTCGGGGCACTGATTGCTTTCTCCGCGGTCAACCTGTCGGTCATCAAGCACTTCTTCAAGGATCTGCGGATGCGGCAGGGCTCTCACGTAGTGAACTACTTGGTCGTGCCCGCGATCGGCTTCGGGCTCATGATCTGGTTGTGGACGAGCCTGTCGCCATTCACCCTCCTCGTCGGATTGATCTGGCTCGCCATCGGAGTCGGGTACCTCGCCTGGGTAACCCGCGGCTTCAGCCGCTCAACCCCGATGCTCGACCTGAAGGAGTGACCGCGCCTGCCACGCACTGAGGATGCCGTTGTCGAATCCGGCGAGTTCACATCTGGCAAATCACTGTGGCATGCTGCCAACTCGCCTTGTCGGTCGAAGACCCCGCCCGCAATCGTCGTATCGTCGCGGAGGCAATCTCCTCTGCTGCGGTGCATGGCGCTCAGGTCTTTGTATTGCTCACAGCACGCCACAGAGTGAGTCTTCTCACGGTCGTGGAACTCAGGACTCAGGACTCAGGACTCAGAACTCAGGCATCGACAAGCAATACCAGAGTCCTGGATCAATCGGTTCCCCTCCGGCGTGCGAGGTTTGCGGCGTTTTCGAGTTGGCCAATATCGACGCCTGACGCGAATATCGACGCCTGACGGAAGAGCACGACGGGTGGGGCGGTAATACCGTGCCCGTCCGTGAGGGGCGAGATGCCACAACGACACGAATAGGGAACACGCGACACGTTGGATGGCAGAAAGTCACGGAACTGAGTGCCGCATCACCGGATACCCTCTCGAGATCGCCGATCTTTGCCAGCACCACCACGGTTGAGGCGTCCAGGAGCCAATACATTGGCTCTGAGTGGCGGGTTCATCACCTGAATCGCTTCGAAAGAGACGGGCGCCTACGGGACCTCCCCTTTGATTGTGTCGACCTGCCCCGAAGAATCCCACCGGTAGTCATCCGGTGCGAACCAGCGGACTCCTCGACGGTGACTCAACAGGATGGCCCGCATCGGAAGCCCGGTCGCTGTCAATTCAGCGTCGAGTGCGCGGGCCCAGGCCCTGTCTGCCACGGTGAATTCCGGCCCGGCATATCGTTCGAGCACCACGATGACCGATCGCGCATCCTGGCCATCGCCGGCCTGGGTGATATTTCCGATGAGCTGCGGGACCGAAGGATCGGGCATCACCGGCGGGTCGGAAACCGGGATGATGAGCGGCAGTTGCACCTGCTCGCCGTCGAGGAAGAGGAACCAGATCTGCCGGCTGCATGCGCGGCCGACGAGCGCAGCGATCCGTTCTTCGATAAGGGAATCGCTTGTGAGTGGTTGAGTGACGGTGTCTTCGTAGTGGGGTTTCATCACGAAAGCGTCCCGTCTTCCGAGGCAAGCTGCGGTGTGCTGACGGTGTTCGGTGAAGCGCTGGGCCGAACGCCCCCTGTGGAGGAGAAGACAGCGAGAACAGCGAGAACAGCGAGAACAGCACGCTCCCCTCCTCCCCCGCCCCGCAGGAACTTCTCATGCCCCTCTTCAGATGCGCCCGTCGGTTCGCAGTGTCGCCCGCCCCTGTCAAGCTGGGGCAATGACCGACAGCCGCACCGCCGCCCTCGCCATCCTGCGCTCTCTCGTCGGCCGGGACGATGCAGAGTTCCACGATGGGCAGTTCGAAGCGATCGAGACGCTCGTCGACCAGCGTCGGCGCGCCCTCGTGGTGCAGCGCACAGGGTGGGGCAAGTCCGCCGTGTACTTCGTGGCCACCCTGCTTCTCCGGCGGCGTGGCGCCGGTCCTACTATCCTCGTTTCCCCCCTTCTCGCTCTGATGCGTGATCAGGTGGTCGCGGCATCGCGAGCGGGGGTGCGCGCGGTCGCCATCAACTCCGCCAATGCGCATGAGTGGATGGACGTGCTCGAAAAACTGCATTCCGATGAGGTGGATGTATTGCTCGTCTCGCCGGAGCGGCTGAACAATCCGGCCTTTCGTGATGAGCAACTCCCCACCCTGATCGCGCGCGCCGGCCTTCTCGTCGTGGATGAAGCGCACTGCATCTCGGACTGGGGCCATGATTTTCGGCCCGACTATCGGAGGCTCCGCGATCTCATCGCCCAGCTGCCGGCAGACATCCCTGTGCTCGCGACGACGGCGACGGCCAACAGCCGGGTGGTGATGGATGTCGCGGAGCAGCTCGACAGCTCAGGTGGATCTCCCGGCCTCGGAGTAATGACGATCCGAGGTCCGCTCGCCCGGCCATCGCTGCGCCTCGGGGTATTGCGGTTACCCGATTCGAAAGCCAGACTGGCGTGGATGCTCAGCCACCTCACGGAGCTTCCCGGGAGCGGAATCATCTATGCGCTCACCGTGTCCGCTGCGGAGGACACCGCGCGGCTTTTGCGCGAAGCCGGGCACGAAGTGCACGCGTACACCGGTCGAACCGACACCGCGGAGCGTGAGCAGCTCGAGCAGCGACTCAAATCCAACGAGGTGAAGGCGCTGGTCGCCACGAGCGCCCTCGGTATGGGATTCGACAAACCCGACCTCGGATTCGTTCTCCATCTCGGCGCTCCCTCCTCGCCGGTGGCCTACTACCAGCAGGTCGGTCGAGCCGGGCGCGCGACCGAGAACGCTGACGTGCTCCTTCTTCCCGGCACGGAAGACGAGGCGATCTGGCACTACTTCGCCACCTCTTCGATGCCGGAAGAGCGGAAGGCCCGTGCGGTGATCGATGCGCTCGGTAGTGCTGCGCTATCGACGGCGGCGATTGAAGCGCGAGTCGACCTGAGACGCACGCCGCTCGAGCTGTTACTCAAGGTGCTCGATGTGGACGGCGCGGTGCGCCGGGTGAAGGGTGGATGGGTCTCGACCGGCGCCCCCTGGAGCTATGACGCCGAACGATACAAGCGCATCGCTTCTGCTCGGGTAGCAGAGCAGCAGGCGATGCTGGACTATGAGTCGACCGCCGGGTGTCGAATGGAGTTTCTACAACGTGCCCTCGACGATGAGACCGCTGTGGCCTGCGGGCGCTGCGATCGCTGCGCGGGAGAGTGGTATCCGATCGAGCTGCTGACGGATGCCGTAGCCACGGCCAGCGCGTCGCTTGACCGAGTGGGTGTCACTCTTGAACCCCGCGCCCAATGGCCGAGCGGCATGGATCGTCTCGGTGTCAGCGTGCGCGGGAACATCGCGGTGTCTGAGCGCAACGAACAGGGCCGAGCGCTCGCGAGACTCACCGATCTCGGGTGGGGTGGGTCTCTTCGAGAGTTGTTCTCCCCCGGTTCGACTGACTCCCGGGCGAGTCCAGGCCTCATCGCCGCCACCGTGAGGGTGCTCTCCGACTGGCCATGGTCGCAGAGGCCGGTTGCAGTGGTGAGCATGCCCTCGAGGAGCCATCCGTTGCTCATCGCATCGGTGGCCGAGGGTCTCGCGAACGCGGGGAAACTGCCGTATCTCGGCGCACTCGAGTGGGCTGGAGGCGGGCCGACTGGGGGGGCCGGGGGAAACAGCGCCTATCGCCTCGGTGCCGTCTGGGAGCGGTTCTCCGCCGCGGCGATCGAACTCCCCCCAGGGCCGGTATTGCTCGTTGACGACCTGGCGGACAGCCGCTGGACGCTCACAGTGGCAGGCCGAGAGCTGAGGCGTGGCGGGGCGAGTGGGGTATTGCCGTTCGTGCTGGCCCTGCGGGCGTAACATCGCGTTCCGTAACGCCGCGGGCTGTCCGAGATGACCCGGGTGCTGTGCGAAACCCGGCAGGAGGCCATGCGGCGGATGATCGCCGAGGCCAGAACCAGTGTCGAGCTGAAAGGTACCGGTGCACCGAGGAATTGGGACTTTGGTACTGCTCCCCGACATGCGGCTCGGCTACGGTTCCTCACAGACACACAGAACGAGCGCCGTCATTGCCGAAACCCCGCACGACAGAACCGGAGATCAGATGACCGACATGATCAGCACCCCGACGATCTTCCATTCTGGGCGAGTGCAGGGGCCGACGACCTGGCTGTCGAAGCCGGAAGTTCCTCTCGATCCGCACACCCTCGCGCAGATCGACGGGTGGTGGAGAGCCGCCAACTATCTCTCGATCGGGCAGATTTATCTGCTGGACAATCCCCTGCTCCGTGAACCGCTGACTCGGGACGATATCAAGCCGCGACTCCTCGGACACTGGGGCACCACGCCCGGACTCAACTTCATCTACGCCCACCTCAACCGCATCATCCGCGAGCGCCAGCAGAAGACACTCAACATTACCGGACCGGGCCACGGCGGGCCGGGAATGGTGGCGAACAGTTATCTCGACGGCACCTATTCTGAGCTCTTCTCCGGGATCAGGCAGGACTCGGTGGGCATGCGTCGGTTGTTTCGTCAGTTCTCTTTCCCCGGCGGCATCCCGAGTCATGCCGCGCCGAACGTTCCTGGCTCGATCAACGAGGGTGGAGAGCTCGGCTACTCGCTGTCGCACGCCTATGGGGCGGCCTTCGACAACCCCGACCTTCTGGTCGCCTGCGTGATCGGTGACGGCGAGGCCGAGACCGGTCCTCTCGCGACCGCATGGCACTCCAACAAGTTCATCGACCCGACGCAGGATGGCGTTGTGCTGCCGATCCTCCACCTCAACGGCTACAAGATCGCAAACCCCACCATCCTCGCCCGGATCCCGGAGGAGCAGTTGCTCGCTCTCATGCGCGGCTATGGCCACAAGCCATACATCGTGTCGGGAGGCTTCGACGGCGAGGACCCCCTGCGGGTGCACGAGCGTATGGCGGCGACCCTTGATGAGGTCCTCAATGAAATCGCACGCATCAAGCAGTCTGCAGCGGATGGCACCCTCGAGGGCACGGCCGTCTGGCCGATGATCATTCTGCGCACGCCCAAGGGCTGGACCTGCCCGGCAGAGATCGATGGCAAACCGGTGGAAAACACGTGGCGCGCCCACCAGGTACCTCTCGCGAACGCCCGCGACACCGAAGAGCACACGCGCATCCTCGAGGGATGGATGCAGAAATACAAACCGACCGAACTCTTCGACGAGTCCGGTCGCCTTTTCGAGTGGATCGCAGCTCTCGCTCCCGACGGCGACCTGCGAATGTCGGCGACGCCTTTCGCCAACGGCGGCAGGCTGCGACGTGACCTCGAGCTTCCTGACTTCCGTGCATCGGCTATCGAGGTCCGAGTCCCGGGAAGTGTCGCTGTCGGCGCGACAACAGTGCTCGGCGACTGGCTCGCGGGTGTGATCCGGGCCAACCCCACTAACTTCCGCATCTTCGGCCCGGACGAGACGGCATCCAATCGCCTCCAGGACGTCTACGAGGTCACCGATAAACAGTGGAATAGCGCGATCTGGCCGGTCGATGAGCATCTTGCACGCGCCGGCCGGGTGATGGAGATGCTGAGCGAGCACCAGTGCGAGGGCTGGCTCGAGGGGTACCTACTCACAGGGCGTCACGGCATGTTCAACTGCTACGAAGCATTCATCCACATCATCGATTCGATGTTCAGCCAGCATGCAAAGTGGCTGCAGGAGTCGAAGAAGCTCGAGTGGCGCCGTCCGATCGCGTCCCTCAACTACCTGCTCTCGAGCCACGTTTGGCGCCAGGACCACAACGGATTCAGCCACCAAGACCCCGGGTTCATCGACCACGTCGTGAATAAGAAGGCCAGTATCGTGCGGGTCTACTTCCCGGTCGATGCGAACACACTGCTCTCGACTTACGACCACTGCCTCCGCTCGGTCGACTACGTGAATGTCGTCGTCGCCGGCAAACAGCCGAGTCCGCAGTGGCTGAGCATGCCGGATGCGATCGCGCACTGCGCGCGTGGGGTCGGTATCTGGGGTTGGGCGGGCACCGAGGTCGAGGGGCGGGAGCCGGATGTCGTGCTGGCCTGTGCCGGCGACGTGCCGACTCTCGAGACGATGGCCGCGGCATCCATTCTGCGCGAGCGGCTTCCCGAACTTCGCGTGCGGGTCGTCAACGTGATCGACCTGATGCGCCTGCAAGACGAGTCGGAGCATCCACACGGCCTCGCAAGCGAAGAATTCGATGCCATTTTCACGACCGATAAGCCTGTGGTGTTCGCCTATCACGGCTATCCGACGCTGATCCATCGGCTCACCTACCGTCGCACCGGACATTCCAACATCCATGTGCGCGGCTTCAACGAAGAGGGTGGCACAACCACACCGTTCGACATGGCGATGCTTAACAGCCTCGACCGGTACCACCTCGTGATGGACGTGATCGACCGTGTCCCCGGCCTTGCTGGCCGCACCGCCGGGTTCCGCCAAGACTTGCAAGACGCACGTTTACGCGCCCGTGCCTACACGCGCGAGCACGGCGAGGATATCCCCGAAGTTGCGGACTGGACCTGGAGCGGATCGGGCGTCGGCGCGATCTCCGCCGCCGAGACCGGCGGTGACAATACCTAGAGCGCGGATCGATGGCTCTGTGGTGGATGCTTCTGAAGGGGGGACCGAGCGATGGGCAGCTGAACACCTGATGTTCACGCCCTAGAAAGGTCACGATTCGAGCACACGCGGCCACAGGGTAGACCGACGCGTACAGTGCGAATGACAATGGACTCACGAGCCTGGAAGGGGGCGTGGAAATGGCGCGAAAGCCCCGGGAAGAAGCTCCGATTCCGAGAGCAATGAGCCAGGTCTCTGTGTCCGACTATGGACGGCGCGGGACGGTGCTCGGGTCTCTCGTTGGCCTGCTCTTCTTCAGTGCGCTCGCGGGGGTGCTGGTAACGTCACTGGCCGTTCCGTCAATTCTCGTGGCCAGTCGGGGAACATCCGCGTCCGTCGGGTTCTTCGATAATCTGCCGGACTATCTCACGATCGATGCGCAGACTCAGCGCAACCTGATTTACGCGCAGCGCGACGGCGCCGCGGTTCCGATCGCCACGATCTACGACCAGGACCGCCAGAGTGTGGCCTGGGGTGACGTCTCGAAGTTCGTCACCGAGGCCACTGTCGCCGGTGAAGATCGCCGCTTTTGGCAGCATGGCGGCATCGACCTGAAGGCGATCGTGCGCGCTACTGCCGGCAACATCGCCCACAAGGGAATCACCAGTGGCAGCTCGACTCTCACGATGCAACTCGTGAAGAACATCCTGATCCAGCGCGCGCTGAAAATCGACGACACGGCGAAAAAGAGGGCGGCCTATGCCGCCGCGATCGATGACACTCTCAATCGCAAGTTGCGCGAGATGAAGTTCGCGATCGGGCTCGATAAGCGGTACTCGAAGGAGGACATCCTGCTCGGCTACCTGAATATCGCGGGATTCGGTGGAAATACCTACGGTATCGAGTCGGCGGCACAGAAGTACTTCAGCGTGAGCGCGAAGGAGGTCACCCTCCCCCAGGCCGCGAGCCTGATCGCCATGGTGCAACAGCCCAACGCGCGAAACCTGGGCGATCCGGCGCTCTACGCTGCCAACAAAGCGCGCCGCGACCTGATTCTGTTCGATATGCATGACCTCGGATACATCGACGACGCCGCCTACCAGGCAGCTGTCGCGACTTCGATCACACCCAAGCTCCGCACGCCCAACAACGGCTGTCTCTACGCGGCAGACGCCAAGTTCGCCTGTGACTATGCTCTGCGACTGGTTCCGACTCTCACCGCTCTCGGGGATACCAGATCCGCTCGCGCCGCGGCATGGGCGCACGGCGGGTACAGCGTCTACACCAGCATCGACCTCGGTCAGCAGGATGTCGCCCAGACCAACCTCATAGAGAGCGCTCCCCCGGACGAGACGCGCTTTGCGCTCGGCGCTGCCGCGGTGGCGATGCAACCCGGTACCGGCCGCATCGTGGTCATGGCGCAGAACAAGGGTTTCGACAATTCAAAGGACGGCGGGGGGGCTACCACCACCGCTGTCGACTATATGACCGACAGACCCTACGGCGGGTCATCGGGCTTCCAGGGCGGATCCACCTACAAGATCTTTACCCTCACCGAGTGGTTGAAGCAGGGTCACACTCTCAGTGAGGTCGTCGACGGAACCGCTCGGGCATTCGACTTGAGGACTTTCAATTCGCGATGCGTCAATTCTGACGGCCAGGCACCGTTCGTCTTCAACAATGACTCCCCCGGCGAGGGCGGTCGGATGTCCGTGGCCACCGCGACGAAGAACTCGGTCAACGTCGCGTTCATCACCATGGCGCAAAAGCTCGACGTCTGCGACATCCGGGACACGGCAAAGGCGTACGGTGTGCATCGGGCCGATGGGAAAGAGCTCGGTGCCGAGCCTGCCGCCATTATCGGAACCAACGAGATCGCCCCGCTCACGATGGCCGCGGCGATCGCCACCGTGGGGGCGAACGGACTGTATTGCGCACCGACGACCATCGATAAAGTCGTCGGGCCGGATGGTAAGGACGCCCCGGGCCAGCCACGCGCCTGCACGCAGGCCGTCGCGCCGAATATCGCCGCGACCGTGGCCTACGCATTGAGCGCCGTCATGACCTCCGGCACGGGAACACCCGGCCTCCCGCGCGACGGCGTACCGATCGTCGGCAAGACCGGAACTACCGATGATGCCGCGCAGAACTGGCTCGTTGCGACCACCACGAAGATGTCGCTGGCGGTGTGGGTGGGAAACACGGATGGGGGTCGCCGCTCGCTTCGCAAGATCACGATTGCCGGTAGCAATGGGTACTATACAAAATTCAACATCTTCCGTAACACCATGACCTCGTTGAATGCGAATCCGAAATACCGCGGTGACGCGTTCCCGGCGCCCGATCCAGCGCTGGTGAGCGGGCGCGGAAGCGCGGGCTAGAAGTAAGTATGCAAGCGCGCCATAGACAGATCGGGTGTTGACCATTTCCCGCGGTGGGACTACGGTCCGATTTAGAACATTCTCAAAGGAGAGACCCCCGTGATTCGACGTCGATTTTTCGTGCCTGCCGCCGCTGCCGTATTCGCGCTAGCGGCACTCTCTTTTGGGTCGGCGCCGGCGATCGCCAAGACCGGCATTCCCTCGGGCACCGAAGCGCTGGGATCGCCCGGGGTCACGAGCCACCAGGGTCAATCGCGCAAAGACTGCGTCGGCACCTCGAGAACGACCGACTCCAAGATCTGGTTCACCGTGGCGGGCGGCATCCTCTCCGATGTCTATGCCCCCACTCTCGACGCGACCAACGTCGAGACGATGCAGTACCTCGTGACCGACGGTTCCACTTTCACCGACCTGCAGAGTCGAGACACGACGTACACGGTCTCTGCGGATGCCACCGGCACGGTCTGCACGATCACTTCCACTGCGAAGAGCGGTGCCTACCGCCTGGTGAATACCTATCTCACCGACCCCGCGCGCGATAGCGTGGTGGTGCGCACGAAGTTTCAGCCCCTCACCAAGGCGGCCCGCAAGTATTCGCTGTACGTTCGTCTTGACGCGAACGCGGGCGGCAACGGTGGTGGAGGCACGGCCAATGGGGGCGGGGACACCGCGGTGGTCGACACGAGCACCGGACGACCGATCCCCGTGTCATTCGATACGAAGACCACCAGCCAGGCCAATCGCACCGCCTATGCAGTCCCCTCTTATCTCGCACTCTCGGGCGATCGCTCGTTCACCAGCGTCAGCAGCGGATTCGTTGGAACGGCGAGCGATGGGCTCACCCAGCTCGACGCGACGCACGTGCTCGGCCCGATCTCCACGACGGCAACGGGCGGCAATGTCGAACAGACGGTCGGAGTCCAGCGCGATCATGACGGCGAGTCCGTGCTTGCGCTTGGATTCGGTACCTCGCAGGCAGCCGCGGTCGCGACTGCGAAAGCGACCTCATCGTCTTCGCCGGCGCGCCTGGCGGCGAACTATCTGGCCGGCTGGCTTCGCTACGATGCCGGCCTCACGTTTCCGGTGCTCACCGCGCCGGGGTTCACCGGATCTCAGAGGCTCGCAGCGATCAAGAACTACTACCAGTCGGCGAACGTCGTAAAAGCATCCGAAGACAAGACTTACCCGGGCGCGATCGTCGCGGGGCTCGATGCTCCGTGGGGCCAGTCCATTGTGGCGAACGATCCGAACAACCTCTTCGTCGGCGGCTACAAGGAGGTGTTCGCCCGAGACCTGTACGAGGCCTGGACCGCCCTCTACACCGATGGCGACGTCTCCACTGCGCAGGCGACGGTGCGCTACCTTCTCCTCAAGAGCCAGCAGGCCAACGGGTCACAGCCGCGTAACTCCCTGCTTGACGGCACCAAGGCCGCAGACGCTTTCAACGACCAGTTGGATGAGACGGCATACCCGATCCTGATGGCGCTGCAGTCCGGCCTTGCCGGTGACAATACGCTGTGGCCGCACGTCATGAGCGCCGCGAACTTCCTCGTGAGCCACGGACCCAGCTTCGGCGTCGAACGCTGGGAGGAGCAAACCGGCTACTCCCCCTCCACCATCGCCGCCGAGATCGCTGGACTCATCGCAGCGGCGACGATCGCCGACCAGCATCACGACCCAGCCAGTGCTCGCGTCTGGCGTGCAACCGCCGACCAGTACCAGCGCACCATCACCACCTGGGGCGTCACCACCACCGGTCCGCTCTCGAGCTCGCCGTACTTCATCCGGCTTTCGAAGACCGGCGACCCGAACCTGGCAACCAGCTACAACGTGGGTAACGGTGGACCAACGCTAGACCAGCGTGCGGTCGTCGATGCGGGCTTCCTCGAGTACGTTCGCCTCGGGATCCTGCCCGCGACCGACCCGGCGATTCTCAACTCGTTGGCGGTGACGGATGCGACGATCCAGCGTCCCACCGACAGTGGCGCGGGCTGGTTGCGCTACAACGGCGATGGCTACGGTGACTGCTTTGTCGGTGCCGGGACGAACTGCACCGTCACCGGCGCTCCCTGGACGAACAACTTCTCCGGAACCGGCCACCCGTGGCCCGTGCTGGGAGCCGAGCGCGCGCAACAGTATCTTGCAGAGGGACAGAGGTCCGAAGCATCCTCGGTGCTGGTGTCAATCAACCGCATGAACTCTGGGCCGGGACTTGTACCCGAGCAGGTATGGGACCGAGCTGACGTGCCCGCATCACCGTTCGGCTCCGACCCCGCCACGGCATCCATTGGCTTCATCAACGGTCAAGCAGATGGGTCGGCCTCACCGTTGACCTGGGGATCGGCATCGCAGGTTCGCCTCACGGCCGATCTCACGGCGGGACGCAGTCTCGAACAGCCCGCTGAGGTGAGCGATCGCTACGTTGCACACCACCAGGGTTCGACTCCGCTCACCGTCACATCGCCGACCGACGGGTCAGCTATCGGTGCGACGACTACGGTGCGCGGGACGGCTGCCGCGGGGGCATCCATCGACATCGCCGATGTCGCCACTGACGCGAACAGTGTCACTACGCTGACACACACGTCCGCGGCCGCCGATGGTTCGTTTAGCGTCGACATAACCTCCGCGGCAGGCACGAACGTGTTCGTTGTTACCAGCACGGCCGCGAACGGCGGTACCGCCCAGCTGGTTCGATCCGTGGTCAATGACGTCGTGAACGGCACACTGCTCTACAGCACCGACGACCCGACCGGCGACGATACCGGGCCGGGTAACTACGCCTATCCGAAGGCTGGCGCGTTTCACGCGGGGGCCTTCGATCTCGACCGCTTCCAGGTCTACGACACCGGCTCGACGGTCACCTTCCGCGTGCAGACCGCGGACTTGACCCCCACCTTCGGCTCGACGAACGGCGCACAGCTCGTCGATGTCTACGTGTCGCGACCCGGTGCTGTATCCACGTCCCAGGCATCGTCCTACCCGGGGATGAACTACACGACCGTGACTCCCTGGAACCGATTGATCGAGATTCAGGGCTTCGGCAACAACAGGTTCGTTGATGCCTCTGGCACGTCTCTCGGTTCCGTGTCGGTGGGCGCGAATGCGGTCAGCCGGTACATCACCTTTAGCGTGGATAAGGCTGCGCTTGGCGGTATACCGACCTCTGGATGGGGCTTCACGGTTGCTCTCACCGGCCAGGACGGTACTCACGGAGTCGATCAGACGCGTGCTTTCAGCTCGACGGCCGGCGACTACAGCTTCGGAGTGTGCGCGGCAGCGTCATCCTCTGCGCGCTGCTCGGCCGACCCGAACAGGGTGCCGAAGGTAATGGACACCCTCGTTCCCTCAGGGGTGTCGCAGTCGACCGAGCTCGACTACACGGCCGGACCGGTGCGCCTGGCGGCGGTAGTGCTGCCGTAAGTCGCGATAGCGAGTGTCTCGCGTTGAGCGAGTTTGCCAAAAACCTCCCTGTCAGAATCGTCGCTTGCGACTTACCACTGGAGACGACGGTGCCGTTCGGACTTGTGGAAGTGCGGCCAAAGTCAGTCGCTGTTTCGTCTGTCGAACCCAGACGCTCACTTCGGAAGAACAGAAACGCGTCTGGATCAGGGGAACCAAGAGACCGCCGCAGAGGAAAATGAAGTATCTGGCCTACGAACGCACGGCAAAGCTGCTGTGAAACCTGTGGCTATCGGCAATGCTCGTGTCTCCCATCTCCGGTTGTACGGACGCGAGCGAAGCCCGTTCCAGTCGGAGCAGTAGGAAAGGCTCGCAGCTTCGTCCAACCGAACCGACGTCCTCGCCACGACGAATAGCCATTTGCTCATTGTGGCTGGCGGCCTCGAAAGGGTATAACGGTCTGTACGCGGGGGTCATTCAGTGGAGCACATAGTGACGCAGATAGTTGTGGACCCATCCCAAAGATTCGGTTTTCGCCGACCTCCAGACCTTGAAAGGAAATTCAGGGTGGCGGCCGCGAAACTGCTCGAGTCTGACGGTTGGGTAGACCCGGCGGCCGAGGCAGGCACCAGGCACCTCGTCGCCGACCTGGCGCTCGAGGGAGGCGGTGTCAAAGGCATCGGGCTGGTGGGGGCGATCCTCGCTCTCAGCGATGCCGGCTACACGTTTCGCGGCGTCGCCGGCACCAGCGCCGGCGCGATCGCGGCAAGCTTGGTCGCTGCGCTATCGCTCCCGGACCACGACATCGCTGAGTTGAAGCCGATCATGGACAGCCTCGTCCTTGAGAAATTCATGCCCAACGGCAAACTGCATCAATTTCTCGACGACCATTTCGGGCCCCTGGCCGATCGTGTAGTGGATGTATCGATACTGCTTCGACGGCCCGGGATCTACAGCGGCGACTACCTCACAGAATGGTTGGGGCCAGTTTTGGCGGATCTGGGTGTCGACACATTCAGTGATCTGAAGTTATCGGCATCGGGCGATCCTCGCATGAGCCTTCCCGCCGGACACGAATACAGTCTGGTCGTCCACACCTCGGACATCACGCGAGAGTTGCTTGTCCATCTGCCCTGGGACTACAGCAACTACGGCCGCGATGCCGACGATATGGCGGTCGTCGATGCCGTACGGGCGTCCATGTCAATTCCGTTCTTCTTTGACCCGGTTGCTTTTCCGGCCTACCCCGTCGATATCGCGCTACCGCTGCCGGATGGATCATTTATTCAACGACACTATGACGGCGGAACGGTCACTTGGGTTGATGGTGGGATGCTGAACAATTTTCCCATTCATGCCTTCGACCGGATCGACGGCAAAGCCCCGCGCTGGCCCACGATCGGTGTGAGGCTTTCTGCAGTGCAGACCTCATTCCCACCGGACAGGGAATGCAAAAACAGCTTGTCGATCGCCAGTCAGAGCCTTCACACCCTGTTGAACGAGGGCGACTCGTACGGCGTGGACCCAGCCACGGCCGGTCGCACGATCTTTGTGGACAACGCTGGAATCGCTGCGACTGATTTCGACATCGATAAGAAACAGCAGGACACGTTGTTTCTCAACGGCGTCAGCGCCGCGACGGACTTTTTGATTCTGATGGCGGACTTCAATCACGGGAATGTTCCCCGCACTTCGAACGACGGCAAGTCGCTCGTTGATCGCCGCCGAGCGGCGGTCGAATAACGCACCGATTGCGGACGTGATTTCACTGGGCGCCGCCCGTGACGCATACGAGGTCGTTTTTGGCATCGAGAGGTGCCCGTAAGTCGGAGGCGGACTCTCTCGGATTTCCACGAGCTCCGTCCGAGCTCACCGGTTATCCCATGGGTTGACCAACTGGATTCCGGCATTGGTGGAGTCTGCGGTATTGCGAGTCGCCAGGATGGCCTCGTGTTTGCGACAGATCGCTGCAATCTGTGCAAAGAAGACACTGATCGGTTGGCCCGCGTTGGTTCGGCCCGCCAAGAGGCCTGCAGAGTAGGCGGCGGAACCGACATGAAGGCAAGTACGAAGCCGGCGGATGTCTCGGTGCGCCATTTCCATTCGCAGCCCAACATCCCGCTTCCTGCGGCCACCCGGCACCAGGGCGACGTCCGCTCGCACTTCAGCCGAAGGCAGTGCGATGATGACCAGACTGGATGACGCTTTCGCATCGACCCACTCGATGACCGCTTGGCTCGGTAGCGGTCTGACAAGTTCGGACACGGTATGCGTGTCCAGAGCAATCACCTGCTGTTCTCTGCCGCACGCGCGGGCTCGTCGTGACGAGCGGCCTGCAAGTCGACTCCACCGATCTCGGCGAGTTGATCAGGAATGTAGGAGCCGAGCTTCCGCAGGGGCCGCCGTCCACAGACCGCAGCTGTGGGGAGCGCGCGGGCCTCGGCTTCCATCGACCGGCCATTTTTGGCGGCGTGGACCCGCAGGCATGCCTTCACGTCTTCGTCTAGATCTCGAATCTTTCAGCTCGCCGTCAGAATCTCTCGCTCTCTTGATGCTTTGATGCAACCGTCGTAGGCAAAAATAAATCTATGGGCCGCCATCGTGCGAAGGAGACGAGGGGCGGTGCACCTCGTCGGACTTGACAGTGAACAACACCATGAAGACAACGGCAAGGTCCGTCAGTTCCGCTGACCTGGCTGCCCGCACAACCGCAAGCCGAATGGTCATCGCACCGATCGATGGGTCAGCCACGGGGTGGTGCAGTACCAGGTCGGCGGCTATCCCTTCACTAAAGGCGCCGGCGCTGGCACCAGCTTTACCAACTCGGAGGGGACGCGGTGCTTCATGCTGACTGCAGTCTCCAGCGCGATCAGTTCCGTCACCGTGCGGAAGACATGCGGCGAAGAGGGACTCCTCCCGAGCCGATTCTCAGTGGAATTCCAAGTGGGCAATGGTGACTTCGAATTGCGGACCTTCAGGAACGGATGATTACGGCCTCGATCATCGAGCTGCAGCACGGATGCCGTAACAGTCGTCGCGTCCATGTTGTCATCGACCGCATCACTCCGGCTCGAGACGGTGTCCGCTCACGGGGACCGGAAGGCCATCACAGTTGACTACCTCCCGATCGACGATGCGCTCTATCGCCTCAGTAAAGCGATGCGTACGCCGGGCTCTGGCACTTGGTTCGGCAAAGCCGTCACGCTCAACGCCGGTGATACTGTACGGACACAGTCCAATTATGACGAGCAACCGAGCCTCGGCGTTGCCGACGTCGACCCGATCGCATCTGTCACTGATCAGGAGCAGTTCCCGCGCGATCAGGCTGATCAGCCCGACTGGTTGAAACAGCGCCTTGCGGAAGGGAGCGTGCGACTCGCCAAGCGAGGCGACTGACGTCGAAAACCTCGGGCAGGGAAGACTTATGCCTTTATTCGTGCGCTGGACCCTCGCCGGACGGCCTTTCGGGTACACATCGAAGCGCGTTCCAGGCCGGATTCCAACCGGAACAGGCGCCCCTCAGCGGAACCCTGTAAGCGATCGTTCACGGTCGAGGGTGATGCCCGAATTACGAGATGGCGCGGCGATGGTTGGCAATATGACCCAGCGCGCGGCTTGGTGGCCCGCTTTCCAGGTGCGTGCGCTTTTGTCGATGAAGCGCACGTGCAGGCCAATGACGCGCGATTGTGCGCCGACGTTGGTCATGGCCCACACCATCGATGCCCCAGTGACGAGAGCCAGGGCTACGAGCGTTCCGGCGGTCATCGGCGAACCGGGCCGACGCTCTCCGGGACGGCCCGCGTTTCGCGGTCGATACGTCTGTCAGCGATGCAGAACCGAACCAGACACGCGATGCCGATCAGCGCAAGTGCTCCCCAGTTTCTGCGCCACACCAGGAAAAAGCTGAAACCACCGACGATCGCAACGGGGGCACGCCACGACGCGGTTTGGCTGTCGACGAGCAGCGCCATAGTGAGGGAGACGACCCCGGCGACGAACGCCCCGGAAGCGTTCGACGGACGGGTATCCCTGTAAATCGCGGTGCGCAACGCGCCGATGGCGAGAAGCCACCGACTGATAGCGAGCTCAGGTGCATCCCGCAGATCCGTATCCCATTGCTCATGGCAACGGACACGGCCAAATCCGAAAGCGATGGCGACCGCCAGAATCAGCAGAACCGGAGTCAGCAAAAGCCGGATC
>JBKJLH010000063.1:0-6489 GCA_046597035.1 Lacisediminihabitans sp.
TCAAGTGGTCGTTGCAACGATGGGTTTTTCTGGGTTTGACAGTAGTCGTTGCATGGCTTGCGCGGGGGTGATCCCGCCGAGTGTTTTGCGGGGCCGGTTGTTGAGTTCGGTTGCGACCTCGAGCAGCCGTTCGGGTGAATGGATAGAGAGGTCGGTGCCCTTCGGGAAATATTGGCGCAGCAACCCGTTCGTGTTTTCGTTGGTGCCGCGTTGCCAGGGCGAATGAGGGTCGCAGAAGTAGATCGCCATTTTGGTTGCCAGGGTGATCTGCCGGTGCTGGGCTAGCTCGGTTCCCTGATCCCAGGTCAGGGACTTAGCTAACCGTTTGGGAAGAGTTTTGATGGTTGCCAGCAGCCCATCACGAACGGTGATCGCACTGTGGTCGCCGGGGAGGTGGACCAGCATGGTGAACCGGGTCTGACGTTCCACCAAAGTAGCGATCGCGGACCGGCAGTTCGACCCCAGAATCAGATCCCCCTCCCAATGACCGGGAACAGCACGGTCAGCTACTTCCGCCGGCCGCTGACTGATCATGATCATGTCCGGGATCTTGCCCGAGTTCTTAGCAACAGGTCGCCTCGGACGTCTGATCGCGCGGCCAGTGCGCAAGTGTTGATGAAGGTCAGCCCGCAGGTGGCCACGGCTTTGAACATAGAGTGCCTGGTAGATCGTCTCGGGACTCACCCGCATCTCCTGCCGGTTCGGGAAGACCACCGCCAGGTGATCGCTGATCTGTTCCGGACTCCATTTCACACACAACTTCGCCTGCACCAAGGATGCCAGTTCCGGGTCGTCGAACTTGCTCGCCTTAGGACGACGTCCCCGATGCTCGGCCTGCTTCTGCGCCGCATACGGGGCATACCGGGTTCGTGGTCGCGGGCCGGTCTTGGATCCACCTCGGTCTAGCTCCCGACTGATCGTGCCGGCAGAGCGACCCACCTCGACAGCGATCCGCCGCACCCCGACCCCCGTCAGGTGCAAGTCAGCGATCTGCAGCCGCTCCTCCAACGACAGGTAACGCCCCGATAGCGTCGGCTTCGGCAATGGAACCCGACCCCCAGTCGGTTGCCGCCAACGCCGTCCAGTTCGTCGATCCACCCCCACAGCATCACACGCTGCAGACGACGTCGAGCCTGCGGCAACTAACTCCCAAAACCGTTCCCGCTTCTGAACCAACACAACCTTCGACCACATGGACAACACCTCATTCATAAACGAGTGTTGCAACGACCGGCTGAACCCGCCGAACCCTCAACGGGCAGATGGTCGTCCGCTCTTGATATGACCGATCAGATGGGTGATACAGGTCCGGACCAGCGAATTAGGCAAGCCTCTGCACGATCGTTTAGGGGGAATCGACGACTTATGGAATGAGTGCGATGGCGTCCACCTCCACTAATGCCCCTGGGACGGCAAGGTCGGCGACGATGAGGACGGAGATTGCGGTCCGATGGTTGCCCCAGACTGATTGTGAGGCCCCGAATGCGGCTCGCGGATCAATGCCACTGGTGAGGTATATCGTGAGCTTGACGACATGCTCGGGTCCAGTCCCTGCGGCTGCGAGTACGGCCAGGACGTTGCTCATCGCTTGAGTCGTCTGAGCTTCGATCCCTTCGGCTAGTTCTCCGTGGCTGTCGGTGCCGTTTTGCCCACCGACGTAGAGCGTCGGGCCTGCGGGGGCGATGACACCTTGGGTGAAGGCAGGGTTGTGGTGCAGTTCGGCGGGGTCGACGTGGGTGGTCTGTCGTGTCATGAGCGTTCTGCTGTCAGGTGGCGGGCGTAGTGGGTCCTTGCTTTTGCTCGGCCGCCGCAACGGCTCATAGAGCACCAGCGGCGGCTCTGGGGGCGGGAGGTGTCGAGGAAGATCAGGTGGCAGTCGTCGGCCGCGCATTCACGGACCATGCCGGCGGTCGTAGCGAAGGTTTGGATGGCGTCATGTGCGATCGCTGCAAGCATCTGGGAAGGGGTCGGCGGCACAGGCCCGTGTGTTCCGCCAGGAAGATACTGGGGCAGTGATGGCCGACGTACCCAGAGGTTGATGGTGTCGATGTCGGCGGGGTCCAGTATCTGGCCGGAGGCCGCACGCCGTGCGGTAGACGTGATCGCTGCTCGGAGCTGCTTCGCTCCACCAAAGTCGGCGTCGTCGCTCGGGTGCAGGACGGGACCGAAACGTTCGGACAGCCAAAGATCAAGGTCGGTGGGCTTCCGCAGCGTCTCCCACACGTCGACGTTGTATCCGAAGTCGCCCGTGCACCCGAAGGCGAGACTCAGCGCGCCGGGATAGAAGCGCCATCGCCGGCCGTCG
Source organism: Lacisediminihabitans sp. (assembly GCA_046597035.1). GTDB lineage: Bacteria > Actinomycetota > Actinomycetes > Actinomycetales > Microbacteriaceae > Lacisediminihabitans. The sequence goes on from JBKJLH010000063.1 coordinate 2,306, forward strand.
GAAGGCGTCAGCCAGACGCCGGTATCCGACCGGCTGGTCATGAGCCGTTCTTGTGAGAGGGTGCGTGCTGCATCCCCATGTAAACGCCGCCGCGAGCTAGCTCATCAAGCATCTGTTCGATGCGCCGCGAGCGAGTGTCTAATATCTTGGCCCGCTCGATCCAGCCGATGTAGTCATTGCGTTGGTACGCAGGGCGTTCGTCGTATGCGCTTTGCACGCCGGAGTCGGTCAGGGCAGTGGCCACGTCAGCAGGCATGGGGTATCTGGAACGCTGAGACATAAAACAAAACTAACCGGTTATACCAGTTAGATCAAGAAGGCTCGGCCCTGTTCGTGAAAACGCTCGTTTCCAGCGTGCCCGATATGCCCGTAACGGGGACCGACCACCGGACGCCTTCTCAGGTGCTCAAGAGAGCGCGGTCAAGCCCCGATTTCGACCGGGAGGGCCGCCCGTAAGCGGAACCTCTTATGGGCACTAAATGTACATAAAGCAGTCTTTTTATACAGTGTGGCATTTACGCGTACACTTGGATCATGTCTACCGCGGGTCAACTCAGCGTTTCAGAAGCACGCGATCAACTCGCCTCGATCATTAACCGCGTTCAAAGCGAACATGAGCCGGTCTTCTTGTCACGCCGGGGACGCCGGGTTGCTGCTGTCATCGACGCGGATGACCTCGAGCACTTGATGGAATTAGCTGAAGACATGACGGATATCCGTGCAGCGGAGGAATCCCGTGAAGAAATGCGGCGCACAAAGACAGAACCAACACCGTGGGAGCAGGTCAAGGCGGATCTCGGTCTCGTATGACCTACTCGGTCACAATCGCCCCCGCCGCGGAACGGCAACTGCACAAGTTCGACCCACAAGTTCGGCGCAGAGTCCAAGCAGCGATTGAACTCCTGTCAACTAATCCACGACCGCCCAAAGCGATTCAGCTTGTCGGCGGAGCGGGCGAATGGCGCGTACGAACTGGCGATTACCGCATCATCTACGAAATTCACGACGACCACCTGATAGTCCTCATTCTCCGGGTCGGCCATCGTCGCGACATCTACGAATCCCGCTAACGCGACGGGAGTCCAGCCCGGGCAGTCTTCACAAGGGGAAGGGCGAACGGATGAATATGTATGACCAAAAAACACGATGCATGAAAAGGACGCGGAGCTTTAGGACCGTTCGTAGCTTCGCCACTGCTCTTCGACCTGGAAACCAAGGGATCGCACGAGGCCGAGGCTTGCCGCGTTCACTCCGGCACCACCCGCTGCGAACACGCGAACGCCCTCGTTCGCGAACGCAATGATGGAGGCTGCCGCTACTGCAGCGCCGAGCCCGCGGCCTCGATGGGTTCTCAACACAGAAGCGAAGTCGTTGTCTCCTATGCCATCCACAACCTGCCCGACCGCCACGGCAACTAACCCACCACCGTCTAGTGCGCCGAAAACTCTTTTGCCCAATTCCCAGAGGCCCCGGATTGCATCGCGCTCGGGCGGTGCTTGAAACGTCGCAGGCGTGAACGGGTAGTCCGCGTTGTTGGCCAATTCGAGATCGTAGAGTTCATCGGCATAATCCGGCGTCAGTTCGCAAATCACTATTCCAGATTCCTCTGCCCGAGACACTGCCTGCTCAATTGCGGAAAGATCCGGCGCCTCTGGCAAGCGGAGCCTCGCACCCCAGCTCTCGCCGACCAGCCGATAGCCGGCTGCTTCAAGATCACACACGCGGGGATCCTCAGCACGCACAATCTGAATGTCGCTCATCGACACAACCCTAAGCGGAGTAACGAGCCAGGACCATCACTGTTGGTCACCACCAACACGAAGCTACCTGGCGACCAAGCGAATGCCGACAAGTGACCGCAAGCCGAACCTCAAGCCGAACACGTCACGTAGTAGTTTGTCGAATCACTGATCGGAAGTACTCGTCGACTCGTTTCGAATTTTCAGGACGGATGACCAGGCTGGCGTCTTCATAGCTTGCGGTGGCGAGTTCAAATTCTTGCTGTGTGAACCGCGCTAGGGCTGGAGGGAACTGGCCGGTTCCGATCTCTCGGGTAACTGCTTTTGTGGCTATCAGCTGCATGGCTTCTGCGACGACCTCGTCTTCGACGTTGCTTTGTTCCAGAAGCCTAGGTGGATCCATCGGCGGCGTTGCCTCACCGGGATGAGTACGAAGCCATCGCAACGCGCCGGCGGGGCGGATCGCGTAGAACACTTTCTTCAGCGAGACCTCCGCATTCGGGCCGGGCCACTGCTGACGGCCAACATGCAAATAGTGACGCCCGACAAGGCGAGGATCGCTGACTTCAGATGCCAGACGAAGAAGGTCGTCCCTGAATCCCGCATCGCCCCGATAGATAATCGGGGAACTCAACCATTCGACAAGTACCGCGTTGCCTCGCACCAGAAGACGAAGCGCTTTTGCAAGGTCCCATCCATTCACGTCGAAGATCTTGTCAAGGGGAGTCTCGATCACGTCGCGCTTCTGCCAGAGGGACAGGTAATCAGCGGCCGGTCGAACGAAGATGAACCGGCAGTCGTAGTCGCTATCCGGAGAGGGGAAGCCCCACGCGCGACTTCCGCTTTCGATGGCCCACGGGATGACGACGTCGTTCTCTCGGCCTGCTCGATCCAGGCGATCGTCAATCTCGGCGACAACAACCGGATCGAGGGAGTAAGGAACATTACGCATGCTCTGACGGTACCGGCGCCAAGCAAAACACTCGACCGAAAACGGGACCCCCATCGCTTCACTGGGAGATCGAGGCAACGCAGATGGATATGATTCAGCGACAATGAGACTTTGCTTTGAAGTTGGAATACGGGAACGTCACGAGGTCGATTTCAACTACGACAACTCGTGGGGTCGGCTTCGTATCAAAGTAGACGGAACCGTTATTGTCCAAAAGACGAATCCCTTCTGGGTTCCCGTCCTAAGCACATGGAATTTCGGCGTCGGTACGGACGAGCTGCATCATGTTCGGTTAGAAAAACGGCGAGCCCGATTTTTTCCTCTTCTACTACCCCAGACCTTGTCCGCGTATATTGATGGCGATCTTGTGGCACAGCAAGACTTCTAAGCCGCGACATGCTCACCGAAATCGAGGCTCCGGCAGATCCACTCTCCTGACTACTTACGGTCGATCTTTCGCTGGTCGATCCTTCAAGCGTGTCCGTAAGCCGGACCATCACCGGACGGAATTTCCCGTCGGCGCGAGAGCGCGTTCGGGACCACTTTTCGCCCGGATCGGCCGCCCTTATGGGGAACGGCCTGCGGGACTCTCGTTATCGTCGCGGATATCAGAGGGCCTGGCGGCATTCCGTCGCAAGCGAGACCATAAGAGCATGCTCGGACGAATTCACCACCTCATCCTCGATTGCCCAGATCCTCGATCTCTTGCACGGTTCTATTCGGAACTGTTGGGCCAGCCCATCACCCATGACAGCGAAGACTTCGTCGTGGTCGCCGAGAACGACACAACATCCGGGCTGGCATTTCAACTCGCCCCCAATCATCACCCACCCACTTGGCCAAGCCCGGTCATCCCGCAACAGATGCACCTGGACATCATGGTCGAGAGCATCGCCGAGGCCACGGCGCGCGTTCTTGCGCTCGGCGCGAGAAAGCTCGACGGCGAGGACGTGTTCGCCGATCCCGCCGGACACCCGTTCTGCCTCATCAAGCGCCCCGGCTGGGCCGCGCCCCTGTCGAATTGGCCGCTCACACCAGACGAGCGATGACCCGCGCCGTGCAGCACGTCAGGCTTGTTCCGCAAAAAGCGCAACGCGTCCCGGTAGCGGCCCGCAAGCGGGACGACCAGCGGACGGCTTTTGAGTTGCTTCCGAGAGCGTGGTCGAGGCCCGATTTCGACCGGGAGAGCCGCCCGCAAGCGGGACCTTGTCCACAAGCCTCGCGACCGCCGCCCGATCTTTCAAAGTGAGGTCACCCCATTGCACGTCAAGTCGGTGCCTCTTTGTCACGTTCTGAGTGGCCCGCGACATGTACTTAGTAACAGGCGGATGGAGATAAGCATGAGCATCACCGACGAAGAACTGGACGAGCGTCTTGGGCACGCCGAGAGCCGAGTCGCTTTTGATATGCCCGGTCCCACGATTGAACGGATGCTGTCCGACACCCGACAGCAAGCCAAGCAACGCCGGAAGATTCGTTTCGGGGTCGTGGCC
>JBKJLH010000108.1:0-6052 GCA_046597035.1 Lacisediminihabitans sp.
TCTGAGGCCCCGGCTGAGGCCGTGTCCCCGGTCGAGGTGGACTTGACGGGCTGGGCGCCAGTCCCTGTGCCGCCACCCACCTACACGCTCAAGGCAAAGGCCGAGCGGCCCCCTCCCGTGGCGACGGCGGTCGCCGCTCCGACGACTCCGCAGCCGTCAAGCTTTGATGGAGTGGTCGACGAGGGCGAGCTTGACGAGCTGCTCGATCGTCGCCGTGCAGCCGGGGCCTGAGCCGTTTTCTGGCTGGGCTCGCCGCGGTGTTATCGTTTCGTCCGCACCACGGGGCTGTGGCGCAGCTGGTAGCGCACCTCGTTCGCAACGAGGGGGTCAGGGGTTCGAGTCCCCTCAGCTCCACCGATATAACCGCAGGTCAAAGGCCCTCTCCCGATCCGGGACGAGGGCCTTTTTGATGTCTGGCGGCGAAGTACAGCAACAAAGTACAGCGGTTGTCCGTGACAATTGGAGAGCCGACGATCTCGAAAACGTACGGTTCGCTCGTACTCATCATGACCGGCATGCGGAACACCCTGTTGACCGCGGTGACGTCTCGGAGGGCGACGCCGCGGAGGTGGCCTGAGACACTCTCTCGCCGCTCGGCGGCACGAGCTCGCCGGCGTTCCAATCGTGCTCAATGATCTTCCTGCCTAGCAGCGAGGAGTACCGGTGGGGCTTGGGGTGCGCGCTCGAGCAAGCCGGGATACGCGCGAGCGCCGACAGCCCTTGTGGTGAACGGCTTCGGGCCGCCGGGTTCGTCACCCTGGCGACGACGAGCACCTCGCCCTTCGGGTGGGGCCCGTGGGCGGCTACCACGCAAGGCCACACCCGCACCCCGTATGACCGCGCCCGCGCATCGAACGGGTCCAGCGGTGGCAGCGCGGCCTGCAGCGCGGCCTGCGTCGCGGTCGGTGCGGCGTCGTGGGCCATAAACCATCGCGCGGTCTCATGCCGTCGTGCTGGGCGCACCCGCAGGCCACGGAGGGGGTCACCACCCGCAGTGTGCGAGACACTGCAGCTCTCCTCGATGTCCTCTCACGGCGGGAGCCAGGCTCCCTTTTCGCGGCGCGTCACGAGCTGCAACGGGTGGCCGCGATGCAGGACTGGGCGCGCGCCTTCTGCCGGTTCTGGTCGGACTACGACGTGCTCGTGCGCCCCACGACGCCGTTCCCGGCACAACCGGTCGAGGACTGGCAGCCCAACCCCGACGATCCGATGGAACCGTGGTCCAGATGGGGCCCGGTGCTGGACTACGCCGAGCCGTTCAACCGTTCCGGTCAGCCCGCTCTGTCCGTACCCGGCGCGGTCGTCGACGGCCTGCCGTATGGAGTGCAGCTTGGTGGCCGGCACGGTCAGGACGCCGTGCTGCTCCAGCTTGCGGCGGCCCTGGAGGAAACGACTCCTTTGCCGTGCTGGCCGGTTGTGGACTCGGCGACCGCCTCCCTCTCACTGACGGTCCGCACTTCTCGCTGAGCATTTGACCCCCCACTCGCGAGGGGTCAGCTGCGGCTGGTCTCTTAGACGAGCTCGGCGAGACGGTTCGCAATCGACTCAGGGCTTGGCATCTCTGCAAAGGCGCGAGCAAGCGCTCCGCTATGTTCTTTAAAGGCACCGTCCTCCAGCAGTAACTTCAGTCGATCGGCGATCGTGGTCGGGTCTACCTCATCATCCTCGATCGCCACAGCTACCCCAGCACCGACAAACGCGTCGGTGTTTTCGAACTGATCCGCGCCAACGGGCATTGCGATCTGTGGCACGCCAGCGACTCCGGCAGCCAGCATGGTGCCGGCGCCTGCGTGCGAGATCACGACGGCTGCCCGCTCCATCAGAGGGGCCTGAGGGACATAGGGCTCAATCCTGATCCGACCTGGTGGTACATCTGCGAGCATCGCACGCAGTGGATCGAGATCGACACCGCGACCGACCGTGACGACTGCATCCACATCCACGCAAGCGAGTGCGCCGACGATCGCCCTCCAGGGGCCTCGCGGACCATTCTCCGTGCCGTACGTCGCGTAGACGAATGGGCGCTCAGTTCCGATTGACTCCAGCCAGTCCGGAAGCTCACTCGACTGGCCAGCGACCCCAAGTGGCTGCATGTCGTGGATGGTTGAGCCCAGCGGGCGTTGGCCGAGCGGAGGGGCGAACGGATGAAGGTAGGCGTGAGCGTACATACCTAGGTCAGAAGGGACATCGAGTCCGAACCGCGACCACAGTGGCGCAGCCGCCACCACACCAGCCGCAAGGACCGGTCCTGGCAGTTCACCGCTGAAAGCGACCGTCACGCTCGGAATGTCTTTCGACATCGCAATCGGCGACGACGCAAGTTCTGAGGTCTCGTGAACGACCAGGTCGGGCCTGAACTCCTCAAACAGGGGCAGAAGGGCTTCCATCATGACTGGACCTGCCGTCGTTGCGAACAAACCGGCGAACGCCACCGGTCGACGCTCACGCGGTGGGACGGCGAAAGCGTTCGGGCTGTTCTGGGAGAAACGCTGTGCACGTTCTGCTGGCATGAGGCCTGCCGGACTGGTCGCAATCCCCACTCTTTCGACAACCGAACATGATCCCTGTGCGGTCGCCCAAATGACTTCGTGACCTTGACGACGGAGTTCGAGTGCGAGCGGGATCACGGGAAGGATGTGTCCCACCCCACCAGTGGTACTTACCAGCACTCGCACGACAGTCCTCATTTCTTCGTCAATCCAAGGTCCCAGCCAGGAGATGCAACGATGCATCCGCATGAAAGGGATATCGGTGCGGGCTTCCGAACACAGCGGCATAATCGCGAAGTCACGAACACCCACCTGCAACTTCCCGACAGCATGACCTTCTGTTGGGGACCGACAAATATGGTGATCGCGATCAATGAACAAACTATGAGCGCAAAGTGCAAACCTGTCAAATGAGTGGCTAAAGATATTCCTCTCGGTTGTCGATGCGGGTGAACACGCCCCCCTGTGTCGACGGGCCGACATGGGGGCTTCCTCAATGTGCCGGAACTGAACGCGGTCTCGGTGGTGATTGCCGGCCCGCTTCGCCCAGTCGGCGCATTCGCCTCGAGTCCACAGGAACCGGGAGCGCCAGTGGCGTTTCTTGCCAACCACCAGATTCCGCGAAACGGAGATTGTGTTCGGCGTTGGGTGTAGTCACAGACAACCGTCCGTGGCTTGCCTGGGCGAACATCTTGCGCATAAGGCTCAGCGGCATGGGCAAACCGGGATACTCGGTCAACTCCAATAGCAGCTCAGCATCCAAGCCGGCGAAACGCTCGTCTCAGTTGTTCAGCGTGGACAGAACCAAACGCAGCCGCGCCCGGTGGCTATCCAGCGTTGGGTTCAACCCAAGCCGGTGGTCGGTGAGCTCAAGCGCCCGATGGGATAAGTCGAGCCAAAGGTCTCCGAGAACAACGAGTCCTTCAAGAGCTCCTACCGTGATGCCCAGCCCCGCGATGCAGTCCGGCGCACGATCCGTTTTCGGAACGGCGAAGCGCCCGAACCGCCTTCCGCTTGCGGGCTCCCCTCCCGCTCGAAATCTGGCCAGGATCGCGCTCTTGCGAGGTCCTGAAATGCCGGCCGCTGATGGTCCCACCTACGGGCTGTCTCGAATGTTGAGAATTGTATGAATGCCACCGGGCTCGTCGTCTCGGTCGGCGAGCTGGCCATGGAGCTAATAGCCGCCCCGCAGTCTTTAACTGCGCGTTCAGCGGTCGGGTTCGGCTAGAAGTTCGACTTCGACTGCGTCACCTGCCCCGCGCCCAGTGTTCTTGCGGGTTTCGGCGTTGAACGAGACGAGGTATCGTCCGCCCATCACGCCGGTCGTGGTCGTGTATGTATAGCCCCCGTCGACCGTGACAATGACGGGAACTCGCTTGCCACGACCGAGGCCTGTGACGATCTCCTCGGGAACGTTTATGCCGACGTTGTTCCCGCCGGTGGACGCTAGAACAGTGTGAAACTTCACCATCATGCCTCCTTGGGGATTCTGTCGTCTTGGCGGCTGCCCGCTGTTTCCTGCTGGTCCCAATGCTTGATCGAGCCGATACGGATGTTGTTGCCGAAGGGATCCCGGATGGCGAAATCCGTTCCGTACGGCTGCTCCATCGGCTCCTGGGTGATCTCCGCGCCGGCCGCCTCGATCTTCTCGAACGTGCCTTGCACGTCGTCGGTGGTGAACGCGAGCCAGCCGCCACCCGCACCCTTGGTGACCAGGTCGCGAACCTGGGCTGCGGTGGCGTCGTCGTGGGCGGGAGCGCCGGGCCGCTCCAACAGGATCTCTTTCTGGTCGCCGGGCACTCGCACAGCGAGCCATCGCATCGGGCCGAAGTTCATGTCGGCACTTACCTCCAGGCCGAGCACCTCGGTATAGAACGTCAGAGCCTCGTCCTGATCTAGCACGTAGATCGATGACAGGTTGTTGCTTGTCAGCATAATGAACTCCTCCATCTGGTTGGTCGTTCTGGTTGGTCGTTCCGGTATACACGTTACGTACCGTTCGGCGCTGTGGCTTCTCCAGAAGTGCTCTCTACGTACGATGGCCTAATGGATCTGGACCGCGAGAGCGAAGCGGTGAATCTGCGGCTCCTGCGTACCCGCAACCACATGGACCGCCGGTATACCGAGCCGCTCGACGTCGAACAACTCGCCGCACTCGCCTATATGTCGCGCGCCCACTTCATCCGAGAGTTCAAACGAGTATTCGGCGAGACGCCGTACCGCTATCTGCAGCGTCGCCGGGTGGAGCGGGCAATGTTCCTACTGCGCCACCATGACCTGAGTGTGACCGAGATCTGCATGGCAGTGGGATTCAGCAGTCTCGGCACGTTCAGCCGCACATTCTCCGAGATTGTCGGCAACTCTCCCTCGGCCTACCGAAAGCGGGTCGCCGATGAGCGGCAAGTCGCGCCAACCTACTTCGCCATGCGCTGGTCTCGTCCCGTCGGCAACGGCAGTTGACAATTCCCTGGAGATCTCCACGCGCCTAATCTCTGTCCGCAGACCGTTCCGCCAACGGGCGGCTCTCCCGGTCGAGATCGAGCCTCAATGGCGCATTCCAGAGTTCCTGAAATAGCGTCCGCTCACCGTCCGGCTTACGGGCACCCGCACTCAGGCCGAAAAGTGGTCTCCAGCGTGCTCTCGTGGTTGCTTTAAATCCGTCCGGTGATCGTCCCTCATAGGGTTACGCCGGTCGCGTGGGGGCTCGTTGGTAATAGCGATAATCTGCATTGATGATTCCCACACAAGACGACGTGCGGATGGCACTTGCCGAGACTCTATCTGCCTTGAGCGAGCTTTCCGATGATGCGTGGGATGCGATGGCCGCTGATCTGGAGTGGACCTGCCGTGAGACAGCTGCGCATATCGGCGACTGTTTCATTGGATACGCGATGCAATTGACCGGTAATCCGCCGCCGCTCGATTGCTACGTCAAGTTCCTCGAACCGGCACCGGTGCGACCTGGCGCCCCAACTGTGCTTGTCTACCCTCTGCCGGAGGCCGGTACCGTCGGGGTGATCTCGATGCTGGATGCGACCGGCGGGGTGCTCGCAGCGGTGGTCGAGGTCACTGCACCCTCGGTGCGTGGCTACCATCCGGGCGGCGTCAGCGACGCATCCGGTTTCGCGGCGATGGGTATTGTCGAGTTGATCTTGCACGCCTTCGACATCCTCAGTGCTCACGATATCCAGTTCCGCGCGGATGACTCGGTCACACGAGCCGTGCTCGAGCGGATCTTCCCGCAGGCCGACCTGATGGCGGATCCGTGGGACGAACTCCTGAGCCTGTCCGGGCGGACTCCGTCAACGCGCGGTACACGCTGGCGGTGGCACTCCGAGGTTCGCTGAGAACACGCGCCCGCCGGTTCGGCCAGTCCCTCACTTGCACCTATCTGCTTGTTGCTTGTGCGCTGGCCAACACGCCCGCCGCCCCGCCGCTGCCACTTACCTGTCCCGTTGAAGGTTCCTTGGGTTCTTGCGGTGATCGCTTGCTGGGATGCCTCCGATCGTTGTTCTCGGCGATACTGATGACGCTCACAGTGTCGATGCCATTGCCTATCGACC
>JBKJLH010000157.1:0-36337 GCA_046597035.1 Lacisediminihabitans sp.
CTGAGCCGCAGTGTCGCGAGGAATCCCAGCACGAGGAAGCCCGCTGCCGAGAACGCCGAGAACCGCGTGGCGTCGCTGAAGGCGATACGGGCATCCTGAGCGATGGCCGGGCTCTGCTTCTCGAGGCCCGGGATGGCGGCGCCGGCGCTGTCGACCACGGCGTTGACGATCTGCGTACGCTGGGTATCCGGCAGGTTGCTGAGTCGGGCATCGAGGGTGGTGCCCGCCGAAGTGAAGAGGATCGTGCCGAGAATCGCGATACCGAGGGCTGAGCCGATCTGGCGCGCGGTGCTCGAGGTACCGGATCCCTGCCCGCTCGCCTCGATGGGCACATCCTTGAGCACGACCCCGGTGAGCTGCGCGGTGGCAAGGCCCACGCCGAACCCGTAGACGAAGAGGAACGGAACGACGACTAGCCAGGTGGCGTCGACCGAGATAACGGAGCCCAGCCCCGCGACGCCGATGATCTCCGCGACCAGCCCGATCCGCACGATGGTGACGGGGGAGATCCGGTTGCTAAAGGCGCCGGCGAATCCGCTCGCGACGAACGATCCGATCGCCAGCGCGAGCAGCACGAAGCCGGTCTGCAGCGCGTTGTAGCCCAACACGTTCTGCAACCACAGCGGCAGGGACAGGATGATGCCGAACTCGCCGAGCGAGACGATCATCGCGGCGATGTTGCCATTGCGAAACGAGGGAATACGAAAGAGGCTGAAGGCGAGCAGTGTGGTCTTCCCCACCCTCTGGCGATGCAGTCCCCACAGCACGAAAGCGAAAGCGGCGGCTATCGTCACAGCGAAGACGAGGGGGATGATCGAGAGGTCGAAAGGCCAGGTCCAGTCTCCGACTTTCAGCGGCTTTTTCACCAGCCACCAGCCGTAGGTGCGCCCCTCGATGAGTCCGAAGACGAGTGAGGCGCTGCTGACAACGGAGAGAATCGCGCCCACGATGTCGATGCGACGCACGTCGGTGGCCTTCGATTCGATCACGAAGATCAGGGTGCCGACGATGATCAGGATGCCGAACGGGATGTTGATGCCGAATGCCCAGCGCCAGGAGAAGTAGGTGGTGAGCCAGCCGCCGAGCAGAGGGCCGACCGCGACCATGCCGCCGATCGTGGAGCCCCAGACCGCGAACGCGATGCCGCGGTCCCGGCCACGGAAGGTGGCGTTGATGATGGAGAGAGTGGTCGGAAGCACCATCGCTCCACCGATGCCCTGGATCACGCGTGACCCGATGAGCAGGTCGCCGGTCTGCGCGAACGCGGCGAGGATCGACGCGAGGGCGAAGATCGTGACGCCGATGATGAGCACCCGGCGTCGCCCGTAGCGGTCGGCGAGCGTACCGAACACGAGGAGGAGGGCAGCGAAGACGAGGGTGTAGCTCTCCTGCACCCACTGCACCTGCGTTGAGGAGATGCCGAGATCCTTGATGATCGACGGGATCGCCACATTCACGATCGTCGAGTCGACGATGATCAGCGCGACCGCGATGCTGATGAAGACGAGTCCGATCCAGCGACGGCGGGACGAACCCTGGGTGGTCTCGCTCATGCGGCCACCGCCTGGGAGTTGCCGGTGCTTGCACTATCGAGGCGGGTGCTTCGAATACGCAGGACGACAGTAACGACGATGACGGCGGCCACTGCGACGATCGCGGCGACGGCCGCCGGCGGAGAGAGCAGGGTGCCGGTCAGGCGGGCGACGGCGACCCAGGCGAGCCCCCAGGACAGCGAGACGGCGGGCGCGAGTCGCCCCCGTCCGCGGATGGCGAGGAACACTCCCACGAGTCCGGCCACTATCACGATCGCCACGGCCCAGGCATCCGCTCCCAATCCGAAGCCGCGGAAGCCGGATGCGACGAGCAGCGCGGTGATATTGGCGGCAGTCGCGACACACACCCAGCCGAGATAGAGCCCGACCGTGCCGTCGGCGACGATTGTCTCGACCAGGTTCTTCGGTCGCGAGGCGAGCGTAATGCGAAAGGTCCAGACCAGCACTACGAGCAGCGCGGCGATGATCGGCACGCTCGCAGCGAGATATCCGAACTGGATGCTCAGGATCCAGGCCGCATTGAGGATCAGGGATGCCGCGATCGGGTAGCCGAGTCGCCGCTGGCGCGCATCAGCCCGTTGCTTCGGCAGGGACTGCCAGACCGCATACGCCAGTAGCCCGACGTAGATAGGAGTCCAGATCGCAAAAGCGGCACCGCCGGGCGCAATAGGGGTGGCGTCCGCGGCGAGTGCGCCACCGGCTGCCTCCTGGATCGGGGTGCCGCCTGCGGCTCCCGATCCGATAAATGCCCCCACCACGGCGACGACGGCGCTCACCAGCACGACCGACTGTCGCACCGTGTCACGGATCTCATTCATTATGTGCTCCCTAATTGCTCAGCTAGCTTACTAAGTCATCAGCCAGCTTACTATTTCACGTTAGCCTTAACTCGTAATCAGGGAAGTAGCGAGAAGATGACGGATGCAGCCGGGATGGATGGCTGGCCCACGGGTCGGCTGCTGTCGGCCGCGGCCCGCCTCGTCGAACACGCGTGGGTCGAGGCTCTCGAACAACTCGGCCTTACCCACGCGGGCCTGATCGTGCTCCATGTGCTCGGCGCGGGGCAGCTCAGCCAGACCGAGCTCGCGAAGGCCGCCCGGGTGGAAGTGCAGACGATGTCCCGAACCCTTGAGCGCCTCGAGCGTGAGGGCTACATCGCGCGCCAGAAGCACCCTGACGACGGTCGTCGTCACGTGGTCAGCCGCACGACGGCGGGAGAGACGGTGTGGACAGCCGCTCGCACCCTCGAAGCCGACCTGTTTCCGAGCATCGCCGACAACGCGGGCATGCGAGACGCCTTGCTGGAGATCATCCACGCGACTGCGGCTGACCGCTGGGACTCGGGATAGGACGCGAAGCCGGTCGGGCCTCCCGCGCCCCGTTTTCTCGACCGGTCCTGCCACCCGCATCCGACGCGCTCCATTCACCCGGCCCCCCTGCACGAAATGCAGGAACGGATATGACGGGTGGGGCAGAAGTGAATCCCCTGTCCCACCCACAACACGCAGTCCTGCATTTCTTACGGGTAGGGGGGTTTGAGAGGGCAAGAGCGGGCAGATCGGAACTGGAGCGAAGAAGAGGACGGGATGGAGCCACGGGTAAATCGCCTGCGGCAGGGCCGGGGAGTGGGGTCAGACGTCAGCCTGGGCGGCCGCAGCATCCTGTTCGGCGATCTTCGTGTGCACCTCGTCCATGTCGAGGCCCTTGACGGCCTCGATTACCTGGTCGAGGGCCGGAGCTGGCAGCGCGCCAGGCTGGGAGAACACGAGGATTCCGTCGCGGAACGCCATCAGCGTCGGGATCGAGGTGATTCCGGCGGCGCTCGCGAGCGCCTGCTCGGCCTCCGTATCCACCTTGCCGAAGGTGATGTCCGGGTTCTTCTCGCTCGCAGCCTCATAAATCGGCGCGAACATCGTGCACGGACCGCACCAGTCGGCCCAGAAGTCGACGAGGGTTATTCCGGAGGAGGAGACGATGCCGTCGAAGGCATCCGTGGTCACAGTGAGAGTAGGCATGTCTTGGTGAACGGTCTAGTAGGTGTTCCCATTCCCGGGAGGCCCACGACTGTGGATTGCTACAACGGATGTCGCAGAGCTGCCGGACCTTTCGTGCGGGGCGCACCACCCCTTTTGCGGTCGGCGGCGACACTCGTAACGTCGAAGGTAGACCTCCGAAGGCCGCACTTCCAGATGAAAAGACGATCCAATGACTAACCTCGCTGACCGCGTCACCGCTCAGTCCCGCACCGCCGAGCCTCTATCCACCGTCGCTACTGCCATCACACCGCCCGGCACCATCGACACCGCCTGGCTCGGCGACTACCTTCTCGGCTCCTGGGCGAATGCTCGACGCGAATCTCGAGAGTTGATGAAGGACAGCGCATTCCATCGTGACGACAGCCTCGACCTCGACGCCCAGCGCACGCGTGTGCTTGGCCAGTTGAAGCTTCTCGCCGACTCAGGATCCGTGCTCAAGGCCTTCCCCTCCGCGCTCGGCGGCCGAGACGACCACGGCGCGAATATCGCCTCCTTCGAGGAGATCGTGACGGCCGATCCTTCGCTCCAGATCAAGTCCGGCGTGCAGTGGGGCCTCTTCGGAGCAGCAGTGCTCCACCTCGGCACCCAGCATCACCACGAGACGCTCCTGCCCACAATCATGAGCCTCGAGGTTCCCGGAGCCTTCGCGATGACCGAGACCGGTCACGGATCGGATGTCGCGTCAATCGGCACAACGGCCACTTATGACGAGGCCGCGCAGCAGTTCGTGATCGAGACCCCCTTTCGTGCCGCCTGGAAGGACTACCTCGGCAACGCCGCACTGCACGGCACGGCGGCGGTGGTCTTTGCACAGTTGGTGACCAAGGGTGTGAACCACGGCGTGCACGCCTTCTATGTGCCGATCCGCGACGAGAACGGCTTTCTGCCCGGCGTCGGGGGAGAGGATGACGGTCTCAAGGGCGGCCTCAACGGTATCGACAACGGTCGGCTGCATTTCCACGGTGTTCGCGTGCCGCGGCAAAACCTGCTCAATCGCTACGGCGACGTGGCCGCCGACGGCAGCTACAGTTCCGACATCCAGAGCCCGGGGCGCCGTTTCTTCACCATGATCGGCACCCTGGTGCAGGGGCGTGTCTCGCTCGATGGGGCATCCGTCGTCGCCTCAAAGCTCGCCCTCTTCATCGCTATCACCTACGGCTCGCAGCGTCGCCAGTTCACTGCCGCCGATCCCACGAAAGAAGAGGTGATCCTCGACTACCAGCGTCATCAACGCCGGCTGCTGCCGAAGCTCGCCACGACGTACGCCATGTCCTTCGCTCATGAGAAGTTGTTGACGGCCTTCGACGGAGTCTTCTCCGGAGCGCGAGCCTCGGATGCCGATCGCGAAGATCTCGAGACCCTCGCCGCCGCGTTCAAGCCGATGAGCACGTGGAGCGCGCTGGAGATACTGCAGGAGGCGCGGGAGGCCTGTGGTGGCGCCGGATTCCTCGCCGAAAACCGTCTCACCCAGCTGCGCGCCGACCTTGACATCTATGTGACCTTCGAGGGAGACAACAACGTATTGCTCCAGCTCGTGGCCAAGCGACTGCTCTCCGACTACAGCCGTAAATTCAAGAATGCGGATGCGGGAGCAATGGCCGGCTACGTCGCCGGCCAGGTGAGCGCAGCGGCCGTCAATCGCTCTGGCCTGCGCAAGCTCGCGCAGAACGTGGCCGACTTCGGCTCGACGGCTCGATCGGTCGGGTTCGTGCGCGACGCGGCATCCCAGCGCCAGCTGCTCACGGACCGCGTCGAGACGATGGTCGCTTCGCTCGCCGGTCGCCTTCGATTAGCCCAGAAGGCATCTCCGATCGAGGCCGCGGCGCTCTTCAACGCCAACCAGAACGAGCTCATCGAGGCGGCCGCGGCCCACGCCCAACTGTTGCAGTGGGAGGCCTTCACCGAGGCGCTCGACGGCATCGCCGACCCGAAGACGGGGGAGGTGCTCACCTGGCTGCGTGACCTCTTCGGATTCGGACTGATCGAGCAGAACCTCGCCTGGTACCTGATCAACGGTCGACTTTCCGCCCAGCGCGCCGGGGCGATCACCGACTACATCGATGATCGCCTGTTGCCTCGACTGCGTCCCCACGCCCTCGACCTCGTGACCGCCTTCGGCTTCGAGCCGGAGCATGTGCGCGCCGCGATCGCCTCCGGTGCGGAACGCGAACGGCAAGATGAAGCGGCGGAGTATTTTCGCGCTCGCCGCGACGCCGGGCTCGAACCCGTCGCGGAGAAGTCCATCAAGAAAAAGAGCTAATTCCCGGGGCTCGTTTTTGGTCGCAAGACAGCTGCGGACAATTCAGCTGCGGGCAACCGGCTCGTCGTCGGTGACCGCTACGAGCTCGATGACCTCGAGGGATTCCGCGACCGAAATGGCGGCGGCGACTGCGGCATCCACGAAGTCCTGCGTGCCCTCGATGCGCGGGTCGAGCCAGTCGTCCCAGCACTCTCGAGGCAGCGGTACCGGGTTGCGGTCGTGGATGTGTTCCAGGGTGTGCACGGAGTCCGCGGTGAGGATGGTTGCTGTCAGCGTCCACCGGCCCGGATCGTCGTCAGCGAGCGAGCGGTCCTTCCACCAGGAGTAGATGCCCGCGAATGCCATCGACTCGCCCTCGGGCGCCCTCAGGTAGAACGGCGTCTTCTTTTTGGTGACCGGATCGGTCTGCCACTCGTAGTATCCGGTCGCTGGAATGAGGGCGCGCTTCGAACGTATCGACGCCCTGAAGGATGCCTTCCCGGTGATTCCCTCGCTGCGGGCGTTGAAGGTGGGCACCGTCATCTTGAGGGTCTTCGACCAGCCGGGGGTGAGAGACCAGCGCGCGACTTCGAGCCGACGAGTGGGTTCTGGTGCGTCTTTCATCGACTCCAGAACCACCGCGACCGGGTCCGTGGGGCGGATGTTCCAGCCTGGCCGCCAGTCACGGAAGTCTCCACCGACCGCCACGAACTCCTCGATCAAGTCATCGGTGCTCTTGTCCATTGCGAAGCGTCCGCACATGATTTCTATTATTCTCGGGATTGCAGACATCCGCTGACCGAGATCTCGGGTGATGCGCCGCTGATCGGATCGTTACCTCGGCACGACCGCGACGCGACCAGGGTCTGCAGTGCCGAGGCGGGGTGAGGGAGCCATGAAACATTTCGAAACGCTGATCTCCCCGCAGCCGTCCTTCTCGCTGGTACATGCTGCTCCGCCGACGTCCCTGCGGGTGACAAAACGCCGGCACTGAAGAAAACCGTGATCGTGACCGTGACCGCCACGCCGGCACCGCCCTCGTCCTCGCATGCGCTTTCCGCGTTGGAGCTCTGGCTTGCCTGCTCTTTTGCACTGCAGGGCACTTATTAGGGGTCCGACCCAACCATGGTGGTGAACGACTACGCCAACTCTGACAAGAAACCCGAAGAGCAGAGCGACGCCAGTTGGGTCGCGCACCTCGATTTCTCACTCGCACCGGGAGCGATGGGCGCCCAAGCGACGTGCACGGCCGGTGGCACTGTCGGGTCGCCGATCGTCATAATTTCGAGAGCCTTCGACACCGTCGACGGTCGGCCGTGGACACCGTCCGGGGCTCTGGCAACCCGTTCGACGAGTGCGTCCGTGCGGTGGATGAGCCTGGCCGACGTCGGGCGGATGTGACTCGCGCGGCGCGCCGGAGTGACCGACGATGAGCAGCATCCCTGCGGGTGCGACCGACGTCGCTGCACGGCGGAAAATCGACTCACGCGGGAGGTCGACCTCCGAGGATAGAAAGGACGAGGTGACCAGGTCGTAGGTGGTCGCCAACTGCCGCACTGTGAGGTCTGTCGTGATCCAGGTGATGTCGTCTCCCGGCAGCTGTGCGGTGGCACCGATGGCCAGGGCGGTCGGAGAGATGTCGGTGGCGGCCACGGCCCATCCGTTGTGAGCTAGCCAGAGGGCATCGCCCCTTCGCCGCTCCCCAGTTCGAGGGCAATAACCGGCCGAACGTGGGCGATCTCACGTTCGAGAGAAGCGTTCAGGTTTCCGCTCCACGACCTGCCGTTCTCCAGCAGCGACTCCGCCAATACCCGCCGGAGCCCATCGTCATGGTTCAAGTGCGAGTTGTTGGGGAAACTAAAAAAAAGGACGTGCCGAGTCGGCAAAAAATTCGAACTGAGTACAAAAAAGGCCACCCGCAGTAGAAGCCCGCAGATGGCCTTCGTGGCTCCGACGGGCGTCGATCCCGTGACCTTTCGATTTTCAGTCGAACGCTCTACCAACTGAGCTACAGAGCCGCACGCCTAACGATAGACGTAATAAGGCACGGCCGTCTGGCGAGAGATGACCGTGCCTTGCGACCCTGACCGGACTTGAACCGGCGACCTCCGCCGTGACAGGGCGGCGCGCTAACCAACTGCGCTACAGGGCCTAGCTATGTTTCGTGACCCCAACGGGATTCGAACCCGTGTTAACGCCGTGAAAGGGCGCCGTCCTAGGCCACTAAACGATGGGGCCGTGAAGAAAAATCTTCATAGCTACCGATGAGTAAGCATAGGGGAGCCGGGCCCCTTTTCCAAACCACGACGGGTCGCGGGTAGCGGCGGCCGACGCATCCACCGCCACTGCGCCGCCACTGCGCCGCTCCAGGGCTGCCACGGCGCTGCCACAGTGCCGCCACTCCGCACGGATGTGGGCATTCGCCGCCGCCCGGCGGTAGGTTGAACCTGTTGTCGAGACTTCGAGGAAAAATGACACACAGCATCGGCCAGGCCAACGCCGCTCATTCTGCGCGGATGCTCCGCGGCAAGCGGGCGATGGCGACGATCACGGTGCTCGCGGTGCTGAGCGCGGGATCGATTCTCGGGCAGGCGGCAACTCCGGCGTTCGCCGCGGACTACCCCAGCTGGGACACCGTTCAGGCGGCCCGCCAGAGCCAGTCCGCGACCCAGGCCGAGGTCGGCCGAGTGCAGGGGTTGCTGACCGGTTTGCAGGCCGCGGCGGATTCGACTCAGGCCGTGGCCGTGCAGAAGGGCGACGACTACCAGGCCGCCCAACAGAAATACGATGAAGCGGCGTTCAAGTCCGCTTTGCTTCAAAAGCAAGCGGATACCGCCCAGGCTAAAGCAGCAACGTCCAAGCAGCAGGCGGGCCAGCTCGCCGCTCGGCTCTCCCGCTCCGCGGTCAATGACCTCTCGACTCGCCTGTTCTTCAGCGGGGGAGATTCGAAGGCATATCTGGCCCAACTCGGCCTAGAAAGCATGGTCAAGGACCAGTCCGCCGGCATCTACGAGAAAGCCATCCAGGACCAAAACACCGCACAGTCGTTGACCGACCAGGCGGATGTCGCCAAGGCGGCCCTGAAAATCCTTGCGGACACTGCGCAGAAGGCACTGGCTGAGGCCACGACCGCAGCGGAGGCGGCCTCAGCGGCCTATACCGAGCAGAGTGACAATTCGGCTCGCCTCAAGGCACAGCTGGCCACCCTCACGACGAACGTCGATCACCTCGAGAGCGAATACGTCGACGGCATCAAGGCTCTCTGGGGCGAACTCGCGGGCCTCGGTGCGGGCAAGATCTCAACAACGGGCTGGGTGCGTCCCGCGGGTGGCCATATCTCGAGCCCGTTCGGATTCCGCATCAACCCCTTCACCCACTCCTATGCTTTCCATGCAGGCACCGACCTCGGCGCTGATTGCAACTCGCCGATCTTCGCGGCCCATGGCGGAACCGTCGTCTACGCCGGCCCGAATGGCGGCTACGGCAACTTCGTGCTGATCGACGACGGCGACGGGCTCTCCACCGGATACGGGCACATCGTCGACGGCGGAATCCACGTGAGCGTCGGCCAGCCGGTCGGCCCCGGCCAGCCGATCGCCGCCGTCGGAAGCACCGGACATTCCACTGGTTGCCACCTTCATTACGAGGTGCGGCAAAACGGCACCGCCATCGACGCCGTGCCTTTCATGCGGAGCAACGGCATAGAGCTGGCAAACTGAGCCCCTTCGCCGATAACGCCGGCATCCGCAAACCCTGCGATCATTCATCAGTAATGCGCGCAAACAAATGGGCGCGTGGCTGACGTTTCACGGCGGCGATACCTTTTCGGTCCCGCGCCCTGCGGTACCGCGACAAGTGACGCAATGCCACATGCCTGCGCCGCCGCGCGCGGGCGTGCGCTGGTCATCCTGCTTCCGCGTTGTTAGTGTGGCTGATGTTAACAGTGTTACTGGAGTGACTACAGTTTGTCGGCGTCACGGAATCGAGGGACTATGACGCTCGTCAACGGCGGTATCGCGCAGCGCAAATCGCCCAGATCGCACGGGCGCAGGCCCACTCAAGCCAGCGGGCGTGTGCGGCGTTGGGTCTCGACGCTGTCAGTGCTCTCGGTGCTGGCAACCGGCTCGATCGTCGGCTCGACCTCCGCCGCCTTCGCCGCCACCTATCCGAGCTACACCGACGTGCAGAATGCGAAGCGGAGCGAAGCGGCCAAGAAGGCCGAGATCGACACGCTGAACCAGCTACTGACGGCGCTGCAGGCAGCGGTCGATTCCACGCAGGCCAATGCGGTGCACACGGGCGCGGCGGCCCAGGAAGCCCAGCAGAACTACGACGATGCTGCGGCGAAAGCGCTCAAGCTAAAGACTCAGGCGGATGACGCCCAAGCGCGGGCGGACCAGTCAAAGCAGCAGGCGGGCCAACTCGCCGCACAGCTCGCGCGCTCCGGCGGCAGCGACCTGAGCAGCACCCTGTTCTTCAACAGCAGCAGGGCGAAGAGCCTGCTCACCCAACTCGGCCTCGAAAGCATGGTGAAGGACCAGTCGGTCGGAATCTACGAGAAGGCGATTCAGAACCAGAACATCGCGCGTGCTCTCACCGACCAGGCGGATGTTGCGAAAACGGCGCTGAAGGCACTCGCGAGCGAGGCGGAGACCGCAGCGCAGGCCGCCGCCGATGCCGCCAAGGCCGCTGCCGCGGCGCTCACGGAACAGCAGGCTCACCAGATCGAACTCAACGTCCAGCTCGCTATCCTCGTGACCAACACCACGCAGACCGAGGCCGATTACGCGAGCGGGGTCGAGGCGGCTCGTCTGGCCGCGGCTGCGGCTTTGGCCGCGCAGCTCGCCGCGGCACCTCGGGCGGGGCTGATCTCGTCGGCGGGATGGGCGCGGCCCTCCGGTGGACATATCTCGAGCCCGTATGGATATCGAATCGATCCGTACAACGGCCACTACCAGCTGCACGAGGGCACAGACCTCGCCCCGGGGTGTGGAAGCCCGATTTATGCCGCCCACAGCGGAACCATCGTGCTCGCGGGTCCCTACGGCGGGTACGGCAACTACATCCGCATCCAAAATGACGGAGACAGCAGCTACGAGACCGCCTACGGCCACATCGTGAACGGCGGGATCCTGGTACAAATCGGCGAGCATGTCGATGTCGGGCAGAATATCGCTCGTGTTGGAAGCACCGGGATGTCGACCGGCTGCCACCTGCATTTCGAGATCCATCACAACGGCGGCACCCAGGATCCCGTGCCATTCCTCCGTTCGATGGGTGTCGAACTGGCCAACTGAGCCGGTCTACGCGAGCGGCGGATGGCCCCACCCTTTCGTGGGACTGGCGCGTCTTCTGGCGGCTTGCTACTGTGACGGATGTTAACAGTGTTACTCATGTGACTGCACCTGTGCCCGCAGGGGGGCCTGCAGCACGACTCGGGGAATGATGAAATCCATTTTGCGCGACCGCAGGGCCGCTCAGTCGACGTCCGGCACAGCCATTGATGTGCGCGATCCACGGTCTGCCATCGGCATCCGGGCCTCTCGCCTCACTGCGATCGCGGCAGCGTTGGCCATTGTGGTAGCCGGCACCATACTCGGCCAGACCGGGCAGTCCGCATTCGCGGCCGACTACCCCACCTGGGCCGACGTGCAGGCGGCGCGGAACAACGTGGCGGCCAAGGAAGCGCAGATCGCCCAGCTCGATGCTCTGTTGACCAGTCTGCAGTCCGCGGTCGACTCCACCCAAGCCCTCGCCGAGCAGAAGGGCGCCGAATGGCAGACCGCCCAGCAGAAGTTCGACGAATCGTCCTTCAAAGCCGGCGAACTCCAGAAGCAGGCGGATGTCGCCAAGGCAAAGGCAGTGACATCCAAGCAGCAGGCTGGCCAGCTTGCCGCCCGTCTCGTCCGCGCCGGCGGCAGCGATCTCTCGGCCCGCCTGTTCTTCAATGGTGCCGAGTCGAAGAGCCTGCTCTCCCAGCTCGGACTCGCCAGCATGGTGAAGGACCAGTCTGCTGGGCTGTACGACAAGGCCACCCAGGATCAGAACTCCGCGCAGGCGCTCACCGATCAGGCCAACGTGGCCACAGATGCGCTCAAAGCCCTTGCTGCGGCGGCACAGAAAGCACTAGAAGAAGCAGCTGCGGCCTCCGAGAAGGCCGCCGCCGCCCTTAACGAGCAGGCCGGCAACAAAGGTCGCCTCGAGGCCCAGCGTGCGGTCCTTGTGAATAACACCGCTACCACCGAAGCCGACTACAACACCGGCGTGCAGGTTCGGGCAGCCGCGAAAGCCGCCGCAGAAGCGGCAGCGAGAGCACAGGCCGAGGCCGACGCGAGGGCCGCGCAGGCCTATGCGGCGGCGCATCCGCCCACCAGCACCCGACCTGCCGGAAACGGCGGCACAAGCGCGAGCCCGAGCGGCTGGGTCCGCCCCTCCGGCGGTCATATTTCCAGCCCATACGGATGGCGGGTGAACCCGTACTCCGGTGTGCACGCCCTGCACGGGGGCACCGACCTTGCAGCCGGCTGCAACGCGCCCATCGTGGCCGCGCACTCCGGCAGGGTCATCTATGCGGGCTATAACGGGGGCTACGGCAACTTCATCCTGCTCGACAACGGCGATGGCATTTCCACCGGGTACGGCCACATCGTCACCGGCGGCATCTACGTGAGCGCCGGCGAGCAGGTCAGCGCGGGCCAGCAGATCGCTAGCGTCGGAAGCACGGGCAACTCCACTGGCTGCCACCTGCACTTCGAGGTGCGTCCCAACGGAACGGCCATCGACCCCGCACCCTTCATGGCGGCTCGCGGGGCGCCGCTCGGCTAAATCTCGGACATCGGCGCAGTAATCGGGCCCCGCTTCCGCGTGAGCCCGATCACCGAATATGCCTAGTGTGCGTCCTCTTCGGCGCGCTTCGCGATACCAGCCTGAATGATGGCTTCGGCTTCGGCGGCGTTGCCCCAACCCTCGGTCTTCACCCATTTCCCGGGCTCGAGGTCCTTATAGTGCTCGAAGAAGTGCTCGATCTCCTTACGGGTGTATTCCGGGATGTCGTTGACATCCTGGATCCCCGACCAGCGCGGATCCTTCGCCTGCACGGCGATCACCTTGGCGTCTGAACCGCCGTCATCCGTCATGTTGAAAACGCCGACCGGTCGCACCGTGACGCCAACGCCCGGGAAGAGCGGGTAGTCGAGGAGTACGAGCACGTCCACCGGGTCACCGTCGAGTCCCAAAGTGTTCTCGAAGAAGCCATAGTCGGTCGGGTAGACGAAGCCGGTGAAGAGCACCCGATCGAGAAAGACGCGGCCGGTGACGTGATCCACCTCGTACTTGTTCTTGCTTCCCTTGGGAATCTCGATGATCGCGTCGTAATTGGCCATAGGGCGCTCCTAAAATTCGATGGATGACGCAATAACGTTATCGGATGAGCACACGACCGCGGCTGACTCCCGCAATCGCCGCGGTGAGATCCGCGGTGCGCGCGTGTCTCCCCCCTTTCGCTCCGGCATCACGGCCGTCCGCCACTCGCCGCGCTCTTCCGTCGGGCACCGTTTCTCAGCTCCCGCCCGTTCGAAATGCAGGACCGGGTGTTACCACTGGGGCAGACGAGGCGACTGAGTTGACTCCTGTCACGGGTAGTCCTGCATTTCGTACCGGGGAGGATGCCGCCCTCGTGCTGGTGGCGCTCAGTGGGGGGGCCGATTCGCTCGCGCTTGCGGCCGCCACCGCGTTCGAGGCGGGGCGGGCGGGCATCCGTGCGGGGGCGGTCATCATCGACCATGGCCTTCAACCAGGTTCGGCGGATGTCGCTGCTCGCGCCGCAAAGCAGGCTTGCGGCCTCGGCCTCGACCCGGTGATCGTGACGCGCGTGACTGTCGGCGCGCGGGGAGGGCCGGAAGCGGCCGCTCGGGATGCCCGTTATGCCGCGTTGGCGGAAGCTGCCCGGGATTCCGGGGCATCCGTGGTGCTGCTCGGTCACACGCTCGACGACCAGGCCGAGTCCCTGCTTCTCGGACTCGCGCGGGGCAGCGGCTTTGCGAGCCTCCAGGGAATGGCGTTGACATCCGGAATCTATCTGCGCCCACTACTCGGCATCCGTCGGGCGACCACTGTGCAGTTCTGTGCCGACTCCGGGCTCATGCCGTGGAACGATCCGCAGAACGACGACGAACGATTCGCCCGGGTGCGAGTTCGCAAGATCGTGCTCCCGATGCTCGAGCGTGAACTCGGTCCCGGGTTCGCGGAGGCGCTCTGGCGCACAGCATTGCTCGCCCGCGAAGACACCGAAGCGCTCGACGCCTTCGCCGAGGAGCAGCTCGAGGAACTCGCGGAGCACGCGGAGGCAGGCATCTCTCTGCAGGTGAAAGCCCTCGAGCACAACCCACCGGCGCTGCGGCAGCGGATCATCCGCGCCACCGTCCTTGCGGAATTCGGGGTGAGCCTCAGCCGTTCGCAGACCCTCGAGGTGTCGCGCCTCGTCACCGACTGGCACGGGCAGGCCGCTGTCGCCCTGCCGGGCATCAGCGCCGAACGAGCGGGCGGACTGCTGCACTTTCGCTCGACCCGGAGAGAGTAGACCCGGTGGCCCGCCGATGAAAGGATGGGGTAATGGAATACCGCGATATCGCCGATGACCTCGAGAGTGTGCTCATCACCGAGCAGGAGATCCGCGACAAGATCGCCGAACTGGCCCGCCGTATCGAGGTTGACTATGCGGGCGAGAGCCTGTTGCTCGTGGGAGTTCTGCGCGGCGCAGTGATGGTGATGGCGGACCTCGCCCGCGAACTCACCCTGCCGATCGAGATGGACTGGATGGCCGTGTCGTCCTACGGCTCCGGCACCGAGTCATCCGGAGTGGTGCGCATTCTCAAGGATCTCGACACCGACCTCCACGGTCGTAAGGTGCTCATCGTCGAAGACATCATCGACTCCGGCCTCACCCTCTCGTGGTTGCGCGGGAACCTCGGGATGCGCGGAGCAGATTCAGTGGAAATCTGCGCACTGCTGCGCAAGCCCGGGGCCGCCAAGCTCGCGGTCGATGTGCGGTACGTCGGCTTCGAGATCCCGAACGCCTTCGTCGTAGGCTATGGTCTCGACTACGCGGAGAAGTATCGTAATTACCGGGACATCGGAGTGCTGGCGCGCCACGTATACGCCTAGGTCTCGATCCGGGCGGTGCGCGATTTACTCCCGGACCGGGCGTGGATTACGCCTACGGCAAACATGCAGCAGCCACCCAGTGCCGCTCGGGTAGCCTTACGACACATTCTCCGTCAGAAAGGTGCCGGGCGTAACCCCGAAACACTATGGACTTCAAGCGTTTTCTCCGCGGCCCGCTGATCTACATCCTGCTGGCAGTTATTGTCGTGTCGGTCGGATTCAGCCTCCTGAGCGGATCCGGATTCAAAGAGATCACCACCAAAGACGGTCTCGCCCTGCTCCAGAACGACAAGGTCGCGTCGGCCAAGATCGTCGACAGCGAACAACGCGTCGACCTCACTCTGACCACGGCCGGGTCCAACGGTAAACAAGTGCAGTTTTACTATGCGACGGCCCGCGGCGCCGACATCGTGAAGGCCGTGGACTCTTCCGGTGCGAAGTACGACGATCAGGTCGACAAGGGCAATTGGCTCTCCTCTCTCCTCGGCCTCGTCATCCCGTTTATCATCATCGGCCTGATCTTCTGGTTTCTGCTGTCCAGCATGCAGGGCGGCGGTTCCAAGGTCATGCAGTTCGGCAAGTCCAAAGCCAAGCTGGTTTCGAAAGAGAGTCCCAAGGTCACGTTCGCGGATGTCGCGGGTGCAGATGAGGCGATCGAGGAGCTCGAAGAGATCAAGGATTTCCTGAAGGATCCAGCCAAGTTCCTCGCGGTCGGTGCGCGCATTCCGAAGGGAGTGCTGCTCTACGGCCCTCCTGGTACAGGTAAGACCCTGCTCGCCCGCGCGGTTGCCGGCGAGGCGAACGTGCCGTTCTATGCGATCAGTGGTTCCGACTTCGTCGAGATGTTCGTCGGCGTTGGTGCGAGCCGTGTCCGCGACCTCTTCGCCCAGGCCAAGGAGAACTCCCCCGCCATCATCTTCGTCGACGAGATCGACGCAGTCGGTCGCCATCGCGGCTCCGGCATGGGTGGCGGACACGACGAGCGCGAGCAGACTCTTAACCAGCTTCTCGTGGAGATGGACGGGTTCGACGTCAAGACCAACGTCATCCTCATCGCTGCGACGAACCGCCCCGACATTCTCGACCCTGCACTTCTGCGCCCCGGTCGTTTCGACCGCCAGATCGGAGTGGACGCTCCCGACCTGCTCGGCCGCAAGCAGATCCTTGAGGTTCACGGCAAGGGCAAGCCCCTCGCTGCCGGAGTCGACCTCGAAGTGCTCGCCCGCAAGACTCCCGGTTTCACCGGCGCAGACCTGGCAAACGTGCTGAACGAAGCCGCGCTTCTCACCGCTCGTTCCAACGCCCAGCTCATCGATAATCGGGCGCTGGACGAGGCGGTCGATCGAGTAATGGCCGGGCCTCAGCGCCGCACCCGTGTGATGCGCGACCATGAGAAGCTGATCACCGCCTACCATGAGGGCGGTCACGCTCTCGTGGCCACGGCGATGCGCAACACGGACCCGGTGACGAAGGTGACCATCCTTCCGCGCGGACGCGCCCTCGGTTACACGATGGTTCTGCCGCTCGAGGACCGCTACTCCATCAGTCGCAACGAACTCCTCGACCAGCTCGCCTACGCGATGGGTGGCCGGGTTGCGGAAGAGGTCGTGTTCCACGATCCCACCACCGGGGCATCCAACGACATCGAGAAAGCCACCTCAACCGCGCGCAAGATGGTGACGGAGTTCGGGATGTCCTCGAACATCGGATCGGTCAAGCTCGGCTCCGGTTCGGGCGAAATGTTCCTCGGCCGCGATATGGGAAGTCAGCGCGACTACTCCGAGCGGCTCTCCGAGCAGGTCGACGCCGAGGTGCGTACCCTCATCGAGAATGCGCACAACGAGGCCTGGGAGGTTCTCAACGAGAACCGGGACATCCTCGACAACCTCGCCACCGCCCTGCTCGAGAAGGAGACTCTCGATCACAACGAGCTCGCGGAGATCTTCAAGGACGTCAAAAAAATGCCCGAACGCCCACAGTGGCTGTCGAGTACCAAGCGTCCGGTCTCGGCTCTGCCCCCGGTGCTCGTGCCGCAGAAGGCGCCGATCGATGCGGGAGTCGTGGATGGCGGCGTGACCTCGGAGCCGGCGAAGAAGGCACGCGAACCTCGTCCGCGCAAGCGCCCCGACATCGCCACCGCGTAATCCCGCTGCACTGTCTCCCTCTACGCTCGTGACCGTGAGTATCGATACCGCACGGATCGAGGCCGCCGTGTTCGAGATCCTCGCCGCCATCGGCGAGGATCCGGCCCGGCCCGGACTGATGAGTACGCCCCGGCGAATCGCCGAGTCCTACAGCGAGTTCTTCTCGGGGCTTGCTGTCGATCCGCTCGGGCACCTCGCCGCCAGCGTCGAGTTCACCGCCGACAGTCCGGAGTCGGGAGAGCTCGTTCTTTTGCGTGACATCGAATTCCGTTCGATGTGTGAGCACCACCTTCTGCCCTTCACGGGCGTCGCGCACATTGCGTATCTGCCGAACGCGCGCATCGTGGGCCTCGGCGCCCTCGTTCGGGTCGTCGAAACGCTCGCCTCTCGCCCTCAGGTGCAGGAGCGGCTGACCGAGGAGATCGCGGATGTACTCCACGACGGCCTCGATGCGCGCGGGGTGCTCGTGGTGCTCGATGCAACGCACGGCTGTGTCACCGCGCGGGCCAGCCGTCAGACGCACAGCACGACCGTCACGCTCGCGAGCCGCGGCATCCTCTCCCAGCCCGTCGAACGCGCCGAGGTCATTGCTCTGATCGGGGCGACCCGATGAGCGGGGAGCTTGTCTCCCTTCGGCCGTATCGGCCGGTCGGGCTCTCCCGCCCCCGCATCATGGGAATCGTCAACGTGACCCCCGACTCCTTCAGTGATGGCGGCCTTTACCTCTCACAGGATGCGGCGGTCGCCCACGGGGAGCAGCTCGTGTCCGCCGGCGCCCAGCTCGTCGACGTGGGGGGAGAGTCAACCCGGCCCGGGGCCGAGCGAGTGTCGATCGGCGAAGAGCAGCGCCGGGTCTTGCCGGTCATCGAGGCGCTGGTGGACCGAGGCATCCCGGTGAGTGTCGACACCATGAACGCGTCGACCGCGCTTGCCGCCGCGGAGCTGGGGGCCGTGATCATCAATGATGTGTCAGCGGGGCTCGCCGACCCCGGCATGGCAAGGGTCGCGGCCGAGACCGGGCTGCACTTTATTGCAAGCCACTGGATCGCAAGCCACTGGCGCTGGCCGAGCGCGCCGGGCGGCGAGGTCCGGCCCAGTGCAACCTACGGAAACGTCTTGCGCGACGTGCGCAACGAGTTGAAGAACCGGGTGGCCGAACTTATCGTCAACGGGGTGCGCCCGGATCGCATCATCCTCGATCCCGGTATCGGATTCGCCAAGACCGCAGAGCAGAACTGGCAGTTGCTCTCCAACATCGCGGCGCTTGGCACCATCGGCTATCCGGTGCTGATCGGCGCTTCTCGCAAAAGATTCCTCGCCGCGCTCGTCGCCCCGGATGCCCCCACGTCTTCGCGCGATGCCGCGACGGCCACCATCAGTGCGCTCGCCGCCCAGGCCGGAGTGTGGGGAGTGCGCGTGCACAACGTCGGCGCGACGAAGGATGCCCTCGACGTGTGGGAAGCGATGCAACCATGACCAGTTCAGGGACTCCGCTCGACAGCATCCGCCTCACTGGGCTTCGCATCTTCGCCCATCACGGGGTGCTCGACTTCGAGCGGGAGAACGGCCAGGAATTCATCATCGACCTCGAAATCGCGGTGGATCTCGCGCCGGCCGCGGCCTCCGACGATGTGACCAAGACCATCCACTACGGGGAGTTGGCCGAGGCGGTCTACGAGGCGGTCCAGGCGAATACGGTGAATCTCATCGAGACCGTGGCCGAGCGGGTCGCGGCGATCGCGCTGGGTTATGAGCGCGCCCGGCAGGTGACCGTCACCATCCACAAGCCCGCCGCGCCGATCTCCGTGCCCTTCGGCGATGTTTCGGTGACCATCACCCGCAGCCAAGCGATCGGAACGACCTCGTGAGGCGTCGCATTGTGCTGCCAGCGGTGATCGCAGTGGGATCCAACCTGGGGGACCGCGAAGAGAACCTGCGAATCGCCGTGCGCGACATCGCGGCGCTGGACGGCGTCTCGGTCACGGCGGTCTCGGCAATCGTGCAGTCCCACGCTGTCAAGCCGACGGGAACGGATGCTGCGGCTCCCGCCTACCTCAATTGCGTCATGCTCGTGCAGAGCGCCCTCCACCCCGAGGCCCTGCTCGTCGAGCTGAATCGCATTGAGGCCGATCATGGCCGTGTTCGGGTCGAACGCTGGGGCGACCGCACGCTCGACCTCGACATCATCGACTTCGCTTCGCTGGAGCGCGATACCGACGAGCTCACCCTGCCGCATCCGCGGGCGTGGGAGCGTGCCTTCGTGATCGTGCCATGGCTGCAGGTAGATCCGGATGCGGAGATCCGGGGGCGCGGTCGTATCGCTGCCCTGCCCGTTGCGGCGTCGACCGAGGTGTGGGCGCACGATGCTCCGCCGCTGTGGGTCGCATCATGAAGCGCACGAACATCAGCACCCTCGTGCTGCTCGCCCTCATCGGCGGTATCGGCGGCGGATTCCTCGAGACGGTGCTCGCAACGGCAGGGCGCCCGATCGTGCTGCCGCCGCTCACTCTCGCACTCGCGCTTCTCGCCATCGGGGTCATGGTGGTGGTGCTCGCACTCCCGATCCGTAGGCTCACCCGGGGCAAAGCCTCTCAGCCGATCGATCCGTTCTATTCGACGCGGGTGCTCGTGCTCGCCAAAGCCAGTGCACTGAGCGGTTCGCTGGTCACGGGATTCGGTGCCGGGGTGCTCGTCTACCTTCTGTCGCGACCGGTGGTGCCGGGGATCGGATCCGTCGGACTCGCCATAGCCACTCTGGTCGGCGCCGCCGTCCTGCTGGCCGGAGGGCTTGTGGCAGAGCATATGTGCACTGTTCCACCACGGGACGACGATGACGATCAGGGCGACCGGGCCGTGCGAGTTCGGCCGTAGGGTGGGCAGCATGGAACGACTCGAACTCCCCGGCATCACCTGGCGACGGGTATCACCCCGGCTCATCTGGGTCGAGCTCGTCGGCGGGGCCGGATTCCTGATGGTCGTGCTCGCTGCAGGAGTCGCGATGTTCCTGCTCCAGGTCTGGTTCGCTGTCGCAGTAGCCGCCGCCATCGCCATCATCGCGATCGTCAATCTCGCGCTCACGCCCCGGCGCGTGCGGTCCATTGGATACCAGTTGCGAGAGGACGACCTGCTGTTCCGTCGCGGCATCATGTGGCAGCGTTTCGTCGCGGTGCCGTACGGACGTATGCAGCTCGTAGACATCAATCGCGGCCCGATCGCTCGCGGACTCGGGCTGAGCGAGTTGAAGTTCGTGACGGCCGCCGCGGCCGCCGGCGTGACGATCCCCGGCCTCACCGAGGTGGAGGCCGAGCAATTGCGTGACCATCTGGTGACGGTCGCGGAGAGTCGCCGGGCGGGCCTGTGAGCGAGCCTGAGATCTCGGCCCCCGCTGCCGTACCCGGCGTTGCCCCAGGGGTCGTCGCGCGACTCACCGACGGCGAATGGCATCGACTGCATCCGGCCACGCCGCTTTTGAGGGGAGGCTTCGCCCTCATTGTGGTGCTCGGCTACATCGTCAGCAACCTGCGCGAACGACTTTTCGGCATGTTCCTGCCGCGCTTCGATGAGGGCGGGGATCCCGTGGACTATGTCGTGAGTCACGGAATCATCCTGCAAGTTCTCGCCGGCGTTGCGCTGCTGCTGGTCGTGCTCATCGGCGGTTTCTATGTCTCCTGGCGAATGCACACCTTCCGCATCACCAGCGAGGTTGTGGAGGTGCGCTCTGGCATTCTGTTCCGCACCAATCGAAAGGCCAGGCTGGATCGCATCCAGGGGATCAACATCGTCCGGCCCTTCATCGCCCGGCTCTTCGGCGCTGGGAAGCTCGAGATCAGCCAGGCCGGACACGACGCGAACGTGCATCTCTCCTATCTCTCGTCGGCAGCCGCCGATGATCTGCGTCGGGAGATCCTGCGCCGGGCATCCGGGACCCGGGTGGCCGAACGGACCGCCGCTGTGCCGACGGGTTCGCTGATCGACAGACGCGTGAATGAACTCCTCGCGCCCGAGCTGGACCCGGATGCTGCGCCGCCGGAGTCCGTCGTGAAAATCCACCTCGGCCGGCTGTTCGGATCGATAGTCCTTGGAACGGGTACCGTGATCGCGGTGTTCGTCGTGATCGGAGCCGCGATCTGGATCTCGGTGAGCGGCGACTTCTTCGTGCTGTTCCTGGCGCTACCGAGCATCATCGGTTTCGGCGGGTATTACGTGCGCAAGTTCTCCCAATCACTTCGCTACACCATCGCTGGCACTCCGGACGGGGTGCGTGTCGGATTCGGACTGTTCTCCACCAGCAACGAGACACTGCCGCCCGGACGCATCCACTCGATCGAAGTCAGCCAGCCACTGCTCTGGCGGCCAGCCGGCTGGTGGCAGATCCGGGTGAACCGGGCCAGCCACACGTCCAGCCGCGGATCAGCGAACCAGGCGAACACCACGATCCTGCCGGTGGGTAACCGTGCGGACGTCACGGCCGTGCTGAAGCTCATGCTGCCCGACTTCATCGGGGAGGAGACGAGCGTCTTTATCGAGAACGGAATGACCTCCCGGGGTGGAGACGGTTTCACCAACTCCCCGCGGCGCGCGGCGTGGCTTCGACCGTTCTCCTGGCGCCGTAATGGGTTCGCGATCGTGCCCGGCTCGCTTCTCCTTCGCAAGGGAGCAATCTGGAGACGACTCATCATCGTGCCTCAGCCGCGGCTGCAGAGCGTCGGACTGCACCAGGGTCCGCTGTTGCGCCTGCTGCGTCTCGCGTCAGTGCACCTCCATTCCGTTCATGGACCGATCACCGCGGAGCTCGGAGCCGTGGATCGGGAAGCCGCGCTCGCCTTCTTCTCAGAGGTCGCGGAGGTCGCTGTGAGCGCAGGGCAGTCGGACACCTCGCACCGCTGGCGTTCCGGGGAGCTTCCCGCATGAGCTTTGAGGACCGTCCGGCCTCCGATCGCGAGGAGGATGCCCGCCGCCGTTCGGGTCGACTCGGCATCGGCATCGTGGGTGCCGGACGGGTCGGTCCGGTGCTCGGCGCCGCACTCGCGAGTGCTGGCCATGCTGTCGTGGGCATTTCCGCCATCTCGGAGTCCAGTCGTGAGCGCGCGGAGGCGATGCTCCACGGCGTGCCGATCCTCGAGGTGCCGGCGATCATCGAACGCAGCGAACTCGTGATCCTCGCGGTGCCGGCCGCCGAGCTCCCGGCGCTGGTGGCAGGGCTCGCTTCCACGGGGGCCTGGCAGCCGGGGCAGTTGGTGATGCATACGGCAGCCGAGTTCGGTACGGCTGTGTTGGCGCCCGCGATCGCGGCTGGCGTCATCCCGCTGGCCATCCATCCGGCGGTTGCCTTCACCGGCACGACCATCGACATCGCGCAGCTGGTCGGTGCGTACTTTGCGGTGACCGCTCCAGGGCCCGTGCAACCGATCGGGCAGGCGCTCGTCGTGGAGATGGGCGGCGAGCCGATCATCATCGCCGAGGAGGATCGCCCCGCCTATGCCGAGGCGATCGCCACGGCCACGAGCTTCTCGAGTGCAATTGTCGACCAGGCTACGACCCTGCTCGCCTCGATCGGCATCGAGGCGCCGGGGGCCGTGCTCGGTCCGCTCGTGCGGTCCTCTGTTGAGAATGCTCTTCGCCGTCTGGGGTGAGCAGGCGGCGCGTGTGGCGCGCACAGAGCACTAGCATCGAGGGATGCCCATCGCCGTAGCCGAGACCATTTGCGAGCTGCGCACGATCACCGGGCATGCCCGGGCGGCGGGTAAACGCATCGCCCTCGTGCCCACGATGGGTGCGCTCCATGCCGGTCATTCCGCCCTGGTGCGCCGTGCCGCAGAGATCGCAGACGTCGTCATCGTGTCGATCTTCGTCAATCCACTGCAGTTCGGCCCGACTGAAGACATCGACCGCTATCCCCGAACGCTTCCGGAGGATCTCGCCCACCTGCAGCCCCTGGGAGTGACGGCAGTCTTCGCGCCGAGCGCCGCGGAGATGTATCCATCTGGCGCAAGCGATACCCGAGTCACTGCCGGGCGCGTCGGGTTGCTCTACGAGGGCCACACCCGCGCAGGCCACTTCGACGGGGTGCTTACTGTCGTCTCCAAACTCCTGAACATCGTCCAACCCGACCTCGTCATGTTCGGCCAGAAGGATGCCCAACAGGTCTTCCTCGTGAAACGCATGATCGTCGATCTCGACCTCCCGATCTCCGTCGACGTCGTGCCGACGGTTCGTGAGGCGGACGGACTCGCCCTCTCCAGCCGCAATCGTTTTCTCGACGCGAGAGAGAGGCGAGCGGCTCGGGGGCTGTCCATTGCGCTCGAGGCGGCAGCGTCATCCGCCGATCGGAGTATCGATGCGGTGCTCGCGGGCGCCCAATCGG
The DNA here is from genome assembly GCA_046597035.1 of Lacisediminihabitans sp. Classification (GTDB taxonomy): domain Bacteria; phylum Actinomycetota; class Actinomycetes; order Actinomycetales; family Microbacteriaceae; genus Lacisediminihabitans. The sequence goes on from JBKJLH010000157.1 coordinate 23,499, forward strand.
CACTGATGGGAGAGCCCCTCATCGAGCTCGACTACCTGGCGATCGTCGACCCGAAGACCTTCCTCCCGGTCGACGATGATCACCGGGGCCGGGCCATCGTGCTCGTCGCGGCCCGCGTGGGTGCGACGCGCCTCATCGATAACGAAGTGATCTTCCTCGCGGGAGCTCGCTCGTAGCTCGCTCGACGGGTGTTCACGGACAATCGGGGCCGGTGCGCCGGCCCCGATTGTCCGGAGATGCCCGATCAGCGGAGGTAGAGATGCCCGATCAGCGGAGTTAGAGATGCCCGATCAGCGGAGGCGGAGGCGGGGGAGTGGGAACCGGAACGGGCTGAGGGCGGCCCGGAATTGCCGAGGAGGGTCGGCCGGGTCGGCGCGACAGGACGTGGGCAGCCGCGACCGTAAACTTGGGCGAGCCGCAACCCTCAGGAGTACAACCGCATGACCGATCAGACCCCGCCGCCCGAGCCGACCGAAGAAGAGCTCTCCGACCAAACGAAAGTGCGCCTCGGCAAGCGGGCCCGGCTGATTGCCTCTGGCGCAGAGGCCTACCCGGTCGGGCTGCCGATCACCACCACGATCCCGGCGGTGCGGGCCGAATACCAGCACCTCGAGACGGATGCCGTGACCGGCGTCACCGTGGGGCTGGCCGGTCGCGTGGTGCATCTCCGCAACACGGGCAAGCTGTGTTTCGCGTCCTTGCAGTCCGGCGACGGATCCCGAATTCAGGCTATGGTCTCGCTCGCCGAGGTGGGCGAGGATTCGCTTGTGCAGTGGAAGGACCTCGTCGACCTCGGCGATCACCTCTTCGTCTCCGGTGAGGTGATCTCCAGCCGCCGCGGGGAGCTCAGCGTGCTGGTGACGGAGTGGAAGATCGCGGCGAAGACGCTGCGCCCACTGCCTAACCTCCACGTGGAGCTCAACGAAGAGACCCGGGTGCGTGCGCGGTACCTCGACCTCATTGCCCGAGAGGGCGCTCGCCGCATGGTGCGGGACCGCTCGGCATCCGTCGCCTCACTGCGCACGACTTTTGCCGACCACGGATACATCGAGGTAGAAACCCCGATGCTGCAGACCATGCACGGCGGGGCATCCGCGCGGCCCTTCGTCACGCGCAGCAACGCTTTCGACACCGAGCTGTTCCTCCGTATCGCCCCCGAGCTGTTCCTCAAGCGCGCCGTTGTCGGCGGCATCGAGCGGGTGTTCGAGATCAACCGCAACTTCCGCAACGAGGGGGCGGATTCCACCCACTCGCCAGAGTTCGCGATGGTCGAGGCGTATCAGGCCTACGGCGACTACAACCAGATGGCCGATCTCACCCAGGAGATGATCCAGAAAGCCGCGCTCTCCATCGGTGACAGCCTGGTCGTTACGCTCGCAGACGGATCCGAATACGATTTCGGGGGCGAGTGGGATCGCATCTCCATGCTCGGCTCGCTGAACGCGGCATCCGGCTGGCAGATTACCGCGCACACCTCGCTCGCTGAGCTGCGCGGCCACGCCGACGCGGTGGGCGTCGAGGTCGGGCAGCCGACCTCGGGCAAATACATCGAGGAGCTGTGGGAGCACTTCGTGAAGCCGGCTCTCACGCGCCCGACCTTCGTCATGGACTTCCCGGTCGACACCTCCCCCCTCGTGCGCGACCACCGCACCGAGGCTGGACTCGTCGAGAAATGGGACCTCTACGTGCGCGGCTTCGAGCTGGCGACCGGGTACTCCGAGCTGGTGGATCCGGTGATCCAGCGCGAGCGCTTCGTCGAGCAGGCGAAGCTTGCCGCGGCCGGCGACCCGGAAGCCATGCGACTCGACGAAGAATTCCTGCGTGCGCTCGAGTACGGGATGCCGCCATCCGGGGGAATGGGCATGGGTGTCGATCGGCTGCTCATGGCTCTTTCCGGACTCGGCGTGCGAGAGACCATCCTCTTCCCCCTGGTCAAGTGATGAGTTACCTTCCGCCGGAACCCAAGGATCCCAACAAGCCCTCGACCACGCGCGTCGTGCTCTGGATTGCTGTGGCTGGCATCGCGGTGTATTCAATCATCCAGGGCATTATCGGCATCGCTCAGCACGGCTGACATTCCCCCAGCCTCACGACGTATCCTGATGACGTGATCCAAAACTTCTGGGCCAACGCGGCCTACTCGGTGATCCCGACAATCCTCCTCGGGCTGATTTTCTGGCTCGTGATGCGCTCGATCTTCCGTGCGGATCGCACCGAGCGCACGGTTTACGCCGTGATCGAGGCCGAGGAGCGCGCCCGCTTCGAGGCCGAGAATGACGCGGCTGCACTCACGGCCGTAATGACGGTCGAACCCTCGGCAGCGGATAATTCGGCAGCGTCGTCATCAGCTGTAACGCCTCGCACGCGTTAAGTCTGACGTCCGGTAGTCGAATCCATCGCGGGAGGGTGCCATTACGCCCCTCCGCGCACCAGCAGATCTCCGACAGTGCAGTCGAGCGCCGTGCAGATCGCCGACAGGGTCGAATAGCGGATGGCGCGCGCCCGGTCGTTCTTCAACACGCTGAGGTTGACGATACTCACGCCCACCAGCTTGCTCAGCCGGGTCAGCGTCATCCCGCGCTCCTCTAAAAGTTCGTCGAGCCTGCAGTGAATACCGGAGTCCTCGTCTCCCACGGTCAGATGAGTCCGGCCGCGTCGCGCTGCAGGCGCTCGCCGTATTCGAAGTCGAACCGGATGAGCAACACACCCCCAGCCAAGCAAGTGACCAGGGTGAGCGAGCGACGGAACATGGTGTGCCGAACCAGCCGCCAAGCAAGCGCGGCGACGAGCAGGGCGAAGGCTGCCCTGGTGCGGGTGCCACCGATCGACGGGATGGTCGCCAGAGCGACACCGAAGGGCGACAGGTGAGACAACACGACCTCTGCGCTCCCGTAGCTGCCCTGAACAATGTGGGCGGATCCGACGTCCGTGCCGCCCGGAAAGGGGTGTTCGGCGACCAGGGTCAGCGCTGTCTCTCCGCTCGCCAGCTGCTGTTCATCAGGCATCCGCGTTCCCTTCGTTCACGGCGGCAGGACTGCCGGATTTTGTTAATCGATAATCGTTATTATCGATAAACGTTAAACTATTACCCGGTGAACCCCTCTGTCAAGGAACCGACATAAACGCACCACACACCGCGCTGTGATGCCGTCACACCCGCGGTTCCAAAACTCGTCTTCGCCTGCGGCGAACTAGGGCAGTAATCGCAGGGTTCGCTGGTTACTCTCTCTATAACGGCACCACACCTGCATCGGTGCCAGAGGAGCAAACCATGTTCGAACGTTTTACAGACCGAGCCCGCCGGGTGGTCGTTTTGGCGCAAGAAGAAGCCAAGATGCTCAACCACAACTACATTGGCACCGAGCACATCCTGCTCGGTCTCATTCACGAGGGTGAGGGTGTTGCCGCCAAAGCCCTCGAGTCGCTCAATATCTCGCTGGACGCGGTGCGTGAGCAGGTCCAGGACATCATCGGCCAGGGTCAGCAACAGCCGACCGGCCACATCCCCTTCACTCCGCGCGCCAAGAAGGTACTCGAGCTCTCGCTTCGCGAAGCTCTACAGCTCGGGCACAACTACATCGGTACCGAGCACATCCTGCTCGGTCTTATCCGCGAGGGTGAGGGCGTCGCGGCCCAGGTGCTCGTCAAGCTCGGAGCCGATCTCAACCGGGTGCGCCAGCAGGTCATCCAGCTGCTCTCCGGATACCAGGGCAAGGAGCAGGTCGCAGTCGGTGGCGAGTCCACCCAAGCACCACAGGGCGGGAGCCAGATCCTCGACCAGTTCGGGCGTAACCTCACGCAGGCCGCTCGCGACGGCAAACTCGACCCGGTCATCGGGCGCGAGAAGGAGATGGAGCGGGTCATGCAGATCCTGTCCCGTCGTTCCAAGAACAACCCCGTGCTGATCGGTGAGCCCGGCGTCGGCAAGACCGCCGTCGTCGAGGGTCTCGCTCAGGCGATCGTTCGCGGTGACGTGCCGGAAACTCTCAAGGACAAGCAGCTCTACACGCTGGACCTCGGTTCGCTCATCGCCGGAAGCCGCTACCGTGGTGACTTCGAGGAACGCCTGAAGAAGGTGACGAAGGAAATCCGGACCCGCGGCGACATCATCACCTTTATCGACGAGATCCACACCCTGGTCGGGGCCGGTGCTGCCGAGGGCGCGATCGACGCCGCATCCATCCTCAAGCCGCTGCTCGCGCGCGGTGAGCTCCAGACCATCGGTGCCACCACTATCGACGAGTACCGTAAGCACTTCGAGAAGGATGCTGCGCTCGAGCGCCGCTTCCAGCCCGTGCAGGTGCACGAGCCTTCCCTGGCACACACCATCAACATCCTCAAAGGACTCCGCGACAAGTACGAGTCGTTCCACAAGGTGTCCATCACAGATGGCGCCATCGTCGCGGCCGCCAACCTCGCCGACCGCTATGTGGCCGACCGTTTCCTGCCTGACAAGGCAATCGACCTGATCGACGAGGCTGGCGCACGCCTTCGCCTCTCGATCCTGTCGGCCCCGCCGGAGCTTCGCGAGTTCGACGACAAGATCGCCGAGGTACGCGGCTTCAAGGAAGGCGCGATCGAGGACCAGGACTTCGAGAAAGCGGCTTCGCTTCGTGACGAAGAGAAGAAGTTGCTCGGGGAGCGCCTGCGTCTCGAGAAGCAGTGGAAGAGCGGAGAGGCCGGATCGACCGGCACCGTGGACGAAGGCGTGATCGCCGAGGTTCTCGCCGCCGCCACCGGCATCCCGGTGTTCAAGCTGACCGAGGAGGAGACCAGCCGTCTCGTCTTCATGGAGAAAGCTCTTCACCAGCGCGTCATCGGCCAGGAGGAGGCTATTTCGGCCCTGTCCAAGACCATCCGACGCACCCGTGCCGGCCTCAAGGACCCGAAGCGTCCGAGCGGTTCGTTCATCTTCGCCGGTCCCACCGGTGTTGGTAAGACGGAGCTCGCGAAGGCCCTTGCCGAGTTCCTCTTCGACGACGAGAACGCCCTCATCTCCCTCGACATGTCGGAGTACGGCGAGAAGCACACGGTCTCGCGACTGTTCGGTGCCCCTCCCGGGTTCGTCGGTTTCGAAGAGGGCGGCCAGCTCACCGAGAAGGTGCGCCGCAAGCCGTTCTCGGTGGTGCTGTTCGACGAGATCGAGAAGGCACACCCCGACATCTTCAACTCGCTCCTCCAGATTCTGGAAGAGGGACGGCTGACGGATGGCCAGGGTCGCGTTGTCGACTTCAAGAACACGGTGATCATCATGACCACCAACCTCGGTACGAAGGACATCTCGGGAACCCCGCTCGGATTTACCTCCTCCACCGACACCGCAAGCGGGTACGACCGGATGCGCGGCAAGGTGGTCGAGGAGCTGAAGAAGAACTTCAAGCCGGAGTTCCTCAACCGGGTCGACGAGACGATCGTCTTCCCGCAGCTCACCAAGGACGAGCTGCTGCAGATCGTGGACCTGTTCATCAAGCGTCTCTCTGACCGCCTGCTGGACCGCGACATGACCGTGGAGATCGCTGTTCCCGCCAAGGAGCACCTGATCAAGATCGGATTCGACCCCTCCCTTGGTGCCAGGCCGCTGCGCCGGGCCATCCAGCACGAGGTCGAGGACCAGCTCTCGGAGCGCATCCTCACGGGCGATCTGAACGCGGGCGACCACGTGCACGTCGACTACATCAACAACGAGTTCGTCTTCACTACCGGGCGGCAGCCGGGTCGAGAATCGCTCGAAGCGGAGATCGCGGCGCTGGAAGCCTAAGCAGCGGTTACCAGCGAACGAGCCTGTCGAGATATCGACAGGCTCGTTCGCCGTTTAAGCTCGACGGATGACCTTTTCCGTCCGCGCAGCACGCACGAGTGACGTTCCCTCCATCCAGGCCCTCGTCGAACCGCTGGTGCAGCGCCGCATCCTGCTCGGCAAGGATTCCGTGGTCTTCTACGAGGCGATCCAGGAGTTCCGCATCGCCGAAGACACGGCCGGTATTGTCATCGGCTGTGGCGCCCTGCACGTGATCTGGCAGGATCTCGCCGAGGTGCGCACCCTCGCCGTCGTCGAGGACTGGCAGCACCGAGGAGTCGGCCATGCCCTCATGGAACAGCTGGAGGCGGATGCCCGCGACCTAGGTCTCAGCCGCCTCTTCTGTCTTTCCTTCGAGGTGCCGTTCTTCACGCGTCACGGATTCGAGCCGATGACGGAGGAGCCGATCGATCCGGCCGTCTACCTGGAACTCGTGCGCTCGCCCGACGAGGGCGTGGCCGAATTCCTGGATCTCGCCCGGGTCAAGCCCAATACGCTCGGCAATACGAGGATGATCAAGAGGATCTAAAACGAGCTCTCAGGATGCTGCGCGAACCGGTCACACACCCTCGCAAATGCCGGGTAATCGACCACGCGCTGGCTACCCTTAGGCCATGTCGACGTTTCGCTCTCCTGTCGGCCCGCAGGCACCTCAGGTGTACTGGCGCCGCCGCTTGATCCTCGGTCTCGGCGCGCTCGCAGTTATCGTGATCATCATCCTGATCATCGTGGGTCCCGGCACGGGAGGTCCAAGGCCAGCAAACACCACGAAGGCTGGTGTGTCGCCGTCCGTGACACCGAGCGCTGCCGCATCCGCCGCTGCCGCGGGGGCGGCCTGTGTGCCGGCCAGACTCAAACTTGTGGCCGTGGCCGACAAGACGACCTACGCGTCTACCGACCAGCCGCAGATCAGTATGTCGATCACCAACACGGGAACCGTCGATTGCACGATCAACCTCGGGTCCACGCAGCAGGAGCTCATCATCACAAGCGGCTCAGAAACCATCTGGGATTCGAAGGACTGCCAGACGGCCCCTGTCGACGCCTCCGTTACGTTGAAACCCGGTGTCGCCGTGACGACTTCGGCGATTCCCTGGGATCGCACCCGCTCATCCAAGACCACCTGCGCGGCCAGCCGTCCGCCGGTAACTGCCGGGGGCGCGAGTTATCACCTCGGCGTGAAGGTCGGGGCCCTCAGCTCCAAGTCCACGGTGCAGTTCCTGCTCAACTGACGCTCTGGCGCTCTGGCGCTCTGGCCCACGGTGGCGGTGGCGCCCGGCCGTGAGTTGGCTGCTGCTCGTGAAGCTCAGAACGCCGGAACGTCCGCCTGCTGGATGGGCGCTGCGGCGAATGCCTTGCGCATGGCCTCGCGCAGCAGTCCGTGATCGGCGTCGATCACCGTCGTGTAGCCCAGGCGCCGGGCCTCGGCCACGCGTTGCTGAGCCTGAGACACCGGCCGGATCTCGCCGGCGAGGCTGATCTCGCCAATAGCGGCGAGCGAGCCGGGCAGGGCTATGCCGCTGTGTGCGCTGGCGATGGCGAGTGCGATAGCGAGGTCCGCTCCCGGCTCGGTGAGTTTAATGCCGCCAACCGTCGACACGTAGACGTCGCATTCGCTGAGTTTGAGAGCCGCGCGACGCTCGAGCACGGCGAGCAGCATCGCGACCCGGGAGGAATCGACTCCGTTGGTTACCCGCCGGGGATTGGGTGCGCTGGTTTTCACAATGAGGGCCTGCACTTCAACGGGAAGCGCGCGGCGCCCCTCGACGGCCACGGTCACGCAGGTACCGCTCACGGCAATCTTCCCGCGCGAGAGGAACAGCCCGCTCGGATCCGCGACCTCGGCGATACCGTCGCCGGTCATCTCGAAGCAGCCCACCTCATCTGTCGGGCCGAAGCGGTTCTTGTGGGCGCGGATGAAGCGCAGCGAGGTCTGTCGATCACCCTCGAACTGGCAAACGACATCCACCAGGTGCTCGAGCAGACGGGGGCCGGCGATCGATCCATCCTTGGTCACGTGACCGACGAGCAACACCGGAAGGTTGCGATCCTTCGACACGCGGATCAGGGTGGATGCCACCTCCCGCACCTGCGACGGACCCCCGGCTAGCCCATCCACGAGCGACGAGGACACCGTCTGAACCGAGTCGACGATGAGCAGGTCGGGCTTCACCTGGTCGATCTGGCCGAGAACCGTGGCGAGGTCTACCTCGGCGGCGAGGAAGAGCAGCGGCTGCAGGGCACCGGTGCGTTGAGCCCGCAGTCGAACCTGGCTCACGGACTCTTCCGCAGTGACATACAGGACGCGCATGCCCTTTGCGGCAGCCTTCGAAGCGACCTCCAACAACAGGGTCGACTTACCTACCCCCGGTTCACCGCTCAGCAAAATGGTGGCGCCGGGCACGATCCCGCCTCCGAGTACCCGGTCGAATTCGGCAATGCCGCTCGGCCAGTGGGCCACTTCGTCAGCGCTGATAGCGACAATTGACTTGGCCGCACGATCATCACTCAGAGTGACGGCGCGCAGGCCACGTGAGAACGGAGACGGCGTGTCCGCAGCATCCACCATCGTGCCCCAGGCCTGGCACTCGGCACAGCGACCGGCCCATTTCGGGGTGGTCCAGCCGCACTCCGTGCATCGGAAGTTGGACTGGACTCGCACCATGCTCGACAGCCTAGGCGAGGCTGCCGTCACTGCCATCCGCTCTGTCCTGGGCGGTGGAGAGATCGAGCCGATCGATGAGGGGGAGGAACGCGGATGCCCACACGCGGTAGCCCCGGTCGTTGGGGTGGAAGAAGTCGGCTGCCACTTGATTGAGTGTGTAGAGCGCCGCTCCCTGTCCCCTCGTGCGTGCGTAAAGCGGAGCTACTTCGAATCCGTGTTCGTCCGCGAGCTGGTGAATGATCGAGTTCGCGCTTCGCACGTTGCGCTCCACCGCCCCGAGGTAGAAGGAGGGCACCTCGGCAACGATCGACCCGGCAGGCAAGGAGTCGTAGACCTCGGTCAGTTCGCGGGTGAAGCGATCCCGGTCGAAGGATGGCATGTCGTTGGCACCGATGGCGACCGTAACGACGTCGGGGGAGAGGTTTCCCAGCGGCGCCAACTGCATCGAGATCGCCTCGCGCAAGCGTGCGCCTGAGGTGCTCAGATTGACCACCCGCACTGAGCGCCCGGTGCGCTGCCGGAGATGTTGCGCTATCAGTCCGACATAGCTGCGGCCGGGCTGGCTTGCGCCCACTCCTTGCGCTGCAGAATCACCAATCGCGACGTAGAGCAACTCGCCATTCGTCGCGCCGTGCTCCTTCCACCATCGCGCATTCAGGTGCAGGGTGCGGGCGAGCCGATCTGCCCCGCCGCGCTGGCGGCGCAGGACGAGAGACCGGATGACTATGACGATGACGACCAGGGCGACGACCGCGACGCCGGTCACGATCCAGGGCGATACGCTCATGGCCTCATTTTACGGGCTGTGTTCCGTGACCGGTCCGGGCCGTGTACTAAGATCGACCCCGGAACCGTGTCCGAGCGGCCGAAGGTGCAACTCTCGAAAAGTTGTGTGGGTGAGAGCCCACCGTGGGTTCAAATCCCACCGGTTCCGCTCTTGAAAGAGCCTTGACCCCGGATCGTGGCTGTGGTGTCGTTGGGGTTGGTCATCCCACTTGCGTGAGCGTGGTCGAGGTGGCGGTTTTGTAGGCGTTCGGGCTGATGTTGCCGACGGCGCGGTGGCGCCTTCGGGTGTTGTAGCGGTAAACCCATCGGAACACGACCCGGTAGGCGGTGGTCTGGTCGGGGAAAGCGGCCTGGCCTTGAAAGGGCTCGCGTTTCAGAGTCGCGTTGAAGCTCTCCGCCAACGAGTTACCGGCGCTCGATCCGATTCCACCCGTGGACTGGGTGAGCAACAGGTCCTAGAAGAGCTTCACGTAGGCCTTCGAGGTGTAGACACTTCCGTAGTCCGAGTGGAAGATCGCCCCGGTCGGCGAAGCCCGCTCACGGGTCGCGGCGTTGAGGGCGTCTTCGAGAAGGTCGGTGCAGATGTGGTCGGCCATCGCCCAGCCGGCCAGCTGGCGCGAGCCCAGGTCATCACGGGGGCGAGGTCGAGGGTGCTGCCGTCCGCGATCGGCAGACAAGGTGATGCCGCCGACGTAGCGGCGGTTTGGCTCACCGACGTTGAAGTCCCGGCCGATCAGGTCGGGGAAGCGGCGCCCGGACTGGTCAGGGATCGTCGTCGTCACCCGGCGACGTAGCCGGATTCCCGCGATCCGGTGCTCCCGTATCACCCTGGCGACCCGCTTGCGGCTGACCCGCTCGTTGGATGCGACCCCATCGTTGAGGCCAGCGGTGCGTCCGCAGTGGCCCGTGCCGCACGTTCGGAACCGCCGTCACCCACACGGAGAACGACGACCGGGCGATCTCGACGACCTGACACAACCGCTGCACACCATAGGCGTCCGTGTGGGGTCCTCGACGAACGGGAAGCGGTTCACCAGTTCGCCTCCCCGGCGAAATACATCGCCGCCTCACGAAGAATGTTCCGCTCCTCGGTGAGCTTGCGGGATTTCGCGCTCAACACGGTGTTCTCCGCCTCCAGGCGGGTGATCCCGCCCACCTGCGGCCATCCAGCTGGCGCCGAAGGCGCCGAGCCCGGTGCCGCGGTAGCGCCCGACCCCAGCTTGTCGACCCATTCCTTCAACGCGCCCCGAGAAATGCCCAGATCGGCAGCGATGCCCTTCAGCGTCGCGCCCGACGACGACCCATGCAAGTCCACCGCTCGGCAACGGAACTCGTCGGTGCAGTTCTTCCTCGCCATCCTTGGAATCTCGCCCCCAGCATCGTGCCGGAGTCAGCGTGTGCAAGATCAAGGGTCAAGTCCCCATCGCCAAGAGAGCTGTGCACGCCCCGGCTATTGTGCTGATCGAGCCGACAGAATCATCGAAGCGACCGCCTCGGTGAACCTGATCGATCTGTTGCGACGATCGGTTGCATTTGCCGGCGGTCTGCGGGCACCGGCGGGACGAACGCCAGAGTTCCGGACGGGTGTTTTTCCAGGTCCATCGATTCGACGATGGACCATAGCCTGAGTCCAGTCGACAAGTTTCGGGCTGGTTGAGGCTGCTGCCGGGGGCATCGTCGACGGCGGATTTACTTTCGGCTTGAGGCCAGTGGAGCGAACCCCAATCTGCCAAGCAGTAAGGTAAGCCTTACCTGACTAGAGAAATGAGTGTCCGGGTGAATGTGACTCAGTCGCCCGTGCGGCGTCGGGTGTCGGCAAGAACTGCTCTTCTGATGTGGCTTGCAGTAGCGGGCCCCGGCCTGGTCGTGATGCTGGCCGATACGGATGCTGGCAGCCTTATCACCGCGGCGCAGAGCGGGGCGACGTGGGGATACGCGCTACTTTCCGTTCAGATCATCCTCATTCCCGTGGTGTTTATCGTGCAAGAACTTACGGTGCGACTCGGTCTGGTCACCGGCATGGGGCATGGCGAGCTCATTCGTCAACGTTTTGGGATCGGGTGGGCCTGGCTTTCTGTGTCGACGCTGGTGATTGCCTGTGCCGGTGCAATCGTGACCGAGATGAGCGGAATAGCGGGAGTGGGCCTTTTGTGGGGCGTCCGACCGATCGTCAGTGTTTTGGCTGTCACCGTTTTCCTTGTCACGATCGTGGTGACGGGGAACTACCGACGGGTAGAACGTGTTGCCCTGGCGTTTGGCATGTTCGAGCTTGTATTTCTGGTCACCATGGTCATGGCTGGCCCGAACGCGGGTCAACTCGGACGGGGACTACTCACTGCCCCGGTCACTAACTCTGGTTATCTTTTTCTCGTAGCCGCCAACATCGGGGCTGTGATCATGCCGTGGATGGTGTTTTATCAACAATCTGCGGTCGTTGATAAGGGTTTGACGCCAATCCATCTCCGATCCGCGCGGTTGGATACCGGTATCGGGGCTGTCGTCACCCAACTGATCATGATCGGTATGTTGATCACCGTCGCGGCTACCCTGTGGGCTCACCACGAGCACGGGCAGGGACTGGATACTGTTCAACAGATTTCGGATGCCCTCACCCCGTACCTCGGGCAGTTCGCTGGAAGAGCGCTCTTTTCGCTCGGTATGGTGGGCGCGGCGCTCATCGCCGCCATTGTCGCCAGCCTCACCGCCGCATGGGGGATCGGCGAGGTCACAGGCTATAAACGCTCCCTGGAAAATCGACCAAGTGAAGCGCCCTGGTTTTACGTCGTCTACGTTGTGGTCGTGGCTGCCGGCGCCGTGATCGTGTTGTCAGGAGTCAATCTGATTCAGCTCAATCTGTCGGTTCAGGTCATGAACGCACTGCTACTACCCATCGTCTTGACATTTCTGTATCTTCTCGCCCGGCGCGCGCTTCCGGATCCATATCGGCTCACAGGGCGATACCGCTGGGTCGTGCTCGTCGTAATCATCGCGACAGCCACCCTCGGGGTCTATTCCGCCGCAATCGGAATTATCGGCCTCGGATAACTTCAAGCGTCACGCACGGTGCACGAGTCACGCCCGGTCGGAAGAACCAGCATCAACCCTGCCAGCCAGCCCCAGGCCAGCCAGGGAAAAGTCTTACAGACGGTTCACCCACCGGACCCCGCTAAAAATCGAACCCGCCGTGGATTATCGTCGGCAGCCATGGAATCGGAGACGGTGCGCTTCCCCACTCGAAGATATACACATCCGTAAGTGCCAAAAGGAGAGCGGCAGCCCAGCGGATCCACCAGGGCATCACCCACGGAGGTACTGCCACAGCGACCAGCACCAGACCCGCAGAGACCACCGGTGACCGTACCTGGCGTCTGGAGCGATACCTTGATCTTCGGGTCGATCGTTGTGCCCGCGGAGCAGTCCCGGTCATTGCTTGGCACGCCTCGACAACCAAGGAAACGGACCTGGTCATGATCCCGTTGCGGATGGCGTTGTGGGAACGAGGTCGCGAGGATTACCCCGCTGTCGCCGGTGAGCTGATCCATCACAGCGATGCCGGGTCGCAACATACGTCGATTCGGCTGACCGATCATC
>JBKJLH010000161.1:0-5496 GCA_046597035.1 Lacisediminihabitans sp.
AATCGCTGCGATCGTCGGCAGCAGTACGGCGGTCAGCCCGTCCACCCCGAACGTCGCCCCCGTCGCCGAAACGAACCCGAGTACGACGGTGGGTCGGAGCAGCGCGGCCAGTATCGCGGCAACCAAGATTCCCGCGGCGACCCCGATCGACACGAACGGGGCTGCTCTGTCGGCGCGCCGACCGAGCAACAAAAGGGTGACGCCCGCCACGACTGGGAGGAAGACTATGAAGATGAGGATCCCGCTCATCCGGAGAGATCCGTGGCCGAGTCGGTCATGTCGGAGTTGCGGGATCGATGCACGACGGTGGCGACGGCAAATCCCATCGCCATTTCCACCGTCATCGCCGCGAGAATCACCAGCAGGAGGGTCTGCCCGTCTGGAGTGGGGGCAAGGAACCACCACAGGGCACCCCCGGCGAGAAGGACACCATTGATCATCAATTCGATTCCCATCATGACCATCACCACCACCTGCTGAGACAACGCCCCGTAGATCCCGGTGGCGAACAGGGCGGCGGCGACAAGGAGGACAAACTGCAGCGTCATCGGCCGATACCTCCGCGAATAGGGTCATCAGGGTCGGGGTATCCGTCGGCCGTGCGCCGATCGAGTCGGTCACCGTAACGGTCGTAGCGGCCCCGCGGGTTGGCGAGCACCAGGCCGGCGACAATGGTCGCGAACAGCACCGGGCTGATCGCCAGCATGACGAGCATCTTCGTACCCATGATCGCGTCCCCGAGAGACCTGGTCAGATCGGCGGCCGGCGTACCGGTACGGGCCGGCCAGGGGATCAGGAAGATCGCTACCGCCAGGACAGCGAAGACGACGACGGCGAGGATCGCCGAACGGCGTTTATGGTGGGTCATGTCCATCGGCATCAGGGCCGGGTTCATTCCCATGAACATGACCATGAAAACGGCCATGATCGCCATCTCCATCAGCATCATCAGGATGGTGATTACTCCGATGTAGTCCAGGTGCAGCATCACGATCATCGCCCCGACCGCGACGAACGACACCGCAAGAGCGTAGGTGGCACGAGCCATGGAATTGACCACGAAGACAGCGATGCCGCCCGCGACCGCGAGGGCTGCGAAGGCCCAGAAGATCAGGGCAATGATCACAGGGCGCCTCCGTTCACTGCGACGATGACCGCAACGACGGCGAGTTGCACCAGGACCATCGGCACCACGATCACCCAGGCGATCTCGGCCAGCCGGTCAGGTCGAACGGTGGGGAACATTCGGCGCAGAGCCAGCATCCCAGCCAGAACGGCGGCGGTCTTCACGACCACCCAGATGCTGGCAGGCAGCAGCGGTCCGCTGCCGCCGCCGAAGAAAAGCGGCACGGAAAATGCTGCACCGGCGACGAGGACCGCATAACGACCGCCCAGAACCAGAAGCCGATCTATGCCGCTGAGCTCAGCGAGCACACCGTGCCCGATATCAACACCGACAGCGCTCTGGAAGGGACCCCAGGAAGAGAATGCGACGACCGATGCGACGTAGACAAGAAAAGAGACCGGCATCCAGAAGACGAACCACAGGGAATGCTGGGCTGCCTGTACGTCGAGAAGCCGAAGACTCCCCGCGCCGATCGCGGGGGCGGTCAGGGCGAACATCAGCGGGATCTCGTAGGAGAGCGCTTGGGCGAGAAACCGGTATCCGCCAACCAGTGACCAGCTGCTGTTGGCACCCCAGCCGAGCAACCACCACAACGCCCACAACAACACGTCTATCGCGTTGAACCACACCAACCCCACTGGCAAGTCCGCGAACGAGAAATTGCCGAACGGAATGACTACTACCTGTAAGACCGCGGCGATCCCGAGGCCGGCGCCGGCCACCCGCCACAGTAGCGAATCCGCCCCTGGCAGGGTCCGACGCTGTTGACGGATGAGCCGTGCTGTCTCTCGCACTGGTGCGGCGAAGCCGTCGCGCACTGCACCGCCTTCGGCGCGAGCGTTCACAGCCCCGTTCACGGACGCTACCGCCAACGCCAACACCGCGACCCCTAACGGCAGCAGTACAACAGCTCCCACAGCGGCCGGGCTACTCATGGCCGAGCACCACCCTGGGCGAGGTGCCCGTCGGAAGGCTTGCGATGATGAGGCGGACGGTCGATAGTTCCTGTCCCAAAACGGCGCGTCTGATATCCACTTCCGATAGTGCGAGTTCGCCGACAGGAATGTGAAACGGTCGCTTTTCATCGGCCATGAGTGATTCTTGCGCGGACTGCAACCAGCCGAGCAGGCGATCTCGGGCCAGTCCCGCTCCCGGCGCATGAATCCCGGCCAGAGACCACCGGAGCGTCCGTGAGCGGCGGATTTGCGTGATCAGCCTGTTCAGGCGGCGGGAGACGTCCTGCGGCGGGACACCGGACACGATATCGTTCCGTAGTCGATCGACCTGCCGGGCGACGGGATCCCAGCCGATAACGCTCAGGAGGCGTGCGGCGGCATCGCACAGCTGAGAGGCCACCGCTGGCTGCTCCGTCGTAGCCACACCAGAAGGTAGGCGTTCCACGCGGGCGTCGGCGACTACATCCCCGTGCAGGGTGCAGTGAAGCACGAGGTCGGCGGGCCACGCGGCCAGGATGGGGCCGAGTGTGAGGTGAGTGACATCCATCTCGAGTCCGTCACGGTCCTGGTCACCCTCGGCCAGAGGAATCCCTGCCGGCCCCGACATATCCATATCCATTCCCATATCCATTCCCATATCCATTGCGGGATTAGAACCGGAATTCTTCTGCGGAGTGCCCTCGTGCATCGAGTCCTCGTGCATCGAGTCCTCTGGTACCGGGGGCTCGGCTTCGGCCTCCGAGTGATGCATGCCCGGCGTGTCGCTTGTGTCCACCCTCGTCATCTCGGGCGTACCGTCTGCCGGCGACATTGAAACGTGCTGGGGCCGATCGTGGGCGTCAGCGCGCTGGCTTCGCTCGTTCTGGAGGGCTATCGGGATGGCGTCGAGAAACTCCACAAGGGTGCCCGGCTCTGTGAGCATCGCACGGTGACGGGGGGAGGGGATCTGCTCCCACACGGCCCCTATCAGCTCAGAAAGGGGGCTGCCGGGATTGCCGCAGACGAGAAGAGCATCCGCATCCGCGGGGCTGGTCGCCTCGACCCAACCGCGGGCCGCAATCGCTGCCTGCACGCGCATGCGCAGCAGGCTTGCGCCGGGCGTTTCGATCACGAGCACGTGTACGCGTTTCGTTCCGACGCCGGCGATCCAGTCGGTTACACCCATCGGAATGCTCCTTCTCGCCATGCCCAGACCACGCCGGCGACCAGGACTCCGAGGAAGACGAACATTTCTATGATCGCCGCGGGACCTTTTTCGGCTACGACGAGTGCCCAGGGGAACATGAACAGCATTTCCACGTCGAACGCCAGGAAGACCAATGTGAGTGGGTACCACCGGGCGTGAAATCTCGACAGAGCATGTTCCCGAGGCCGCCAGCCTGACTGGAACGGCAGCACCTCGACGGTGTCACGGGACACCGCGACAGCTCGTCCGAGCAGATAGAGGGCACCGATCGCCGCCAGGCAAACACCGAGCACGATGAATACACTCAGGTAAGGCGACAAGGTTGCCTCCCTTGGGGGGTAATGACGAGGCTGGAACTGTTTACGACACGAGTCTTATGGTGGAATTGTGTCGAGACTGCGCGGATCTCGATCATAAATCCGGCTCATTCCTGATCCCCGACACGAATCGACAAATGCCACAGCGGACGACATCGAAAATGTCCTCCCATTCCCGGCAAGCATCATGGTCGGGTGAAGGCTCTCGGTCAGTGCGACTGGTTTTTTCCCACAAGCTATGCGGCCACAGCGCTCTGACAGCAGTCACGTTAGATTTTCCCTTGGTGATGACGAGGTGGATCCGGAGGTGTGAACGTCAGATTCGGTGGTGGGTTTGGATGTTCATCCCAAGGTGACTCCGCGCTGTTGGATGAATGGGACCGGATCAAACGCCACTCCTCCGGATCGGGGCTCGAAATGAAGATGGCACCCGGTGGACCCTCCCGTGCTTCCGGTCCGAGCGATCAGCTGCCCGGCGGTGACTGTCTGCCCGTTCGACACTAGGCGACCGCCATCGATGATGTGCGCGTAGGCCGACTGGATGCCCGCTCCGTGGTCGATAATGATGAAATTGCCATACCCTCCGTTCAGTCCGGAGAAGCTGACCTGCCCGCCTGTCGTCGCGTAAATGGGCACGTTGCATCCGCCTGCAAGATCATCCCCGTTGTGGAGTCTCCAATCCTTGTAGATCGGATGGATGCGGTAGCCATAGGGACTGACCAGGCGACCGGAAGTGGGATCTGCCCAGCCTGACGGGGACACCTTCCCGGCCGAACCTGTCCTCGCTGCTACTGCCGCAGCCGCCGCAGCTGCGCGGGCCACTTCCCCCGCCGCGAAATCGGTTTCGGTCGCTGCGCGTTTTTCGGTCAAGACGGTCAATTGTGCTTGGAGCTCGGCTTGGTTTTGAACCTGGGCCGCTACGGCGGCATCGGCTGCTGCTGACGCAATTCGAGCACTGTCGAGAGCTTGGGAGGCGATAGTTCTCAGTTGCTCGCGCGACTGGGTGGCACGAGTCGCTTGGTCGGTAAGAGATTGCGCGGAGTTGCGATCCCGCGTCGCCTTCGCATACACCCCGCTCGCAAGTTGCGCGACCTTGCTCTGGAATCCGAGCTGCGCAAGCAACTGTTCGGATTCCTTTCCGTTGGTGAATAGCCTCATTGACAGGTCCTGTCCGCCGGTTCGAGCCAGTTGGGCGACGATCCGTCCGGCCTTGGCTCGAGAAGCGATCGCAAGCGCATTTGCCGTGTCAGCCTGCCGAGAGAGTTCGCGCGCTTTAAAAGCGGCTTCTTGAAATTTCTGGTCCGCGGCCTCGTACTCTGCCCCTCGAGCCTCGGCTAGCGCGGCCGTCTGTTCCGCTTGAGTTCGAAGAGTTGCCAATTGTCCTTGAATTCGAACGACCAGTGCCTGTGCGGCAGCCTCCGAGGCACGGGCTGCGGCCACCTGGCCCCAGGTGGGGTATTCAACCGCAGAAGCCCGCGCGGCGGGGAGAACGACGATCGAGGTTGTGAGGACGATCACCATTCCCATCGTTGCGATAAATCGTCGCCAGTGCGGGCCGTCGATCTGACGTACCTCTCCTAAAGCATTCCTCATAATATTCCCCCTGCTGGCGTAACGGTTCTTAGATAGGAAGGACAACGCCACCGATGAGTGCCTGTAGCTGATAGAGCCACATGGTCCACAATCCGCTGACCATGAGCACACCGATGAGGATGAGCGCGGCGCCACCGGCAATGTTTATGGCGCGGACATGCTTCTTCAGCCAGCCGATTCCGCCGGATGCCCATTCGAATCCGAGGGCGACGAGCAAAAAGGGAATGCCGAGGCCGAGGCAGTAGAACGCGGCTAGCACTGTTCCTCTGCCGACGGTCGCGGACGCGAGGCTGAGCGCCGAGATCGCGGCGAGTGTCG
>JBKJLH010000038.1:0-57674 GCA_046597035.1 Lacisediminihabitans sp.
CTGTCGGGTCGAGATCACCGGGCCCACCGACCGCAAGATGACGATCTACGCGCTCAACTCCGGCGCCAAGGTTTGTCTCGCCGATCTCGAAGATGCCACCAGCCCCACCTGGTCGAACATCATCGGCGGCCAACTGTCGCTGTACGACGCGATCCGGCACCAGGTCGACTTCACGAGCGAGGCCGGCAAGCAGTACACGGTCGGTGAGATCACCCCCACGATTGTGATGCGACCGCGCGGCTGGCACCTCGTGGAGAAGCACCTGAGGTACACCGACCGGGCGGGCCTCGGCAAGGCGGCATCCGCATCCCTGGTGGACTTCGGGCTGTATATCTTCCACAACGGCGCGGAACTCATCGCCGACGGCCGCGGACCGTATTTCTACCTGCCGAAGATAGAGAACCACCTCGAAGCGCGCCTCTGGGATGACATCTTCATCTTTTCGGAGATCGCGCTCGGACTCGAGCACGGATCGATCCGCGCAACCGTGCTCATCGAGACGATCACCGCCGCGTTCGAGATGGAGGAGATCCTCTACGAGCTGAAGGACCACTGCGCCGGCCTCAATGCCGGTCGCTGGGACTACATCTTCAGCCTGATCAAGAACTTCCGCGGTCGCGGCCGCCAGTTCGTACTCCCTGATCGGGATCGCATCACCATGACCTCACCGATGATGCGCAATTACACAGGGTTGCTCATCGCCACCTGCCACCGCCGGGGAGCCCATGCCATCGGAGGCATGAGTGCGTTCATCCCGAACCGTCGGGACCCGGAGGTCACCGCCGGCGCGATCGCCAAGGTTCACGACGACAAGCGGCGGGAGGCCACCGACGGCTTCGACGGTACCTGGGTCGCACATCCTGACCTGGTCGCTACCGCGCGCGAGGAGTTCGATGCGGTGCTCGGCGACTGCCCGAACCAGGTCGATCGTCAGCGCCCGGAGGTGGATGTCTCTGCGGCCGACCTTCTCGATGTGCGATCCTTCGACCAGACCGTCACCACCGAGGGCGTGCGTCGCAACGTGTCCGTCGCGTTGCGCTACATCGAGAGTTGGCTTCGCGGAATCGGTGCTGCGGCGATCGACAACCTGATGGAGGATGCTGCCACCGCAGAGATCTCACGTTCGCAGCTCTGGCAGTGGATCGCCCAGCGCGTCGTCACCGAACAGGACGTCCTGGTCACGCGCGATCTCGTAGAAGGAATGCTGCAGCGAGAACTCGACGGCAGCGATCGGTCGACGGAGGATCGCTTCGACGATGCCGCCGCGATCGTGCGCCTGGTGACGCTTCAGGACGACTTCCCGACCTTCCTCACCATTCCGGCCTACACCCACTATCTCGTGGACATGGTGCCGGAGCGGGAGACTGTGGCCGCCTGAGGCGCCCCGCCGGTCGAGCTCCGCCAGTCGGCCAATGTGCTCGGCGAGCGCTACCCGACCTACCGGTAGACTACATACCGCCCGGTCGGTTTCCGGATCGGGCCGGTACTACAGAAGGCATCAATGGAGATCGTCGGCGCAGTACTCGAGCGGAGCGGGGCGGAGCCGCCATTTGCGGCATCCGTCCCCCTGTCGTTCAGTCGAATCCAGTTGGATGCCCCGGGTCCGGGTGAACTCCTCGTGCGCATCGAGGTGGCCGGCGTCTGCCACTCCGACCTCTCCGTCGTCGACGGTAACCGGGTGCGCTCGACCCCCATGCTCCTCGGCCATGAGGCCGCTGGCATCGTCGAAATGCTCGGCGACGACCAGAGCGACCTGGCCATCGGCGACCGGGTGGTCATGACCTTCCTCCCCCGCTGCGGTGCCTGCGCCGGATGCTCCACCGGTGGACGACTGCCCTGCGAGGTCGGCAGCGCCGCCAACAACGCCGGCACCTTGCTCGGCGGAGCGATGCGACTGCACCGCGACGGGCATCCGGTCTTCCATCATCTCGGAGTCTCCGCGTTCGCGACCCACGCCGTCGTCAATCGCGCCTCGGTGGTGCGCGTAGACCCGGATATCCCGGCCGAAGTCGCGGCGCTGCTAGGTTGCGCGGTACTCACCGGGGGCGGCGCGGTGCTCAATTCCGCGAAGCCGGAACCGGGCGAGGCCGTGATGGTGGTGGGGCTCGGCGGTGTGGGAATGGCCGCCGTGCTCGTGGCGCTCTCGCTCGGGAATCACGTGATCGGCGTCGACGGTGTTGAGCAGAAGCTCGCGACCGCTCGCGACTGCGGCGTCACCGAAACCTATACGCCCCAGCAGCTGCTCGATGCGGGAGTACGAGCTCCCGTGGTGATCGAAGCCGCCGGCAATGCCCGCGCCTTCGAAACCGCGCTCATGGCGACCGCCGCCGGGGGTCGCACCGTCACCGTCGGCCTGCCGGCACCGGATGCCCGCGCGTCGATTTCCCCGCTGCTGCTCACGGCCGAAGCGCGAACGATCATCGGCAGCTACCTCGGCTCCGCGCTACCCTCCCGCGACATTCCGCTCTTCGCCCAGCTTTGGCGTGAGGGACGTTTACCAGTGGAGAAACTCATCTCCGGTCGCATCCGTCTCCACCAGCTGAATGAGGCGATGGATTCCCTCGCCGAGGGCCGTGCGCTTCGCCAACTCATCGTTTTCAAAGCGGAAGACTTCACAGGGGAGAGCGAATGACCGAGCAGCGCACCGCCATCGTCACCGGAGGCGCTCGCGGAATCGGGGCTGCCATCTCGAAACGTCTCGCCTCGGACGGCTATGCCGTGGCCGTGATCGACCTCCGCGACGAGCACACCGTGACC
This sequence comes from Lacisediminihabitans sp., assembly GCA_046597035.1. GTDB lineage: Bacteria > Actinomycetota > Actinomycetes > Actinomycetales > Microbacteriaceae > Lacisediminihabitans. The sequence continues at coordinate 2,758 of JBKJLH010000038.1, forward strand.
ACCGTTGACGCCATCATCGCGGGCGGCGGTCGTGCCATCGGCATCGGAGCGGATGTCGCGGATGCCGAGGCCGTCGCAAGCGCCGTCGCGCGAACCGTCGCCGAACTCGGGGCCCCCACGATCCTCGTCAACAACGCCGGAATCTTGCGTGACAACCTGCTGTTCAAGATGACCGAGGACGATTGGGATGCCGTGATGGGCGTGCATCTTCGCGGAGCATTCCTGATGAGCCGCGAGGTGCAAAAGCACCAGGTCGAGGCGAAATGGGGTCGGGTGGTCAACCTTTCGAGCACCTCGGCTCTCGGCAACCGCGGGCAAGCCAACTACTCAGCGGCGAAAGCGGGCCTGCAGGGCTTCACGAAGACCCTCGCCATCGAACTCGGGCCGTTCGGGGTGACCGCCAATGCGATCGCGCCCGGGTTCATCGCCACGGATATGCTGCGCTCTACCGCCGAGCGGATGGGCATCACTTTCGATGCGTTTCTCGAGGGCGCCGCTAAGGAGATCCCGGTGCGCCGGGTTGGCCAGCCGGAGGACATCGCTGCCGTGGCATCCTTTTTCTGCTCGGAGGAAGCCGGATTCGTCTCCGGTCAGGTGGTCTATGTGGCCGGCGGACCGAAGGCCTGATACCATGACGAATTTTGCGAACCCCGCCGCGATTCTCGATGCCGTGGGGGTCGACCTCGGCATCACCGACTGGCTCGAAATCGACCAGCACCGCATCGACAGCTTCGCGGTCGCGACGGGTGACGAGCAGTGGATCCATGTCGATCCCGAGCGTGCCGCGGCCGGACCGTTCGGCGGCACGATCGCCCACGGGTATCTCACCCTGTCCCTACTCGCGCCCCTGACCGCGCAGCTGCTCGACGTGCACGGCGTGACGATGGCGATCAATTACGGGCTCGACCGCGTACGATTTCTCCAGCCGGTGCGGAGCGGATCGCGAGTGCGAGCATCCGCATCGATCACGAGTGCCGATCCTGTCGGCCTCGGCGTGCGTGTGGGTGTGAAAATAGTGGTGGAGATCGACGGCGAATCGAAGCCCGCACTCATCGCGGACATCATCGTGCTGTTCGCCGGCACCGCACCCGTTACCGACACCACAGCAGAGGAACCCGCATGACCGAGGAAAAAGCGCTGACCGAGAAGTCCCTCATCGAGCTCTGGACGAAGGCCCGCCTGCATCTCATCCTGTCGCAGATCGCTCCGACCTTCCTGCTGATCGTGACGATCGGCCTGCTCGACGCGGGTCTCACGACTGCACCGGCGAGCGTGCGCCTGGGTGTTGCCGGCATTCTGCTCTCCTCCGGAATCCTCGGTGCGGTCGCGCAGATATCCGTGACAAGCGAGGCTCTTGCGGTGATCGACGACCTCGACACGATCGTGACACCCTCGGCGATCTCGAAGCGAATCATCGCTTCTCGACGCTGGGTCGCGGTACCAAGATTCGTAACGCCGGCGATCTTCGTACTGGTGTTCATCACGCTACTCGTGGCCCTCTTCCTGACCTCTCGATGACGAGCGACGTCGCCGGCTACGGCTACAGTCGTCATTTCGGCACACGCTGGAACGATAACGACGTCTACGGGCATCTCAACAACACCACCCACTACGCGGCGATGGACACCACCATCACAAGCTGGTTGATCGGGGTGGCCGGCCTTCGCACCGATGTCGACGATGCGATGGCGGTGGTGGTCACCTCCGCATGCACTTATCTGGCCTCGGTATCGTTTCCCGAATCGCTCGTAGTCGGCCTTCGTGCGGGGCGCATCGGAACGACGAGCGTCACTTGGGAGCTCGGCCTGCACGCCGAGTCCACCGGTGCGCTGGTCGCGACCGGGCAGTTCGTGCATGTCTTTGTGGACGCTGAGAACCAGCGGCCCGTGCCGATCCCGCAGGTCGTACGTGCCGCACTCGAGGCGGAGTTGGTGGTCACTCCATGAGCCGCGAACCCCGCGGCCTCGCCACTTCGCAGCTCGAGGCGTGGCTGCGGGCCGAGCATCCGCAGTTTGTCGGCGAATCGGAGCTCGACGCGACGCTGATCACCGGAGGTCGGAGCAACCTGACTTACCGTGTGCTCGGTGGGCCGACACCCCTGGTGCTCCGCCGGCCACCGCTCGGCCATGTGCTGGCGAGCGCACATGACATGGCCCGGGAATTTCGGGTGATCTCGGCGCTCCGCGGCAGCACGGTGCCGGTTCCCGAGGCCGTGCTGTATCGAGACGATATCGACGGCACCGCCGGTGTGGGCACAGCGTTCTATCTGATGGGGTTCGTTGACGGCGAGGTACTTTCTTCCCCCGCCGCGAATGCGCCGTTCAGCCCGGCTCAATTGCGCGCACTGAGCCTCGACCTCGTCGCGACACTTGCCGAGCTGCACGCCATCGACCCCGCCGCAGTCGGACTCGAGGACTTCGGCAAGGCGACCGGATACCTCGAGCGCCAGGTGCACCGCTGGGGCGAACAGTACGACAAATCCCGCAACCGCGAACTACCGACGCTGGATGGATTGCAGGCTGCCCTGCGCGAAAACGTGCCCGTCACGGTCAGCTCCTCCCTTGTGCACGGCGACTTCCGACTCGATAACGCCATCGTGCGACTGGACGCCGACGGAAGCCCGCGTATCGCGGCGATATTGGACTGGGAGATGGCCACCATCGGCGACTCCTTCACCGACCTCGGCCTGCTCGGCCTGTACTGGGACATCCGAAGCATCAGTGAACAGGCAGCCGCTGTCGCTGCGAGTGCCGTCGACCCGGCGTTCGGTTACCCGAGCTTCACGGAGTTACTCGATGCCTATGCGGCCGCTCGCGGAACCCCGGTGCCCGAGCTGTCCTGGTATCTCGCGTTCGCCGCCTACAAGCTCGCGATCATCCTCGAGGGGATCCATCTGCGCTTCCAAGCCGGCGAGACCGTCGGTCCCGGCTTCGACACGATCGGCGGCCTCGTGACTCCGCTCGCCAAGGCCGGGCTCCGCTCCCTGGCCGAAAGGACCTCCTGATGGATTTCGCCCCGGATGCAACGACCGTCGACCTTCTGGCTCGCATGAACGCCTTCCTCAGCGAATACGTCTATCCCGCGGAGGCCATACTCGACGCCCAAGTCGCCGAGACACCGGATGACTGGACCCTCCGCCCGATCGTGCGGGAGCTGCAGGCCGAGGCCCGCTCGCGCGGTCTATGGAACCTCTTCCTGCCCGCCGAAGGCCTCACTAACCTGCAGTACGCGGCGGTCGCGGAGCTCACCGGCCGGAGCCCCAAGCTCGCACCGGTCGCACTTAACTGCTCCGCACCCGACACCGGGAACATGGAGGTGCTCGCCGAGTTCGGCACCGACGCACAGAAGGAACGCTGGCTGGCTCCGCTCCTGGAGGGGCGCATTCGATCGTCGTTCTGCATGACCGAGCCGGAGGTGGCGTCCTCCGACGCGACGAACATTGCGACGAGCATCCGGCTCGATGGAGACGAGTATGTGATCGACGGGCGCAAGTGGTGGTCGACCGGGGCCATGAACCCCGAAGCGGAAATTTTCATCGTGATGGGCCGCACCGCATTGCCGGGGTCGGATGCTCCACGCCATCGCCAGCAGAGCATGATCCTGGTACCGCGCGATACGCCCGGAGTCACTATCGTGCGGCCGCTCACCGTCTTCGGTTACGACGATCGCGATCACGGCGGCCATGCCGAGGTGCTCTTCGACGGGGTGCGAGTGCCCGCCACCAACCTCATCGCCGGAGAGGGCGACGGGTTCGCGATCGCTCAGGCGCGGCTCGGCCCCGGGCGTATCCATCACTGCATGAGACTGCTCGGCATGGCGGAACGCACGATGGATCTCATGCGTGAGCGTGCCAAGAGTCGCGTCGCGTTCGGCAACCCGCTCGCCGATCAGGGTGTGGTGCGCGAATGGCTGGCCGAGAGCCGCATCTCCATTGAATCGCTCAGGCTTCTGGTGCTGAAGACCGCCTGGCTCATGGACACGGTGGGCAACGCCGGCGCGATGACCGAGATCCAGGCGATCAAGATCGCGGTGCCGCGGGCGGTGCTTCAGATCCTCGATCGCGCCATTCAACTGCACGGTGGCCGTGGACTGACCGCCGACGACCCGATCGCGGAAATGTTCGCTGGGGCGCGCGCTCTTCGACTGGCCGACGGTCCGGACGAGGTACATCTGTCCTCCCTCGGCAAGGCCGAGCTACGACGCTGAGGCGCTCTCGCGGCACTGGGGTGTCACGTTCGCACCCTCTGGTCCGCGCGGAAGGTGCGAAGTTGCCCCTCGGGCAGAGGAATGCGGTGGGCCAGGTCACGATCGGCCAGGTCACGATCGGCCAGCGCACAATCGTGTTGGTCGCTAGCGCAGAACTGAGCTCAGCAGCAGGCTGGTCTCGCTGTTCACAACGCCCTCGATAGCGCGGATTTCTCCCAGCGTGCGGTCGAAGTCGGAGAGGGTCTCGGAGCGTAGTTCCGCAACGAGGTCCCAGCCACCGTTCGTGGTGTGAAGCGCACTGATTTCCGGCATCCCACGCAACTGCCGGATCACATGATTGGTGGTGCGCCCCTCGACCTCGATAAGGGCGATCGCGTGGATCATGAGCGGATCGAGCTCGTCGCGCACGCGCACGGTGAATCCGACAACGGTTCCGGATGACACCAGCCGCTCGAGCCTGCTGCTGATCGTTGCCCTGGCCACTCCGAGCCTGCGCGCGAGGAAGGCGACGGATGACCGGCCGTCTTCGCGCAGGGCGGAAAGAAGGCTGCGGTCGAGATCGTCCAGAACGGTCATAACCACAATGTACTACCTGCTGTAGCAGAGTGCTCTAAAGATAGTCAGAAGATCGTCTTTTTGTCTATTCTTTATGCATATCGCTGAGAACTAGGCTTATATTTTCGAGAAGTGGAGATGCTCATGACGCGTTTCGTGGATGTTCGCAACATGGTGCGTTGGGCGACCACCACCGGTCCAGAGACCATCATCGGCGGCATGATCGATTACCTGCGCGACGACTTCCGCCGCTGGGAAAGCTTCGACAAGACCGCACGAGTCGCCAGCCACACCCCTCTCGGCGTGATTGAGCTGATGCCCACCAGCGACCTCGAGACTTACGCCTTCAAATACGTCAACGGCCATCCCTCCAACCCCGCCCGCGGTTTCCAGACCGTCACCGCTTTCGGGGTGCTGGCCGACGTACACAACGGCTATCCGACGCTGCTCGCCGAGATGACCCTTCTCACCGCCTTTCGCACCGCCGCCACCTCGGCAATGGTTGCGAAGCAGCTCGCCCGCCCAGATTCCACCATCATGGCGATGATCGGTGCTGGTAGCCAGGCCGAGTTTCAGGCCCTCGGATTGCGGTCGGCACTCGGTATCGACCGGCTACGTATCTGGGACACCGATCCCGACGCCCTGGCGAAGTTCGTGCGCAACCTCGCACCGCTCGGTTTCGACATCACCGTCGCCACGAGCGCAGCGGATGCCGTGACCGGCGCCGACATCATCACCACCTGCACCGCAGACAAGGCACTTGCAACCGTGCTGACGAGCGACCTCGTCACGCCGGGCGTACACATCAATGCGATCGGTGGTGACTGCCCCGGCAAGACCGAGCTCGAAGCAGCAATCCTCGAGAAGGCAACCGTCTTCGTCGAATACCCGCCACAGACCCGCATCGAGGGCGAGATCCAGCAAATGGCGCCCGACTTTCCCGTCACCGAACTCTGGAAGGTCATCGTCGGTACTGCGCCCGGCCGTACCTCTGCGGAGCAGATCACCCTTTTCGACTCGGTCGGGTTCGCGATCGAAGACTTTTCCGCCCTGCGCTACCTGCGCGACTCCGTCGCCGGTACCGACTTCTTCGACGAGATCGACCTCGTCGCGGCTCCGGAGAACCCGAAGGACCTCTTCGGCATGATCGGCGCGCTCTCCCCCGTCGGCAGCTGAGTCTGGTGTCGATTCAGGCGCCTTCGGCAGTAGTGCTGGTGCGGCCGCATCACTTTCGACCCAATCCCCTCACGGTCGATGACAATGTGTTCCAGGTCGCGGGAGCCACCTCTGAGTCCTTCGCCATCGCGACAGCCGCGTTCGACGAGGTGACCCGGGCGGCCTCAGCGCTCGAGGCCGCCGGTATCCGGGTCCACCTGTTCGAGGACGAGAGCCCGGACCGGCCCGACAGTGTCTTTCCCAACAACTGGATGTCCACCCATCCGGGCGGCCATGTCGCCATCTACCCGATGTATGCCGTCAACCGTCGTAAAGAGCGCCGGTGGGATGTCATCGACCTGCTGAAGAACCACTACCGGGTTCAAGACGTCATCGACTATTCCGGGCTCGAACTCGACGACGTCTTTCTCGAAGGAACTGGCGCAATCGTGCTCGACCACGTGTCGAGAGTGGCTTACGTCGCCCGCTCGCAGCGGGCCGATCCAATTGCCCTCGAGCGGTTCTGCACGAATTTTGGCTATGAACCGATGGTGTTCGACGCCGTCGACCCGTCCGGTGTGCCGATCTATCACACGAATGTGATGATGGGGGTCGCCACCGACTTCGCGCTCGTGGGCCTCGATCTCATTCAATCTCCGGCCCGGCGCGATCAGGTGGTCGACCGACTGACCGCACACGGGCGCATCCTCATCGATCTCGATTTCGAGCAGGTGTGTAATTTTGCCGGCAATGCGATCGAGCTGCACGCGCCCGGTAGCCGCGTCCTCGCCCTCTCACGCCGCGCGGCCGACAGTCTGCGGCCCGATCAGCTCGCGGTCATCGAGCGGTCGTGCCGACTCCTACCCCTCGACGTCCCGACCATCGAGCTCGCCGGCGGATCGGTGCGATGCATGATTGCGGGAATCCACCTCGATCCGCGTCCCGTCGTTGTGGCGGCATGAGGCCAGAGCCGCTTCGCCTCCTAGCTGCGTCGCTGAGTTCCCACCCTGCGGCGTGACAGCCCCGCGTTTCAGCGCCAGCCCGAACTGCGCTGACTCAACTTTTCCGGATAATTTCCTTCAGGATGACGTCGCCCCGGCCAACACGTGCGCCAAGCCGACATTAGTCGGCACTCCCTCCCGAAAAACGCGGTGCGACGAGCATCGGCGCACTATAATTTTTCTCATGTCTCGACGCTTGGTAATTGCTCTCGCTGCTTGCCTGTGTTTTGTGGTCACTGCATGCTCTCCTCTGGCACAGACTCCGAACACCTCGTCAAGTAGCCCCGGTGTTCCACCGACTCAGTCGTCCACACCTGCGGTCCAGAGCCGATTGAACCTCACGCTCGACGGGGTTACCAGGCTACGTGCCGGGCAAGAAGACCAGATCGCCTTCAGCGACGTCAAAGGAATGCTGGCACTCTTTACCAGCGTCACTGGCGCAAGCCCGAAGATGACAAAGATTGCTGACCTGCCTGGCTATAGCCTAAATCTGACCTCGTACGAGTGGAGTGGCGTGAAGATTCTTGCCGATGAGAAGCACGCGAGCATCTCAGTGACCGGCTCAACGGTCAATGGCGTTCCCATTCTGACCGACCAGGGCATATCGGTCGGGTCGAGCCGAGCCGAGGTTGTCGCGGGGCAGGGCTGGGCTGTCGGGGATCAGAACGGGGACGGCGCTGCCGACCAGCTCGGTTTGGGCCGACGGGAGGTGCCGGGGACGCAATCCCTGAGCCATCCCGGCTCAACCGGGATCCGGTTCCTTCTCGTCATTATGAACGGGAATACGGTACAAGAAATCCAGAGTCCATCCGACGATTTCGGAGACCTCTAAGCTCGGCCGTCCAGTTGCAGAACGGGAACATTAATCCTAGAGCGAAGGCTCACCCCGCTCAGGAGTGCGGAATCGCCGAGGTCATTCCGCCGTCGACCACGAACTCTGCGCCCGTCGAATAGGCCGACTCCTCGCTGGCGAGGAAGACGACAAGCGAAGACACCTCCTCGGGCTGTGCCGGGCGGCCGAGCGGCACCTGCTGGCGTGCGAAGTCGAGTTGCTCGGTCATCGGGGTCACAATGAACCCCGGATGCACGGAGTTCACCCGCACGTTGTACCGCCCGAGCTCCACCGCGACGGACTTGGTGAGGCCACGGACGGCAAATTTAGAGGCGACATAGCCGTGTAGTCCCGCGCTACCGCGCAGTCCCTCCACCGACGAGATGTTGATGATCGACCCGTGCTTCGCCGCCTTCATGACCGGAACGACCGCCTTGACGCCGAGGAAGGTACCGGTGAGGTTTACCGCGAGCACGGCGTTCCACATCTCGAGCGTGTAGTTGTCGATCGCAGCCATATTGCCGATGCCCGCGTTGTTCACGAGCACGTCCACGGTGCCGAACGCCTCGACAGTCGAAGCGACGACCGTTTCCCATTCGCTCTCGGAGGTCACGTCAAGATGTTCGTAGCGCACGGTGTCACCGAGTTCCGCGGCAAGGGAGCGTCCTTCGTCATCAAGCACATCGGCGATCACCACCCGGGCGCCCTCTCGCGCGAAGGCCCGGGCGTGGGCCGCCCCCATGCCACGTGCGCCGCCGGTAATGATCGCAACCGTGTCGTGTAGTCGGCTCATCGTGACTCCTTCGTCAGGGTATTGACAGGGCTGAGTTTGGCCGTACTGATACCGGCGAGAAAAAGGTCCGTGAGCTGCAGCGCAATGAGGCTGCCGTCTTCCGGACCATCCGCCGAATACCATTGCGGGAGGTAGTGCAGGTCGCTGAAGAAGTTGGCCACCAGTACCGCTCGCGGGATGTCGGTGCGGTAAATGCCCTCGGACTGGCCAGCCTGTACGAGTGCCGCGAAATGGTCGTTGTATACGCGGCGACGGACTTTCACCTCGCGTTGCTTCTCGGTCGGCAGCAGGTGAGCGGAGTGGAAGAAGACGGTGCCCTCATCGAGGAACGTGATCGAAGTCTCGATCACGTCGATGCACGCGGCCCGCAGCTTCTGCGGGGTTGAGTCACCGGTTGTCATGATCGCCGCGAGATGCTCGCTCTGCAACGTCAGAAGGTGCTCGTAGATGCCGAAGAGCAGTTCGTCCTTCGAGCGGAAGTAGTGATACATCGCCCCCTTGGTGACTCCGGCCGCGTCGACAATCTGTTGCACGGAGGTGTTGGTGAAGCCGTGGCGCGCGAATAGGTCGACCGCTGCGGTGCGCACGGAGTCCTTGACACTGGCGCTCGTCGCCATCAGGTCACCGGACGGATGGACCCGCCCCCGTCGATCACGATGGTCTGGCCGGTGATCCAGGCGGCATCTGCCGAGAGTAGGAAGGCGACGACGCCAGAGACATCCTCGGGCACGCCGAGACGCGCGAGGGGGTAAATCGCCGCGACCTCCGCCTCGCGACCGCCGTAAAGCGCCTCCGCAAACCGCGTTTTTATCACGGCGGGGGCCACAGCATTGACCCGGATCTCCGGCGCGAGTTCGAAAGCGAGTTGCGTTGTGAGGGAGATGAGCGCGGCCTTCGACACGCCGTAGAACCCGATGCCGGGTGCGGCCGAAATGCCGGCGATCGAGGCGATATTCACGATCGAACCGTGACGTTTTGCAATGCCGGCGGCAACGGCATCCCGGGACCAGTCGAGTGCAGCCATCACATTGATCTCGAGGATCTTGGCCATCGCCGAGTGCTCGATGTCAAGAGTGGGCCCGAAGCTGGGATTCACTCCGGCATTGCTCACGAAGTGGTCTAGGCCACCGTATTCGCGGCCGATGACGTCGAAGACCTCGGCACGGTGTTCCGGATCATCGGCTTTGCCCGCGACCCAGAGGGCGGATACCCCGAGCTGCGATGCCGCCTCACGGAGGGCATCCTCTCGGCGCGCGGTGATCATCACTCGGGCGCCCTCGTCCACGAGCCGCTGTGCGATCGCGAGACCGATGCCCCGGCTCGCTCCGGTGATGAGGGCGGTGCGACCGTCAAAGCGATTCACAAGAGGTCCTAACGCGGGGAGACGGTGCAAACCGACTGTTCGGTATGCCCACACTAACGCGGTTGGGTACGCTGGAAGAGATGATGCCGATCCCCGGCTGCCGACGGAGACACTAATGCCCCCCATTGCTTCCAGCCGCCAGTGGCACCTGGCTAATCGGCCGACAGGTGCCCCCACCCCCGATGACGTGAGATTCATCACGGTGGATCTGCCTCCCCTCGCCGAGAACGAGGTGCGGGTGCAAAACGAGTTCATCTCGGTCGACCCATACATGCGCGGGCGCATGAACGATGTGAAGTCCTACGTGCCGCCCTACCAGCTCGATCGGGTGATGGATGCCGACGCCGTGGGTCGCGTGATCGAGTCCCGCTCCGCCGACTTAGCGGTCGGCCAACTCGTGCAGCACTTTCAGGGCTGGCGAGACGTCGCGCAGGGCGACGCCGACCGGTTCACGGCTCGTGACGAAGTACCGGGGCTGGCACCATCCGTCTACCTGAGCGCTCTCGGCCTCACCGGGCTCACGGCCTGGGTCGGTCTTCTGGCGATTGCGGAGATGAAGCCCGGCGACACCGTATTCGTCTCCGGAGCCGCTGGTGCGGTCGGCTCCGCGGTGGGCCAGCTCGCGCGTCTTCGCGGAGCGGGCCGGGTGATCGGGAGTGCCGGAACCGACGAGAAGGTCGGGCTGCTCACCAGCAAGTACGGCTTTGACGCCGCCTTCAACTACAAGGACGGAAAGGTGTCGCGAATGCTGCACGAGGCAGCACCCGAGGGTATCGACGTCTACTTCGACAATGTCGGCGGCGATCACCTCGAGGCGGCAATTTTCGCGTTCAACGATGGCGGTCGAGCAGCAATCTGCGGAGCCATCAGCGCTTATAATTCCGAGAAGCCGGAGCCGGGTCCGCGCAATCTCGCCATGCTGATCTCGAAGGGCCTCACGCTGAAGGGCTTCACCATACCGAGCTACCAGAAGTACGCACCCGAGTTCTTCCGGGAGATCACGCCACTGGTCGCCGGCGGTCAGTTCGTGTTCGATGAGACGGTGATCGAGGGCGTGGAGAACGCGTTCGATGCGTGGCTGGGTCTGATGCGCGGAGACAACACCGGCAAGATGCTCGTGCGCGTGGGTGGGGGCGCCTGAACCGTGCCCGCTGACGGCGCCTTCTCTCGGTTCCCGATTCGCCGCATCGAGGAACATCCCCTCAATGCCCTGAGGCGGGATGACTGGCCCGCCACGCTCGCGCCGGTCGCGCAGCTGCTCGATCGCGGCCTCGATCTCGGGGCGGCGACTGTCTTTGTCGGTGAGAACGGATCGGGGAAGTCGACTCTCGTCGAGGCGATCGGTCTGGCATACGGGCTTTCGCCCGAGGGTGGCTCTGCTGGAGCACGGCACTCCACCCGGGCATCCGAGTCCGGACTGTGGGACCACCTGCGGGTCGTGCGAAACCCCGGGGCATCGAAACGGGGCTACTTTCTGCGTGCGGAGACGATGCATGGATTCTTCACCTACCTCGAGGAAAATCCGAACCCGTATCGGGAGGACATCCGCTTTCACGAGCGGTCGCACGGGGAGTCGTTCCTCGAACTCGCCGAGGATCGCTTCACAGGCCCGGGCCTCTGGCTGCTTGACGAGCCGGAGTCGGCGCTATCGTTCTCGGGATGCCTGACCCTTCTCGGCATCCTCATCGGGCTTCTGGAGACCGGCAAATCGCAGGTGATCCTGTCGACCCACTCCCCCCTGCTGGCTTCGCTACCGGGCGCGACAATCTACGAGGTCGGCGACTGGGGGCTGCAGAAAAGTCCGTGGGCGGATCTGCCCCTTGTGCTCAACTGGCAGGCATTCCTCAGTGCACCTGAGCAATACCTGCGCCACATCCATTGAGTGAGGCAGACACGACATCGGCTGCGGTCGTCGCGGAGTTACGCTCGGCGGGCAGCGTCTTCGCGGAAGATGAGGCCGCGCTCTTGATCGCAACGGCGTACTCCCCCGCCGAGTTGAGACAGCTCATTGAGCAGCGGGTATCAGGCATTCCGCTCGAACACATCCTGGGCTGGGTGGAGTTCTGCGGCCTGCGAATAGTTGTGGAACCCGGTGTCTTCGTTCCCCGACAGCGCACCGCCTTCCTCGTGCATCAGGCCGTGGAAGTGGCCATCCCGAATGCCGTCGTGCTCGACCTATGCTGCGGAGCCGGAGCCATCGGCGCGGCGATCGCGAATCGGCTGCCCGTCATCGACCTGTTTGCTGCCGACATCGACCGGGCGGCGGTTGCAAACGCCCGTCGTAACATCCGCCCGTCCCGGGTCTTCGAGGGCGACCTGTTCGACCCGCTCCCGACAGCTCTGAAAGGTCGCGTGGACATACTGGTGGCTAACACCCCCTACGTACCGACGGATGCCCTGTCCCTCCTGCCCCCGGAGGCACGGCTCTTTGAAGCCCGAATCGCCCTCGACGGCGGAGCGGATGGATTGGACGTGCAGCGACGCGTTGCGGAGAGAGCCCCCGAGTGGCTTGCTCCGGGCGGACACCTGTTCGTGGAATCGAGCGAGCAACAGGCAGGGTTGACCGCGGCGATATTTGAGGCGAACGGGCTGGTAGCGACGATCGCGCACAACGAGGAGCTCTACTCGACGGTGGTGACCGGCGCCCGAGAATAACTCCCGCTTCCATCCCGAAGGGTCAACTTCGCATCACACAGTCGACCAAACCCCTGCGAAGATGACACTTGGCGGGGGACACCGACGCTATCCCGGTTGCGCGTCGAGGGTGGCCAGGAACGGGATGACCGCGTCGAGTACCTCGGCGGCGGGCCGGAGCGTGTTGCCGTGAGACCGCCCCGGCAACACCCGCAAGCTGGCGTGCGGCATGAGGACCGCCGCGCGCTCCGAATCGAGGTAACGGTCGTGATCACCCGTACCGGCCAGCAGCAGAGTGGGTGTCTGGATCTGGGCGAGTCGGGCATCTGTGATGCCCGACTCGAGCTCGAGCTGACGGAAATACGCACGCAGGGCCAGGGGATCGTTGGCGAGGAGGGCAGCGGAAGTCTGTGGATCGATCGGAGCGCCGGCGTGTGCCGCCCAGCCGTCGAGAAACCCCGGCATACCACCCGCCTCCAGAGCCGCGTCGTAAGCGGGGAAGAAGAGTTCGGCAACGCTTCCCCCGGGTGCGCGATAGGTGCCCCCGGCAGAGATGAGCGAAATAATCCGCTCGGGGTTGGTATCGGCAAGTGAGAATCCGGCGCGCGCTCCGAAGGAGTAGCCGAAGAGGTGAGCAGCCGGGACAGCGACTTCGTCGAGCACGGCGAGGATATCGGTGAGTACCAGCGGCATCCGGTAGGCGCCTGGCTCGTGCGGCTTGCCACTTCGACCGTGCCCTCGCAGATCGACGGCGATCACCCGATAGTGGTCCTGCAGTGCGGCGGTATAGCCGAATCCGCGCCAGATCGACCGCGAGAGGGCCGACCCGTGCACCAGGAGCAGTGCTGCACCATCACCCCGCACGTCGAAGGAGATTCGCGTGCCGTCAACCGGGTTAACCGTTTCGCTCACGGGTCCATCATGCCTCGACGCACCCACAGCGTGATGTTTCGGCCGCTGACGTCAACGGAGTCGCTTGCGCATCCCCGCCCGGCTGCACCCGCTCCGCGAGGTCGGCCCGCCCCACCGGTTACATCGCTGATGGGCGTGCGCTTGAACACCGTGCACTTGTCCACCACCTTCTGCAGCCCCGGCGCGAACGGAATCGCGGATGCTCCGGGGTGAATCATCTCAACTTGCACATATTCAGGAGGGCTGGACCATACCCCCAGATTAGGGAAAAATGGTTATGCTCAGCGCCTATCGAGGTCGGGTGGGATATGTTTCAGTGTTGTGCCGTATTCACGGCACAACGGAGAGGGTGTCATGGGTCGTCGAAGCGCACGGTCGGGCTCAGGCGCAAACGCGCCCATCCGCCACGGACAACTGCACACCTCGCACCCGCTCGCGACGATCGCAAAGGTGCTCGCCGCAATGGTCGCTGTCGTGGCAGTGAGCGGTAGTGCCGTCGGAGCATTCGCCGTCTACGGCACCATGTCGAAAATAGGGTCGGGTATTCACCTCACCCACGCGGCCGGGGCCAAAATCACGCCCGCCGCGCCGACGGTAGGGCCAATCGAGGGGGCGGTCAACCTGCTTCTCGCCGGCACGGACACCCGAACGGGCCAAGCGGGCTACCAAACAAAGGACCAACTCGCCGGAAGCTCCGGAGTCGGCAACAACGACGTCACGATGTTGCTTCATGTCTCCGCAGATCATACGAGCGCAACGGTCGTCAGCTTCCCCCGCGACATGGTCAACATCCCCCTCTGCGGTCGCAGTATTTCGTCGGCTATGTTCAACTCGACCCTGTCGCGCGGCCTCTCCTGCACGGTTTCGACCGTCGAGAAAATGACCGGCCTGACGATCCCCTATGCCGGAATAATCAGCTTCGATGGAGTAACCGGTATGTCCAATGCCGTGGGCGGGGTGACCGTATGTCTCGCCACCCCGGTGAAGGACCCCTACACCGATCCGCAACTCGACCTGGCGGCCGGACAGCAGACGCTCGTCGGAGCCGAGGCTTTGTCCTTCCTTCGGAGCCGTCACGGAGTCGGCGACGGCAGCGACCTCGGGCGCATCAGTAATCAACAGGTGTTCCTCTCCGCCCTCACCCGCAAGATCACCAGTGACGGGGTGCTCAACAACCCGCTCACGCTCTATAAGCTGGCGAATGCAGCCGTCTCGAACGTGCATCTCTCGGATACTCTCACCAACCCGACCACGCTCGTCTCTGTCGCGCTCGCCCTCAAGAGCATCAAACTCAGCAATATCGTGTTCCTGCAATACCCGACCGGATCCGACGCCGCCGACCCTAACCGGGTCGTTCCGCAGACAGTGGCAGGCGCCGCACTCGCCGCGGCCCTGCAGTCGGACCAGCCCATCACCCTCACCGGCAAGCCGGGTCGTGCGGCGGTTGCCGACCCGACCGCTCCGGTGCCCACTACATCGCCACCAACCACTCCGGCACCCTCGGGGTCCGTTACTCCTGCCCCGACTCCGACTTCAATCGCGCTGCCGTCGGCGATTTCCGGCCAGAGCGCAGACCAGAACACCTGCACCGAGGGCTTCTCGAACAAGCGGTGACGTGCCTCAGCTGTCCCAGGCCTGCACGAAGTGGCTGAAATTCTCGGCGACCCGACGTACGAGGTCCGATTCGGATGACGTCCCACCCAAGAGCCCCGCGAGCGGCTTCTCCCAAATGCTGCGTCCGATAGCGAAACCGCGGAAGCCATCGACGGTGGATGCGATCCCCAGCCAATGATCCACGCGCGACTGCGGTGCATCCCGACCCAACACGATGCACTGCACTGCCGAACGACCGTCACTCTGGGCCGTGCGCACGACCGCCCGGGCATCCTCTTCGCTCTCGAGCCCTTCGACCTTCCAGATGTCGGGCTCGATTCCCTCCGACTGCATCTCCTCGATCACCCGCACCGTGAGCCCGGCCCGCAATTCGCTGTCGTATCGCAGAGCATCCGATCCCACCGACTCGAGCTGCGCCGGTGTGGCCGGCACCAGCAGTTCGAAGAGAAAGGTGCGGCCGGACGCCCGTAGTGCATTCGATACCGCGATGAGGCGATCGAACTGCAATGTGCGATTCGCCGAGCCGTCCGGGTTATCCCGCACTAGCACCTTCACCTGTTCGGGACCGAACTCCTCGACGTGCCTCAGCCACTCGCCATCGCCGAAGGTGCCATATTCCAGCAGGAAAAGGGGCTCTCCGCTGCGTTCGATCGGCATCGCCAGGTCGATACCGGCGTCCTTCGCCCGGGACGCCACGGCCGACCCGTACCGCTCATCGACAAGCACTCCGACCCGCGAGGCGTCTACTCCTGCGTCGATCGCCGCAAGTAAACCGTCGAAGACCAGAGCCTTATGAGCGGAGACCGTATCGATCTGGGTCTCCGTCGGTTCGCCGTCGATTCCGTAGAGGTCTCGAAGCAGGGAGTCGCGATGATCCATCGCAAGGATGAGCAGGTCGGAGTTCTCAGTAACAGGCACAGTCTCGACGCTACTCCGCCCGGCACCCGGTTTCGGTTCAGCGGCGGTGTTGGGCACGCGTCGGCACGACCAGCACCGGGCAGCTGGCGAGTTGCACGCACTGACTGCTCACCGACCCGAGTAGAAGTCCGGCAAAGCCCCCGAGGCCGCGTGGACCGACCACAAGCATGAGAGCCGACGAAGAAACGTCGGCGAGCAATTGAGCCGGTTGCGCAAGAGCCGCACGATGCTGCAGCGCAACATTGGGATACCGTGCGGCGATCTCCGCGGTGTCGGCGACCAACATCGCTTCGACTTTCTCAGTGACCTGGTCGAACGACGTCACGAACCCCTGGTTGTAGAGAGCGCCGTGCGGAGCGGTATCAATGCTCCACGATCGCACCACGAGCACGTCGACTCCGAGTGTGCTGGCGAAGTCGAAAGCGACCTCGAGGGCGTGATCCGAATCCTTGGATCCGTCGTGCCCGACGACGATACCGCCGAACGGAAAAGCGGGTACGGGTGTTCTGGCAGGATCGGCGATGTCATTCACGGCTGTACTCTCTCTGTACTGCGTGGGAGCTTGCGGCAGCATCCGGCGTACCGCGCCCCTCGCGCGGGCGAATCGCACGCAGCGCGTTTGCAATTGTTGCGAGGTCCACGACCTCCTGGATTCCGGCACCGAGAGTCGCGGGGATCACCCCGAATGCCGCAATGAACATGAGTAAAAAACTGAGCGTGATGCCCAGCCAGATGCTCTGCAGGGCAATCCGCACGGTGTCCTGGCCGATGCGGACGGCGAGGGCGACCACCGAGATGTCATCGAGCAGGATCACAGCTGCGGCGGACTCACTCGCTGCGGTCGCTCCGCGCGCGCCCATCGCAATTCCGACATCCGCCGCAGCAAGCACGGGAGCATCGTTGACACCGTCGCCGACCATGAGCACCGGCCGTTCGGTGATCTTCTGTACGGCGTTCACTTTGTCCACCGGCAGGCAGTCCGCGGTGAATCTCGAGATGCCGACTGAATACGCGACGTGCGAAGCGGTGGTGTGAGCGTCTCCGGTGAGCATCACTGTCTCGCGCACGCCGAGCAGACCGAGTTGCGCAATCGTTTCCCGGGCGTTGCCGCGCACCGGATCGCTTGCGACGATTGTGCCGGCGAAGCGGCCCGCGATCGCGATATAGATCGCCAACTCGCCAGCCCCCAGCGTGGTGGCCTCAGCGTCAGGTGCGGCCTCTGTTGCGAAGGCGAGCGTGCCGATGGCAATCGGCTGTCCGGCGACGAACGCCGAGATTCCGCGCGCCGCGACCTCGGTCGCGTGGTCGGTGGTACGGAACATCAGCCCGCGATCTTCCGCGGCCCGCACGATCGACGCAGCGAGAACATGAGAAGAGAAACGCTCGGCGGAGGCCACACGCGCGAGCAGCTCAGCTTCTTCCCAGGGCTCTCGGCTGAGGATGCGTGAAATGGTGGGTGCACCGCGCGTGAGCGTGCCAGTTTTATCGAAGACGGCCGTGCGCACCCTGGCGAGAGTCTCGAGCACGCCGCCTCCCTTCACAATTATTCCGCGCTGAGCCGCCCGGCTCATCCCGCCCAAGAAAGCCACCGGCGCGGCAAGCACGAGCGGGCATGGCGTGGCGAGTACGAGCACCTCGGCGAAGCGCACTGGGTCACCGGAGATGATCCAGGCCATCACCCCGATGAGGAGCGAGACGGCAGTGAACGGGATGGCATAGCGATCGGCCAGTCGAACTACCGGTGCCCGATTGCTCGATGCCGATTGGACGAGCGCGACAATCGCCTGGAACTGGCTGTCCCTGGCCAGCGCGGAGGCCTCGATAGTCGTCGTGGTGACCCCGTTTACCGACCCGCTGAGCACGCTGTCCCCCGCGAGTCTCGTCACCGGCAAGCTCTCCCCGGTGAGGGACGATTCGTCGAACGACGCGCTCGCCGATACCAGCCGTCCGTCGACTGGAACCACCTCGCCCGAACGAACGAGGATTGTGTCGCCCACGACCACCTCCGCCGCGGTGATGTCCTCGATCTGCTTGGAGCCGTGCTGGATGCGGTGCGCGATCTGCGGCTCACGCGCGAGCAGTGCATCCAATTCCCGACGCGCACGCCCCTCGGCGAAGTCCTCGAGGGCTTTACCGCCCGAAACCATGAGCACGATGATGATGCTTGCGAAGAACTCTCCGACGAGAACCGTGGACACGATTGCCACGATCGCGAGGATGTCGATGCCGAAGCTCCCTCGTCGCAACTGCTCCACCATCTGCACTGCTTCGATGCCGGCCACAGCTACCGCGAAGATGCTGAACAGCCAGCGCGTCACCTCGCTCGCCCCACCGAACCAGACGAGCATGCCAATCACACCGACGATCACCGTGACCGAGACGATCGGGTATCGCCGCCCGAGAGCGAGTCCTGCGCGAAAGGACCGGTTCACTCGATGGTTCTCGTCTCGCACCGGCGGTCCTCTCGTCACCCGCCAGTCTCTATCTTGCCGGTGCGGTCGCGGAGGTCTAAGGTCCCGCCCGATCGAGGAGTTCACGTTTCCATCTCCTGTCAACCCCTCGCGAGAATCGGCCCGGTAGCTCGGCGGCGTCAATAAACTGGCGAAGGGCAGGGGGTTTCATGGAAGTTCCAGCAGCAGAAAACATGGCTGGCCGGCTCTTCGGAGGGCGGTATCGCATCGAATCGGTCGTTGGTGTCGGTGGCATGGCGACGGTCTACCGGGCGACCGACGAGGTTCTCGGTCGCGCCGTGGCTGTAAAGCTCTTTGATTCGAATGCCCGCGATCCCGCGCGGCAGGAGAGCGAGCTTGCAGTACTGGCAAGCCTCGACCATCACGGCGTGGTGAATCTGTTCGACGCGGGCGTCGATACCGACGACGCTGGTCACAGCAGACGTTACCTGGTGATGGCGCTCGTTACCGGCCAAAGCCTTCACGAGCGGATTCAGGTTTCACCCATTGCATCCCGGAACATCGCCTAGGTTGGTAACGACATGGCGGAAGCCCTCGAGTACATCCACTCTCGCACGGTGCTGCATCGCGACATCAAGCCGTCGAACATCCTTCTCGTCGACTATGGCAACCATGCACCACTGGCACGCGCCAAACTCACGGACTTCGGCATCGCACTCTTCGAAGACGTCGAACGCGTGACAGTCGCCGGTGAGACCACCGGAACCGCCGCCCACCTCAGCCCTGAACAGGTTGCCGGCGCTACTCTCACTCCGTCAAGCGACATCTATTCGCTGGGCTTGGTGCTCCTGTAGAGTTTCACGCGCGCGATCGAGTTCCCCGGATCCATGGTCGAGTCCGCGATGGCTCGACTATCCCGTGATCCCGTCATCCCGGAGTTCCTCCCCCTTCTTTGGCGTGAACTGCTCTCGGCAATGACGGCGCGTGACCCTGACAGCCGGCCATCCGGACGAGAGCTGGTGTCGATGCTGCGGCAGGTGGTCATCGCAGATAGCGCTCGTCACAAAGATACGGAAGGCGACTCGTTCCTCCCTCGGAACAGAATCCCCCGCTCGGTCGCTCGGCGATCCTCGATACGATTCCAAATGAAGCCCTGCACCGGGTTACCGCGATGGCAGCCCGACTGTTCTGCGTCCCGATAGCGATAGTGAGCGTTGTCGACCATGACCGCACCTGGTTCAGCTGGCACTACGCACCGAAGGTAGAGCGGACCGTGAGGGATGTCGACCTCAGAGTGGCCACTAGTTCGTCTGTCGACCCGGTAATCATCGAAGATGCCCTGAGCGACCCGCGTTCGCAGGACAGCCACCCGGTCACCGGTCCGCTCGGCCTACGGTTCTTCGTCGGAGTGCCGCTGAAGCGAAGCGACGGCCAGACGATCGGTACCCTCTCGGTGCTCGACTTCATCCCACGCCGCGCATTACAGACCGAGCTAGAAAACCTCAGAGACCTTGGGGCGCTCGTCGTCGCCCAGCTTGAGACCCGCTATGAGGGCCTACGAACCGTCGAGATGACCGGCCCAATGGTCGCCATGGCTCCGCCGTTCGAAAGTCCCTCTACTGCCGACAGAGTCGGCCCACAAATATGACTCGAGCCTCTGAGCCGCCGAAGGATCCGTGCGGCGCGTCATCTCGGTCGGAAAAGCCGAGCAACTCGGTGGTACGCCCCGAACAATCGCTCAGGACGCCAGCCACTCCCGCACGTGACGCGCAATAAAGGCCAGATCGTCGGGAATTCCCTGGGGACTGCCAGCGCGATGGCCCCAGATGCTGGGGATGACAGCGAGCTTCCCATACCGCAGGTGCTCCAACTCGGCCTCGTTGTCGGCGACGCGGAAGTACAGATCGGTCTCGCTCGGCAGCAGCAAGACCCGGGCCTGGATTCCGGCTAGCGCCGCGACGAGATCGCCCTCGTAGACGGTACCGCGGCTGATGTCAGCCTCCTGCCATGTGATGGCACCCGCGTAGAGGTTCGCGGCGCGATACTGGCCGAACGACTGCTCCCAGTCGGTGCGGAGGAACGTCTCGAGGTCGGGTGCGCCGAGGGCTGTCTCGAAAAGGCGCTCGCGATAAAAGTCCTGGCTCAGCCCCCAGGCGGCGTAGACGTGGCCGAATGCCTTGAGCGCCGCGGTCGGCTCGGCGCCGAAGCGTCCACCGCCGAGGTGCTCCGGCGCCGCCTCGAGGATGCGGAGCAGCCCCGAGAGGAAGACACGATTGTGGATCGACGTTCGACTGCTGCCGCAGACCACTATCGCGCGCTCCACGAACTCCGGGAACAGCGCTGCCCAGTGGTATGCCTGCCCAGCGCCCATCGAGAAGCCGTACGAGGCCGCCACTCGCGTCACGCCGAAGAACTCAGTCAGGAGGCGATACTGGGCCCGGACGTTGTCTCCCATCGTTACCGCAACCGGGTATTCGTCGGTATTCGACGGGCTCGACGAGAACCCATTCGAGAACATGTCGGGCACGACGATGAACCATTCGGTCGGGTCGAGGACGAGGTCGGGACCGATCAGCCATGACAGGTCATCGTGGGTTGCGGTGTAGCTACACGGGTACACGATCACGTTGTCGCGCGCCTCGTTCAGCGTGCCGTGCGCCTGCCAGGTGATCTGAGCGTCCCTGATGGTCCCGCCGAGTTCACCGTCGAGGTCGCCGAGCGAGAAGGCGCCGTCGGTGACAGGCCAGGTGGCGGTCACAGCAGGATCCCCTCAGCGAGCCCCGCGCGCGCGCGCCTCGTTCGGTTCGACACTGGGGTGACGCGCCAGTCGACCGTCATGCAAGCGAGGGCGTCCAGCGTGTCGACACCAGAGGGAACACTCGTGCACATGACCATATTGTCCAGCGCATCGTCCATCAGGATGCCGAGGTCGGCCTCCAAGCCGAAGGTCATCCTCCCGGCAGTGGCGGCAGTGCCTGCACTGGCGGCACGGAGCATCATCGAAAACTCGTGACGACTGCTGCGATGTCATCTTTGTTGTGACCGGACGCCGCCGATGCAGCAAACGCGTCGTACGTCGGTGTAAGCAGCCGAACGGATACGTCTGTGCCATCGACAGCGTCGATCATCAGGGCCAGATCTTTCAACAACCCGTCCACTGCGAATGATGGTGTGTAGTCCTTCTCGATCATCATTGTGCCTTTGAGTTGGGCATAGGGAGTGTCCGCTGGACCGCCACCGATGGTCGTGAGGAATAACTCCGGGTCGAGCCCGAAAGCTTCACACATCGCAAGCGACTGTGCTGTTGCGACAGTCAGTGAGGCAACCCACGCGTTGCACGCGAGCTTGAGTCCGCTCGCTGCACCGATCTCCGATCCAACCCGAACAGTCTTCGATCCGATCGCATCGAACACCGGATCAAGTCGGTCGATTCGATCTGCATCTCCAGAGACAAGGACGACGAGACTCCCGTCTTCCGCAGGCTTTTTCGTGCCGACGACGGGAGCATCGACGATCCGTACCGCATTCTCGATCGCCAGCTGCTCCAGCCGGCGGATTCCGGCAGGTCCGACAGTGGAACACTGCATCCAAGTCGCTCCGCCCATCATCGACCCGAGAAATTCAGTTGCAATCGCTGAGACGGCCGGCTCGTCGAAGAGCATCGTGAGCACCACGTCCGCATCTGCTACGGCCGCTGCGGGTGATAACTCCACCCGTGCGCCATCGGCCGCGAGTGGTCTCGTCTTTTCCTCATGGCGGTTCCAGACGACCACGTCGTGGCCATTTCGTAGCAAGCTCCGCACCATTCCGGCACCCATCGTTCCGGTTCCCAGCACCGCTATCTGCACTTATTCCTCCGCCCGATTAGAAATTCCAAAGTTGACGCCTGATTCTCGACGGGGGTACCGCGTCTCGCGGAACCTGTTTGCCTGATTTAGCCCCGAAGCAAACGATCGACTCGCCGACTTCTTCCTCCATGATTCCTGCGGCTATGAAGAGAGTCGGCGCCGTCATGTGATCCACATTATGCGCCACCGAGGATGGATACGAAGCCCATAACGCGCACCCGCACTGCCATGACAATCAGCACCAGAAAGCTTCTTTCGTTATCAGCATGATCGGAGGTGGAGGTTCGGCCGCCCTCACTTCCTACCCTCTCGATGGGAGATAACGCCAGATCTCGACCAGGGTCGGATGCTCTCAAGCCACGGTCAGTGCAACAGTGTTTCGGGCGTCCGGGCGGTCGGGCACGACACCGGCTCGTCGCTGACGCTCGAGACTGACAACCGAATACTGTCATTCCTTCTTCACCTCGGGCCTCTCCACAAGACGATCAAATCCCAGTGGGATCCACAATCACCAGCGCGTGGCCGCAGGCGGACGCGAAGGTGGCGAATTGCTCCCAAGTCAGTCCGATGCTTTCGGTGTGGATCATCGGATGGAAGTTCAACTGATCGGCGCCTTCCAGCGCATGATCGACCACAAGGGTGACGGAGCGGGCAGTGTCGTTGAACAGGGCCAACGGTGTGGCCGTCCCTGGCGTAACACGAAGCAAATCGACCATTGTGTCCGGTGCGGCGAATCCCAGTCGTCCTCGTGCGCCTATCTTGGTATGCAACGTCTTCAGCTCGATCTCGGTGTCTTCCTGGGCGGTGACGAAGAACAAAGCGTTTTTCTTGTCTTTCAGCAGCAGGTTCTTTGTGAACACACCGGTCAAATCGCCGCGGAGCCGCTTACCCTCCTCGACCGTGGAGTGCGCCGGGTAGGAAACGATCGGTGCGTAGATCCCCGCAGAGGCGAGGAATTCGAGTAGACGGTCCCGCTCCCCAGTTTCATCGATGTCTGCGAGGTTGTCGGCGGTCACGGGGTGACCACGGTGAGCGCCGGGTCCAGCTCTGCAACGGGATCGACTGTGGCCTCTCGCCCCAGAGGCAGGCGGATCGTGGAGTCCGGGATGCCGCGGCGGTCCCGTTCATCCGCGGGGAGGCCATGGTGGTGGGTGACTGGACACGGTAGCTGCATCTCGGCACCACCCCAACTGGTTGCCGAGGAGGGGACGTGTACTCGGCCGGAAACCTGCGAGTTCGTGGCCTGGCCCAGGGCCACTTTGATGGTAAGGATACTGCGGTCGGCCTTTCGCCGTTCAATCACGCCGAGCAGCACTTCAGTGCTCTCGAACGCATGTGTAGTCATGTTGTGCGTCGAGAAATGCAGAGTACCGGCGGTGCACTTCGATTGCGTGTCGCCGCTGTAACGGATGGATCGCCCTCGTGGCTGTGACATCGTCACGGGTTCCTTCCCTTTTTTCTGTGCTGGATCCGCCGATTCTCCAGAAGTTCTGGCTGGCGGCTGAGATGGGAAGCGCGGACTTGGAAAATAATGACGCGTTACGGGTTGACTGGAGATTTTTGGTTCCCCAATCACGCCCCAGTAACTCTCTCATTACTTTTTCTTTTTCTGCCTCTATCGATGACGCGGATCATCTGCTCTCGCCCGAACTGGTCGCCTGCTGTTCAGCTCTCAGAAGCCGCCTGTTGCCCTCATAGTTTGTGGGCACTCGGGCCCTTCATTCCCGCACCGGTGCACCACTCGGGAAGGGAGCGTATGGGACGGGGATGCACTGACGTTCAATGTCCGAAGAAAAGGACATCTTTGGCAATGTTCATCCACGTTGTCACCGACCGAACTCGCTGAAAATCAATGGGAGAAGGGTCTGTTTCGTTGGAGTAACTGACCGTTCGGGAAGACTGAGCGGAGCGCTGTTCGTGTTCGCCGCCCCTGAAGGAAATTGGTCCACCGGGGTTTGCCGGTTTCGCGAGACCGACGGCCGAGTGCTGCGATTTTTTTCCAGTGCTGATTCGCCACTCTGACCAGAAGTCGGGCCACGCTTACAGCGTTGTGCATGGTGGGGCCCCCTCCCGGAGATCACCGCAATCGTGGCGTCTCACGCCAGGACGAACCTGGTCGGGCCTCCCTCGTCGATGCCCCTTACAGGTTCGCTTCTACGAGCGGGGTATTCGTCTCCACTGCGCGGATTTCGAGATGCCGGATCTTCGATGTGGCGATGCTCGATGACGTTGCCAGTTCGGTGGCGCGAGGCTTTTGGGTTGCGCTCCAGGTTGCAATTACGGTCTCCGCGCCGGAAGTGTCGGTCATCACCATGCTGTACGTCTTCGCGCCATCCAATTTTCCGTCAGCATTCACGTAGTCGCAGGTCCAATCGAAGCGGGTGCCCCATGCTTTTGAGCTCACTGTCAGGGTTGCACTCAACGTTCCCGGCCGCAGTTGCGTCATCACCACAGCCGTCCCCGTTTGTGCGCTGGTCGCCGGTATTGGGACGACATCCGTCCTGGGCCCCCACACGGCACCGATGAAGATGCCTCCTGAGGCGAGTACCGCAGCAGCGCCGACCATGAGGGCGAGCGCAGCAGCCCTGATACCTCGGCGCCGTTTGTTGGCTGTTTTGGCAAGCCTCTGCACGAGACCGGGTTCGTGTTGTTGCCCACGCAGATGGCCGTCGTCTGGAACGGTCATGAGGGCCTCGGCATCTTCTGCGCCGAGTTTTCGAAGAAGTCCAGGCATCCCTGCCAGTTCAGCGACCGCAGTTGTGCAGGCGGGGCAGTTGGTGAGGTGTTGCTCGTACGCGCGACGGTCTTCCGGGCCAAGCGCACCGAGAATATAGGCGGCGTCCCAGTCGCGGAACTCATCTAGGGGGTCATTCATTGACTGATACCTCTTTCCTGCAGGGTGAGACGCAGTGCGCGAAGCGCGTAGTGGAGGCGGGACTTGACGGTTCCCTCCGGAATGCCCTGTTGATGCGCGATTTCGGCAACAGTGTTGCCGAGGTAGTAAGTACTCACGATGGTGCCGCGGTGTTGGAGTGAGAGCGACAGGAGCGCATCGGAGAGCAGCCAGGCATCAAGGATTGCCTCCGACTTGTCCGGGGTCGGAACATCCGGAGGGTCATCAGTGACAATCTCGCGGGTACGACGGGCGCTGCGTCGATCGTCGATTACGAGATTACGGGCAACGGTGAACAACCACGCGCGAGCTGATTCGTCGCTCTGTTCAAGAATTTTAGGATTCTTCCAGGCCCGCAACAGCGACTCCTGCACGACATCTTCCGCAAAGCTGTAGTCACCGGTGATTCGCAGGAGGTAGCGAAACAGTGCTGGCCCATGTGTGTCGTGCAGTGCCCGCAAAAGTTCGCCTTGATTGGCTGCCACAGACCACCTCCTCACTTTTTACAACGAAGCCCGGGCATCAATCGTTCACATCTGTGTCAGATTCAGAAGAAATTCGACGGAGCTTGCACCCTCGACGGTAGCCAATCACAGGCTCGGCGCGTGCACACCGAAGATGCGGGATGCTGTCTCCAGGAGAACCGGCTGACCTGCGACGCCGGTGCCGAAATCGGCGTCCGTGGTCGGTACAGTCATCGCAATACCGCCGACATCAACGGGCACGGTCGCCGCCGTCACAGTCATCCCCCTGATGGCGAGAGAGCCGCTGCCCGTTAAGCAGGTGTCGAGCGGCGATCAACATTGACTGAATCAATATTGACTGATGGAGCCGACAGCGCAGCGCTCGGGTGCAACGCCGTCGAGGCCGACACCGCGCCGGACTGATAACCCGAGTAACGATTGCGGTTCGTAATTGACGCAGCCGCTCCACTTCCACCCGATCTGCTGAATGTTTGCTGTACCTGTGAACGAAGGGTGCGTGTGGCACGGCGTTGAGAGAAGGCGATGCTGCAACGGCCAACGGCAAGCTGGGACAGATCATCGTTGACGGCAAAGGTATGACGGCCTACGTGTGAGATGAGGACACCGCAAATTCGGGTGTGAGTGCCTGCATCGGCCCTTGCGCAGCACTGTGGCCCGCCATCACCACAACCTCAGCGAAGCCAACCGTCACGGGTATGAGCGGAACGGTCGCCACAATCACCGGGGTCAACGGCGGCAAGCAGCTCACTATCAATGGATTGCCGATCTGCGCCTTCTCCAAAGACACCAAGCCTGGCGATACGAACGGTCAGGGTGTCCTCAACATCTGGCACGTTCTCTCTCCCGCTGGGACGAAAATCGCCACCGCGAATCCCATGTAATCAACAATCGGCCGGATGCCCCTCCAGACTCCGAGTGGCACACGGCCGGAGGAGTTGTGCGCCAGCAACGTGCCCATCGAGTTGTGGAGCCAGTTCCATTTATCTTTCTCCCCATCGCATCCTCGGCTGGGCCTGAGAATTCCAATGGTTCTTTGCCAGCAAATCACTACGCAGCAGGGCCCTCCTGTCAGAATTGCCGAATACAATCACGTCAGTCCTCTCAGCGCCATCGGAAGCCAGCAACCCCTCAGCCGGTTAACCACCCGTCTTGGGCAGTCTCATCAGGCCGCGCTGATCTCTCCACGCTGAAAGAAAGCTCCCGATGGCTATTTTCACCTTCCGTAACCGTCGGCCTGCTCTCGTAGTAGGTCCGGTCATCGCGGCCATGGGTATTGTCTTCGGTGACATCGGAACCAGCCCGCTGTACGCCGCTTCGACGGTGTTCGCAGCGTCGGATTCTCAACACTCGGGGCCTTCAGCTGAATATGTTCTCGGTTCGACCTCCACGATCATCTATTCACTGACTCTTATCGTCACTGTTCTCTACGTACGCTTCCTCATTCGTGCCGACAACCGGGGCGAGGGAGGGCTACTCGCGCTCTTCGGCCTGCTGCGTCGAAGCAAACTCACAGCGCGGACTCTCGCAGTGTTCACCATCGTCGCGATGATCGGCGCGGCGATGTTCCTCGGTGACAGCGTCATCACACCCGCTATCTCGGTGCTGTCGGCGGTTGAGGGGCTCGAAGTCGTGCAACCGGGGCTAGCAGGCATTGTGGTGCCGATCGCCGTCGTCATCCTGATCGGTGTTTTTGCGCTTCAGCGGTTCGGAACAAACGCGATCGGTCGCCTTTTCGGACCGATCATGCTTCTCTGGTTCCTCGTTCTCGCCGTCACCGGAGTCGCCTCGATACTGCACGAACCGACGGTGCTCCAGGCACTCTCACCTCACTGGGTGGTCCTGTTCTTTATCGAGCAGCCGCGTACCGCCTTTTTTGCTCTCGGTGCGATAGTGCTCGCGGTGACCGGGGCCGAAGCGCTCTACGCAGATCTGGGCCACTTCGGTCGGAAGGCGATCACCCGCGCCTGGCTGTGGGTTGTCTTCCCCTCCCTTGTTCTCAACTACCTCGGGCAAGCATCCCTCGCCCTTCGACACCCGACCGATGCCCCGACCTCTTTCTTCGGACTGGTGCCGTCGTGGGGCCAACTTCCCATGGTCATCCTCGCAACGGTGGCCACGATCATCGCTTCTCAAGCCGTGATTTCCGGAACTTACTCGGTCATCCACCAGGCCTGGCGCCTCGGGCTATTTCCGCCACTTCGGGTCGTGCACACCTCTTCCAAGAGCGAAGGGCAGATCTACGTCCCCGCAATCAACGTGTTCCTCGCCGTGGCCGTGCTCGCCGTGACAATCGGTTTCCGCAGCTCGGCGTCACTCGCCTCGGCCTACGGGATCGCTGTGACAACGACGATATCCATCACCACGATCATTTATATCGCGTGGCTGTGGAAGCGTTCGCGAAAGCCGACCGTGACGATCGGCTTCACCATCGTCATCCTGCTCGTCGTGTTGGCATTCCTGGCGGCGAACCTTCCCAAGGCTGCATCGGGTGGGTGGCTTCCGCTCGGAATCGGAAGTGTTGTTTTCGTCATCATGGCGACGTGGTGGGTCGGGCAACGTCGCATTCAGATCGGCCGGCGACGGGGCGAGATGCCGTTGGGCGAGTTGCAGAACCTCTTGACCGCGAAGAAGGGTGTTCCCTACCGGGTTCCCGGGGACGGGGTGTTCATCGCCAGAAACTCCACGATCGTACCGATCGCGTTGATCTCCATGGTGACCCAGAATTCAGCACTTCATAAGCGCGCGATCCTGCTCAGCTATTCGACGGTGGATGTTCCGAACACGGTTGGCTCAAAAAATCGGATCAGCGTGCAGAGCTTTCCATCCGGTGTTGTGCAGGTCATTGCGAAAATCGGATTCCGGGAGAGTCCTCGGATGACGGAATTGCTTACCGAGGCGCATGCCATTGACAAATTAGCGCTCGTTGACTTCGCTGCCTCCCGAGCAACGTACTTCATCTCGACACCGATCCCGCGGTATAACCGCAAGAGCAAGATGTTCCGTTGGTCGCAAGTGCTGTTCCTCGCCCTCGACCGGCTCGCGCCGGATCCACTCGACCTGATCGAGTTACCCCGAGACAGAACCACTGTGCTCGGACGCGAAATTCAACTCTGACGAGGACTACAGAAGTTCTCCACAGCGGATGTCATCGCACTCAGACTTCACGAGTCATCCGGCCACGCCAGGGCCAGCCGCGATTGCGCTGCAATTGCAACTCAACGAACCCCATCAACGACGCCGCACTCTGCATTGGACATCGGGGGTTCCCGCGGAGACCTCAATCACACCGGGTTTGGTTCCGCTTCCTTTAGGAAGATCGCGTCTGTCGCATTCAAGAGTGGGGTTATCGAGGGAATGTTGGGGAATTGGGTCCGTGTAGCGCAACAGGGGCACCCGATAGTGCGGCGGAGGATCCCTGGAACACACATCGGGGGCGAGTTGATGCAGAGTGCTTGCCAATTGGAAAGTAGATGCCACTTTGACTGGATGGAAGAGTCCCGATCAGACCGTGACGCGAGCGAGAGCCTGAGCCCCGGTTCTCGCGCTGCAGCTCAGCTCCTCAGTCAAACGGAGCGGGTAAGCGCCCACGTTCTCAATCAGACTGACTTCCGCGCAGATGCGCTCATTCAAGGGTGGGTAGCTGCGGCATTGTTCGCATACGTCGCCACATTTTTGGTGGTGTTTACCGCCCCGGGAACCAGCGAGGCAGGACGCAGCCCAGGCTCCAGCTATAGGTTCAATCTGCTAATTCCGTTCCTTCTGCTCAGCCAGCTTGTTCAGGGTGCACGTAACCGGCTCCCCATCATGTCCTCGTTCCCGCAGCGCCGCGCATCCAAGCTGCTGGTGTTTCTGCCGGGCCCAGCCGTCTTCTTCGCAGCCGCCGCCGCCGCTGATAGTGCTGGCGTCCGCTTGCCCTGGTGGGTGAGCCTATTGGCCGCATTTGCCGCCGCGGTTCCGCCGGCCTCGGCGTCTATTTTGGTGTCCTTGCGGCCGTGACACCACACTGGTGGTTCCCAGTCGCTTCCATGTTCCTGACCCTTGTACTCATGGTTTCGCTGATTGGCTGGACTTCCAACTGGGGACTTCCGAGCGTCGGCTCGCAGTGGGGTACCCGCCACTGGGCCGCGTTCGGCATTGCGTTCACCCTGCTATTCGCGATCGCGATCATGGCCGCGAGGACATCCTGGAACACTCCACTGATCGGAACGCTCAGCGGTATCGCCGTCCCCATGCCCCTCATCCTGACCGCCTGGAAACCTCGCCGCCATCAATGAACATTCCAGAGGCGGGCCGCACCCATCCACGGCATCAACTGGATGAAGCGCTTCTGACCCCGGTCCGGTTATCCATGATGGCCGCCCTCAGAAACGGATCCGAGATCAATTTCTCAACCCTCCGCGACCTGATCGAAACCGACGAATCCGCCCTCAGTAAAGCGACCTCACGGCTCGAAACCGCCCGATACGTAAAAGTGCGGAAAGGGTACGCCGAGAACAAGCCTCGAACCTGGGTCAGGGCAACACGAGCGGGACTCAATGCCCTGCAAGTGCACATAGCGGCGCTACAAGCGATCGCGATCCCTTCAACCTCGCCGAAGACGGACCAGTCCGACTGATCGCACCGCGAACCGAACCGCCACGGGATCGACTGAAATTGGTAATGCAGACAACGCTGCTATACATGGGGAAGATTCAGGAACTCGAACCGGACAAGGTACGCCGTGATTCGATCCCGGGATCCGTTCACAGAGCATAGGGCCCTACGGTGTTGCCCCTCCCGCTCAAGTTCTCGCGTTCTCCGGTGCCGCGCCAACACGACCTCTGCGCAGAGTGGGCCTCACCGGTGAGCGCCGGATCTCTGCCGTGTCTCAGTTAGCGTCACGACGATCAAGAACGATTGAATGACCGATGCGTCGTGCAGGTCATTAGGCGGGCAACGTAACGCACGCTTGGGCTGCCGCAGATATCTCGGACAGTGGGTCCTCATCAGAGGAGGGTCTACGGAGAGTAGAGATTAGTACGAGCCCCGCACCCCGAAAATTCACCAGGGAGTTCAAAAACGAATTGTGTCGTGAGCTGAGCAACACATCTAAGCCGATCAAGGACATGGCTGAGGCGTACGGGGTCGGCACCGAGACGGAACTGACAGTCCCGGAATGCGCTCGGCTCAAGAAGCCTGAGCGGGAAGTTTTGTATCCCAAAGCCGAGGCTCAATTCCTATAAACCCGTGCCCACCAACCACAACCCGGACGTGAAAATCTGCCGATGAATGGATGTGTCAACGTCTGGTTTCTCCTACTGGCGGATTCGGCTTCAATCGGCCAAGTCGGCCCGCCGCCAGACCCTTCTGGTACAGATCCGCCACCATTTCGAGGAATCCGACGGCGCCGCCGGGTATCGCCGAATCCACGCAGAACTGACCGAGGAGCAGACGCAGTGTTGCCCCGAGTTGGTGCGGCAGATGATGCGCTAAGCGAGCCGCGTGGCGTGCCAACCACGACCAGTCCGGGTCGACGCGGAAGCCGACGCGGAAGCCGACGCGGTGACCGCGGCGACCATGCCCGACCTGGTGGAGCGGGGCTTCATCGCTGGCCGCCCCAGATGCAAGTTCATTGGCGACATCACACACAGCCGTGGTTACCGGCCCGGGGATGCGACTGAAATCCGGGCTCGCAAAGACATCATCCGATACTTCGAGGGGTTGTCTAGCGGTCGACGCCGGCACTCAAGCCTCGGCTACCGACGCCCGAACGAAGTCCACCATGGTTTCCAACCGCCAGCCTTGTAAGCGTAAGAGAAAGCATTAGTTCCGATGTCCGAAATCCTCGCGGCAGCCCAGTTCGACCTCCAGGCGGGTAGCCCTGCTCGCCCGGTGTCGATGGCCGGGTGCGTGGGGCGTATTTCCCTCGATGCGACTGGTTACCCGCGATGGCAATTGATCAAGATGCTTGAACTGCTGTTGTTATTGGCACGGTTGCGTTCTGACTGCTTGGTCAAAGCCCATACCCTTTGACGGACCCTCCCGATCGTGTATTACTGTTAATACCCCCTAGGGGTAATTGGTTGGGTGCAAGAAAGAAAAGAGAAATGCGTGACCATCTTGAAAGCAATTGGTAATGCTCTTGCCATCGCAGGTTCGATGGGTTGGCAGATTCTCTGGCCCCTGGTGCTCGGATTCGCCCTGTCCGGGGTGATCCAGGCGGTCGTTCGCAAGGAGCGAATCGTCGCTCTCATGCGTGATGACTCCCCTCGCTCCCTCTCGATTGCGGCGGCTCTCGGTGCTGCATCCTCGTCGTGCTCCTACGCTGCCGTCGCCCTAGCGCGGGCGCTGATTCGCAAAGGGGCCAACTTCACTGCCGCGATGGCGTTCGAGATCGCGTCCACCAACCTGGTGCTCGAGCTCGGGCTGATTTTGGCATTCGTGATGGGCTGGCAGTTCACATTGGCGGAGTTCATCGGCGGCCCGTTCATCATCCTGTTTGTCGCTCTCGGATTCCGAGTGTGGATGCGGGGCAAGATCGTGGAAGCCGCGCGGGAGCAAGCCGACAAGGGTCTGGCCGGATCGATGGAAGGTCACGCCGGGATGGATATGTCCGTCACTGCGGAGGGCAGCTTTTGGAAGAGGTTGTTCTCCCGCGCAGGCATCACCTCGGTATCGCAGTACTTCGTAATGGATTGGGCGGCCGTCCTCCGCGACATCGTCATCGGTTTGCTTATCGCGGGTGCGTTCGCCGCGTGGGTTCCAAAAGCCTGGCTGCAAGCAATCTTCTTCTCCCATGACCCGACCTTGGCATTCATCCTCGGGCCCCTGATCGGACCTCTCATCGCGGTCATCAGCTTTGTCTGCTCGGTCGGCAACGTGCCCCTCGCCGCCGTTCTCTGGAATGGCGGCATCAGCTTCGGCGGAGTGATCAGCTTCATCTTCGCCGACCTGATCATCATCCCGATCATCCTCATCTACCGGAAGTACTACGGCACGAAGGCGGCACTGCGCATCACCGCGATTTTCTACGGGGCCATGGTGCTCGCCGGTTACGTCGTCGAGCTGATCTTCACCCCGCTGCACTTGGTCCCCACCAACCGTCACCTCTCGATCATCGATGCCGGGATCAGCTGGAATTACACCACCTGGCTCAACATCGTCTTCATCCTCATTGGGCTGGCGTTGCTGGTGGTGTTCTTCCGAACCGGCTCTGGCAGCATGCTCAAAATGATGGGTGGCTCACCCGACTCTGGAGAAAACACCTCTGGAGAAAACGACTCTAAAGAAAACCGCTCCGGCCTCGAGCACACCAGTGATGACGGCAAAGCCAATCCTCCCGCCGATTCGGCGCACCACCATCAACCGTGAGTTGACCACGCGTGGGGTTCGAGACAGCTCGAACACCACGCTCGAGTTGCCGTACCCATCCTGCTTATCATCCCGGCGGATGACCGACCAGTCGGGTTCTCCGCGGCTCCGAAGACGCTTGCAGGTACACCACGCGCGCGTCCGAGAGTGTTTTCCCCGACGCCTGTCTGTGTTCCGGTCCAACCACCCCATACTCAGCTCTAGCGCGATCAGAGCCTTCCGCGACACGATTCAGCTGGCCGGCATCGCTCAGGAGCCGTACCGCTCTGAACTTGAATGAGCAGTTCCGCTAATCTCATGCTCGTAACAGGACGCGGTGCTGTGGGTCGCACGACCATGGGCCCCTCTCGCTCGTCGACCTTGGCACGCTACTTGAGCGGGTGATCAAAAAATCCTGCACGCGGTCCCTATGTTTCAGCGATCCGATGTGGTCCGGAGTGTCGATGCGCAGCCATCCCGAATCACACCTCAAGGGCTTTCCCATAACGAGCTGATAAGACTCTGAAGGGTCTTGTTTTCGTAGTTGACGAAAGTTGATTCTCAGCCTAGACATTAGGTAGTTGTACCGATGTGTTTCGCTTTTTACCGGCACGATTGGACATAAGCCGCTACGAAGAAGCCCGAAAGCTCGTTCAGAGCACGCAGACGCAATTCATCCAAGCCTGAAAGACGGAATGCATATGGCCATCAGCCTCACCGATCTTCAACTCTCGAACCTCGACAGCCTCATCACCCCGATCGACCCCACCGACGACTGGATCGTCACCGACGGAGGCTCGGCTATCCTGTGCGACGTGGAGAGCATGAACGAGGAGCTTGCAGATGCCCCTGTCGAGGGTAGGTCGGCGCAAACGTTGGAGGTCCTTCAGGCCCACCAGGCCAACGCATTTTCCGCGCGGCTGAAATGACACGAATGCGGATCACACTTCGTACTTGATCGGCAGGCGCCTGCTACCAAATTCGGCCAACCATTTCGCGATGAGTTCGCCTGTGCATTCGCCCCCGTTACAAACTATTCGCCGTCCGTTTCGATCTGAGGAAATTCACATCATGACTGGTATTGCAAGCTCCGTATTCGGGGTTGTTGGAATCATTGTCTTCTCTGTCTGGTTTTTATTGACCATCGCCTTCCAGAGAAACAATGAGCTCCGCCGATTAACCATTCAATTTGACCGGTTCACGCTCGTTCCGAAATGGTCATTTTTCACACCGGATCCCGGTGCGAGTAACTACCACTTTGTTTATCGCAGTCGCAACGATGAATCGAGCGCAAGTCCGTGGTTGGAGTTGAATTTATCTCCGAGAGGAATGCGCTTTGCGATTTGGAACCCTCGAAAGCGCTACCGGGAGGGCATGATCGAACTCTTCCAACTGCTGGCGCTTTTCAGCCTCAACAATTCCGCCGAGCGGCTTCAATTCACCGCGCCCTACGTAATATTGCTGAATATCGCACGCACGCGACTCGAAGGTTCCCTGGCGTCGCACGCTTTCTACCAGTTTGCGCTAGTGGAAACACGCGGTCCAAGCGGCGCCTCTGTGCCACGGGTTCGTTTTTATTCCCTGACCCATCCGGTCTCCTAAGCCATGCTGACAATTGAAATCGCCGCCCGAATCACCGCAGTCTTAGTAGGCATCGGCATTCTTCAGAGCTCCGCACAACTTCTTTTGAGCGTGAAGGAATTCCGCTCCAGCGGACTTCTGGACTGGAATAGCAGGCAGGCCCTCACGCGGTCACCTGGTGCGTCACGGAGCTGGATGGTCGGACAGAGCGGCTCAGTTTGGCTGCGCGTTGTTCTGATTGTTCGAATTGCCAGCACTGTGGCGCTCATAGCTCCGTTTCAGAGCAACGTGCTCTACGGGACTTACGCCTGCGTTATCTTGCTGTCGAGTCTTTTCCTTTCCTATCAAATTCGATACGGCAAAGACGGTTCCAACCAAATATCGTTCATCATCCTTGCAGGCTTGGCATTCACCTTCCTGCTCCCTACGTCGAGTCCTTTTCAGCCCGTGGGTTTGTATTTCATCGCGGCGCAGGCCCTATTTTCATATTTTGCGGCAGGGATATCCAAAATAACCAACGCGAAATGGCGTCAAGGATCAGCACTAACCAGTATCCTCAACACCGCCTCCTATGGAGACTCCACAGCCGCAGCCGCACTTGCCAAGCGACCGTGGCTTGGAGGTGTTGTCGGCTGGATAGTTATCGTCGTCGAGATCATCTTCCCTGTAGCCCTCGTAGCTCCCCCTGGAGTGTTGATAGCGCTGCTTTTTGCCGGAGGTATGCTCCATCTCGGTACGGCCGTGCTGATCGGCCTCGACACTTTCTTTTGGGCCTTCACTGCGACATTCCCCGCGATTATCTTCGTGAACGGCGTTTTCCTCAGCAGATAGAACAACAGCGGAGTGCGACACGGAATCATGGCGAGACATGGCATGATATTGCCGAATCAACCGGGCCGGCCTGGCCTGGCCCGAAGGCCCTCCGACGAAGCGGGTTCGGTCAATGCTGGGTGAGACGCGCGCGGTCATTCCTGTCACGATAGCTTTTCCCGCGCACTCGGAAGATCACACGGTGGTGGTCATCGCCTATGACGACTCGCTTACCGGAATCCGCTACGCCATGCTGAAGGACGCACGCCTTCCGAACGGCGAGAGCCGCCTCACTCGCCACCTGGGCAATTTTACCGGGCACAGCGCCTCAGAACTCGCCCGCTATCGTCCAGAACGCTCGTCCGGTATTGAATTCGCCAACGAGGTCCGCTGACGACGGCTGTTCGCCCGGGCTCGCCGAAGGGTTTCCTCCCGGCACCGCAAACCGATTTGTGGACTCTCGCGTCAGAAAAATGGTGAAGTGAAAATTCACATCCCAATGGCCGTCGGGGCCTCGGGGCCTCGGGGCTCAAATCGAAAATGAATTCATTCCCAAACAGGTGGGGTGCGAAGTCGTGGTGTACCTACCGCAAAGGGGTGCGGGCAGATCCGAAGACCGTCGAGACGGTCCGCACGCCACCCGCGAATAAAACATACGGTGCAGAAAAGTGTCGAAGAAATGACGAACGGCCATCCCAAACCCCCTGATTGGGGATTTGAAACGACCGTCTGACCTTGTATTTCTGTGGATCCAAGGGGATTCGAACCCCTGACCCCCTGCATGCCATGCAGGTGCGCTACCGGGCTGCGCCATGGACCCATGTTGCGCATGTCGAACTTCAAAGAACGCAACTACGTCAGATTACTACACATCGGAGCGCAACGTGGTCAGCTTTCGCGATGGCAGGGTCACGCTGCGAGTTGACGACGTAGGGCGAGCATGGCGCTAATAGCGGCGCGCAGCTCCTGCAGGTGGTGCTTCGCGAGGAAAGGCTGACTGAATTCCCCGAGGTCTCCCGCTGTCACGCTTGTTCCCACCGTTTCGATGGCTAGGCCGTGATCGAGCCCAAGGATGCCTACCGCCACGGCCGCTTGATAGGGCACGTAGACCGGAGTCGTCACCTGCAACACCGATCTTTCAGCTTCAGACCGGCGGTTGCCAGCCCAGAAACGATAGGTGTCGGCCGAGTTCGCGCGACGACGGACGGGATCGGATGACGGCGCCGCAAGCACGCTCAGCCGCGGCAGATTCTTCCGATGCCACGTCAGCTGCCGCCATGATGAATGTGGCGTGTCGCCCCTCTCACCGACGACTTCCGGTGGCCCGAGCGGTCCGAAAACCTGCTCTAAGCCAAACACCATCGCGCCGAACTCGTCGGCGGCGTCCACGCCGAGCTCCTGTGCCAGGGATACCTCTTCGGACGAGAACGCGCGGAATCCGCCGAGGAACAGAATGCGATCGCACTCGAGTCCGCCATCGAGCAATTCGGCGACGAACCGCGGCTTCACGATGCCGGCGCGCACCATCCCCCCAGTCATCATCACCGTGTCATAACGGCGCCTGGCTGGCGTCTCCCGCCCCGCCAGCCCGAGAGCGGGGCTCGCTGCACACACGATGTCAGTTTGGACTGAGGTCAGTCCCTCCTGGCTGATCGAATCACGCTCCCGGCCCTGGCGAAAGTCCCAGTGGGAAGCGGCGAAGTCATCGATCCACGCTAGTCGGCTTTCACCATCGAGAGCGGGCTCGAACCCGGCGAAGGCGGCGACGACGGCGGCCAGCGCAGATGACCCGGACCAGGCGTCGATCGATTCGAGCACTCGCTCGGTATCTCCCGGCGACGCGCCCCAGGACGGCAGCTCGAGGGCCGACATCCGGATACCGAAGTTCGCTTATTCGGCGGACTCGCGCACCGGAAGAGAGATCGGGACTACCGGACAGTCTTTCCAGAGGCGTTCGAGCGAATAGTACATACGGTCTTCCTCGTGGAATACGTGCACGACGAGGTCGCCAAAGTCGAGGAGGATCCAACGCCCTTCTGCACGGCCTTCACGACGAAGCGGCTTGGAACCATTTTGGATCAACCTGTCTTCGATCTCGCTGGCGATAGCGACAACGTTGCGCTCATTTCGTCCGGTCGCGAGGAGGAAGATATCGGTGAGAGGAAGCGGCCCGGAGACATCAAGCGCGACAAGATCCTCGGCTTGCTTGGAGTCTGCTGCAGCCGCAGCGATCTGGAGGAGTTCGCGGGCGTGGTCGGTCGCAGTCACAGGGTCCTTCGGGGTGGGAGTAAAGAGCAAGAAGAGGTCACAGTCTTAGAAGATCTTGAAGATAAACCCTGCGACGAGAAGCACGACGACGCCGATGGCCATGACTGCTGCAGAAACGATCAGGATGAGCGGAAGACGGCTCGCCCGACGCGGCTTCATCGAATTGATGACGTCGCCCGAGCCCGTGTTAGTGCTGACGGCACGAATCGCGCGCACCGGGGCAGATTCGGGATCGGAGGAGTCCTCGCGGTCGTCGGCTTCGAGAAGAGCATCGACATCGGAATGGTCGTATCGCGCCGGATGCACTCCGGTGGTACCCATGCTGCTCGGCAGGTTGATCGATCCGGTGATCAGGATCTCGCCCGTACCGCTGAGCGGACCCATCATGTCTTCTCCGGTGGGCATCGACGGCAAGACAAGCGCGCTCGTGGTTATCGCACCGCTCGTCGCGCCCACATCACGGGCGAAGGTGTTCTCCTGCACCTGCTCGCCGTCGTCGATGAGAGCCTGGGTGGACCAATGACCGACGGGCCGCACGGAGGGGTCGTCTGCGTCGACGACAGAGCCGGACGGGGTCGTAATCGCGACGCTCGCAGCCGGGGCCTCCGATTCGCCGAGGAATGCATCGAAGATTGTCGGCACGGCGTCGCCGCGTTCCGGACCGACCGTGGTCTCGACGGACTGGCCGCTCGGGAAGAGCAGGTCCTCGAATGCTGGCGTCTCCTCCTCGTTGGTTTCCAGTTCGGCAACAACGACCTCGGGCTGCACGGTCGAGTCGACGGCGAAAATCGGAGTGCTGACGAACACGATGGGCGGTGACACAGCGATCGGGACGGGAGTGGCTTCCACGATATCGGCGATTGTGGCGTCCCGCGTCGGAATCGCTCCAGTGAAGGGCGGACGGACCGGAGGTTCGATGAGCGCAGGGGGCTCAGTGAGGTAGCTGGGGGCCAGGTCGGGCGCCTGGACCGAGTAATCCGATTGCTCCTCGCGGCGCACGTCTTCACGCTCGAACTCGGGATCGACAATGCCCCGACTCGCGCGATCGCGGAAGCGCGGGCGCTCGGGTGAGACGGCTTCCGCGCCTACCTGCGCTTCTGCCGCGAGCGCAGCGTCCGGCTGCGCCTGGGCGGATGCCTCCGCAGCGGCGGCTCGTTCTGCTTCGTCGTTCTCATTCGGTGTCGTGACAAAGCCGCCGACGCCGAGCTCACGCATTTGTCGGCGGGTAAGGACCGGCTCGGGCCGGGATGACTCCGCGGATGACTGCGGCGCCGCCTGGATCGCCTGACCATTGCTCGATTGCGGCACGGACGCGACTACAGGGGGAGCCCAGTTCAGTGATGGGCTGACCGGACGGAACGCTGATCGTCCGCTCTCGGGCGGGCTGAAATCACGCGTGCGGAAATCTGAACGCTCTCGCGTGGTCCGCTCGTCTGGCACTTCAAGGGTCTCGGGCAGGCCGGACCCCTCCGAAACCGCGCTGACGGCGCTCTCACGAAGGGTCCTACCGTCATAGTTCGGTACCTGAGGCCTGGCTTGGGTAATGAAGGCGAGTGGCTCTGGGTCGATCCCGGCGGCGCGCTCGTTGGTTGCGGGCTGTTGGACGCGGCGACCTCGAGCGACGGTTGCTTCGACGCTGCTCTCCGGCACCCGCTGCGGGGTAGAAGTACGACGCGCCTCGGCGTCCCAGCCCTGACGAGCCAACCCTGCAAAGGAGGTATCTCCGGCCAGATTCTGATCGGGATCCGCTTGCTCGGGGCTAGTCTGATCGGGACCAGCCTGCTCGGACTTCAGCTGCTCAGAGGTCGACTGAGGGACGACGGTCTCGTCGCGTTCGGCTTGCCGAACTTGCCGCCGACTCACGGGCGGCTGGTCTTGCCATGCTGTCATGTCAAACTCCGATACAGGTGATGTTTGGAGATGTATTGAACGACACCGTCGGGGACCAAATACCACACCGGGTATCCCCGGCTAACCCGGCTGCGACAATCGGTGGAGGAGATTGCGAGCGCAGGCACTTCCAACAAGCTTACGTCTGACTCCGGTAAACCGGAAATAGTCAGCGAATGGCCGGGTCGTGTCACCGCGACGAAGTGAGCGAGTGACCAGAGTTCGGCCACGTCTTTCCAGTCCAGGATTTGCGTGATGGCATCCGCACCGGAGATGAAGAAGAGCTCGGCTTCCGGTCTCTCGGCGTGCAAGTCACGCAACGTGTCGATGGTGTAGGTGGGCCCATGACGGTCGATGTCTACCCGACTTACCGTGAAGTTGGGATTCGCGGCGGTAGCGATGACGGTCATGAGGTATCGATGCTCGCTCGAAGTAGCTCCAGGCTTCTGGTACGGCATTCCCGTGGGGACGAAGACAACTTCGTCGAGACCGAGAGAATTCGCAACCTCGCTCGCCGCGACGAGATGCCCGTGGTGGATGGGATCGAAAGTGCCGCCCATTACCCCGATTTTCGGGCGCTTTGCCCTGTTGTCCGCCATCACGTGATCGGCGCTAGTGATCGTTCGTGTGTCCACTCGCTGTCGATCCGCCGGTCTTCTGGCTGTGTCGATTTGCGACGTCGCGGAAGCTCCACACGACGAAACCGAGTGCAATGAAACCGGCGGCCGCGATGATGGGGAAGACCCAGGCGGGAAAAAATAGAGGGATTTTCGCCCCTTCAGCAGCGAGAACGATCATGCGTAGCACCGACATCCACCAATCATGTATCTGCGTGTTTCAACGAACGCAAGCTTACCGGCCCTGAGATGCCTATTCCCTGACCTGCCCTGCGCCACGCACAACCCATTTGGTACTGGTGAGTTCGCTCAGGCCCATCGGGCCTCGGGCGTGCAGCTTCTGCGTGGAAATACCCACTTCGGCGCCGAAGCCGAATTCACCGCCATCGGTGAAGCGGGTTGAGGAATTCACCATGACGACAGCCGAGTCAACCTCGGCAAGAAAGCGCTCAGTGTTGCCGACGTCGTTCGTGACGATCGACTCTGTGTGATGAGTTGAATAGCGGCGAATGTGATCGATTGCTTCGTCGAGCGAACTGACTACTCGCACCGAGAGGTCGAGCGACATATATTCTGTGCGCCAGTCCTCCTCCGTCGCGGGCACGGCATCCATAAAGATGGCGCGCGTCCGCTCATCCGCATGGATAGTGACCCCGGATGCCCGAAGTGCGCCGAGCACGGAGGGCAGCAGTCGTTCTGCCGCGGCCTCGTGCACAAGCAGGGTTTCCAGCGCATTACAGACGCTGGGGCGCTGCACCTTCGAGTTGTGCACGATGTCGATGGCCCATGACTCATCGGCGGACTCGTCGAGGAAGATGTGCACCACTCCGGCACCGGTCTCGATGACCGGAACCTTCGACTCAGCGACGACGGTGTCGATGAGGTCGGCACTCCCCCGGGGAATGAGCACGTCGACCTGGCCGCGCGCCTGCATGAGTTGTCGCGCCCCGTCGCGCCCAAACTCGTCGACGGTCTGGACGGCATCGGCGGGCAACCCGACACTCTCGAGTGCGCCTTGGATGATCGCAACGAGCAGGCGATTCGTGTTCTCGGCGGCGCTCCCCCCGCGCAACACGACGGCGTTTCCACTCTTGAGGGCGAGGCTCGCGATATCGACTGTCACATTGGGGCGTGCCTCGTAGATGACCCCGACGACACCGAACGGTACTCGAACCTCGCTCAGGCGGAGTCCGTTGGGCAGGGTTTGGCCGCGCACGTTCTCACCGACCGGATCGACGAGGCTGGCGACGAGACGGACGGCGTCGGCCAATCCGACGAGTCGCGACTCATCGAGTCGAAGACGGTCCAACATCCCGACGCTCAGACCATCGTCCCGCCCTCGAGCGAGGTCGAGGTCATTGGCCGGGATGATTCGATCCGCATGCTCGACGACAGCAAGCGCAATCGCGAGGAGCCCCCGATTCTTGAGGGCCGCGTTGGCCGTCGCCAGCACAAGCGATGCAGCGCGTGCGCCGACCAGTTTCTGGGTGAAGGAACGCTCGGCGACGACGGTCTCAGGCATCCCGCCAGTGTAGTTCGAAGCTGGAACCGGATACGAAACTTCGATCCAGCTCCCACTGTGCGTGCCAGCTACTCTTCTGACTTCAGAGCCAGTCCGATGGCGAAGAATGTGGCGGCCCAGTGGCCGACGAAGATGCCCCAGCGATCGGACTGGGCCTTATCGTGGTTTTTCTTTAGCCGTGAGGCCTGCCAAGTGAGGAGAGACAACACAATCGACGCGAACCCCATCACATAGGCGTGATTGCTGCGCAGGCCGAGATCATGAGCCGCGCGGATCGGATCGAAGCTGACTTTTTCGATTGATTTCTTCGCCATGGCGTGTCCTTTCAACGATGTACTGGCGTCAGTTGACGATCACCACAGTGCACCTCTTCGGCGCGCCCACAGAGTTCATCGATGAATTTCACAGCAACGCGCACCGCCACCGGTATCTCGCCTCTGCCGAGGGAGTTCTCAGTCCGGCGCAGCAGCGAACCAGGTGCCGAGTTGGGCCCCGTCGAGCGCGGCTGCAACGTGACGTGTCGATGCGAGCAGCACGGGAGTTCCGGACGCCGCTGCGAGCTTCGCTGCGGCTACTTTGGTGCCCGCACCCCCGGTTCCGACCCCGGCCGAGCCGATGTCGCCGAACT
This sequence comes from Lacisediminihabitans sp., assembly GCA_046597035.1. GTDB lineage: Bacteria > Actinomycetota > Actinomycetes > Actinomycetales > Microbacteriaceae > Lacisediminihabitans. The sequence continues at coordinate 45,023 of JBKJLH010000038.1, forward strand.
CGACCCCCGCAAGCGCGTCGTCGAATGCGACCTCCGCAATGCGGCGGGCTCCGGGCTGCTCCGGCGGCCGCGTATAGAGCGAGTCGATGTCGGAGAGCAGCACGAGCAGGTCGGCCCGCACCAACTGGCAGACGAGGGCCGCCAGCCGGTCGTTGTCTCCGAATCGGATCTCGTGGGTCGCGACGGTGTCATTCTCGTTCACTATCGGCAGGATGCGCAGGTCCAGAAGGCGCTCCATAGCTCGTTGCGCATTACCGCGATGGGTCGGATTTTCGAGGTCTCCTGCCGTGAGCAGCACCTGCGCGGCGACGATCTTGAAGCGGTCGAGGCTGTCCTGGTAGCGATAGATCAACACATTCTGGCCGACAGCCGCGGCGGCCTGCTGCGTCGCAAGGTCAGTAGGGCGGGCATCCAGCTTCAAGTACGGCATTCCGGTAGCGATGGCCCCGGATGACACGAGGATCACCTCGGTCCCCCGCGCGTGCGCCGCGGCGAGGGCATCCACCAGTGGGGCTATCTGGTCGGCGTTCGCACCGCTGATCGACGATGAGCCGACCTTGACGACGATGCGACCCGCTGTTGGAATGTCGCTGCGGGCAAGAACCGAGCTAGACATCCGCCGGCGAATCCTCCGACTCGGCCGCGGCGCGCTCGGTTTCGATGCCATCTTTGTCGGCGATGGCGAAGCCTTCATCGTCATTCCACATACCGGCCTCACGCTCGCGGATGAGCTCCGCACGCGCCTCGGCCTTGCCGTCCATCCGGTCGAGATATTCCTGACGACGGGTCTTCGACGTCGGGCGCTCGTTCTGCACGAGCCTCGGGTCGGTGCCGCGCGGAGCGGTCAAGAGCTCTGCGGTCGAGGTGAGCGTGGGCTCCCAGTCGAAGGTGACCGGGCCGATGATGACGGTCGAGCCGGCGACGGCTCCCGCCTTGAAGAGCTCGTTTTCCACGCCGGACTTTGCCAGTCGATCGGCGAGGAACCCGATGGCCTCTTCATTGTTGAAATCGGTCTGGGCGACCCAGCGCTCGGGCTTGCCACCGACAACACGGTAGATGTTGCCACCGGACCCACCCTCGACCTTTACCGTGAATCCGGCATCGCCGGTGGCGCGGGGGCGAAGCACGATCCGCTGTTTCACTGGCACTGCGCCCTTCTGGGCGCGTTCGGCATCCACCAGCTCACCCAGCGCGAAGGAGAGTTCCCGCAAGCCTTCGCGACTGACGGCGGAGATCTCGAATACGCGGTAACCGCGAGCCTCGAGTTCGGGGCGCACGAGGTCGGCGAGTTCGCGACCCTCCGGAACATCGACTTTGTTGAGAGCGATGAGCTGGGGACGGTCGAGCAGCGCAAGCTGGCCCTCGGGAACTGGGTACGCGGCAAGCTCACCGAGAATCACATCGAGATCGCTGATCGGGTCTCGGCCGGGCTCGAGGGTTGCACAGTCGAGCACATGCAGCAGGGCGGAGCAACGCTCGACATGGCGCAGGAATTCGAGGCCAAGGCCCTTGCCTTCGCTCGCTCCCTCGATGAGTCCCGGCACGTCGGCGACGGTGAAGCGAGAGTCGCCCGACTCCACGACACCGAGGTTCGGATGCAGCGTGGTGAAGGGATAGTCCGCGATCTTCGGCTTCGCTGCCGAGATCGCAGCGACGAGGCTGGACTTGCCGGCGGACGGGTAACCGACCAATGCGACATCCGCCACGACCTTGAGCTCGAGGAAGACATCGCCCTCCCAGCCGGGGATACCCAGCAGCGCGAAGCCCGGAGCCTTGCGCTTCGTCGAGGCGAGGGCGGCATTGCCAAGACCGCCCTGTCCGCCGGGAGCCACAACGTAACGCATGCCCGGCTCGGTGAAGTCGATGAGCTCGTTCCCGTCGGCGTCCTTTACGACGGTGCCGAGCGGAACGGCGAGCTCGATCTCTGCGCCATCGGAGCCGCTCCGGTTGTCCCCCATGCCCTGGCCGCCCTTTTCGGACTTGCGATGGGGAGCGCGATGGAAGCCGAGGAGTGTCGTGACGCCCATCTCGCTCACCAGGACGATGTCACCTCCGTCACCGCCGTTGCCACCGTCGGGGCCGGCAAGAGGCTTGAACTTCTCGCGCTTGACCGAGACGCAACCGTCGCCGCCATCACCGGCGCTGAGGTGGAGTGTTACCTGGTCGACGAAGGTAGCCACAACACATCCCTTCGTGTACTGAGTTACCGCTTAACAGGCAAGAGCGGGCCGAAGCCCGCCCGAACCCACTGAATCACGCCGGCCGAGTAGCGACCGTATCGAGAAAGGTCGCCTACGCAGCAACCACGATGTTGATGACCTTGCGGCCGCCTTTGGCACCGAACTCGACAGCACCAGCCGCCAGAGCGAACAGGGTATCGTCACCGCCGCGGCCGACGTTGACGCCGGGGTGGAAGTGCGTGCCGCGCTGGCGGACGATGATCTCGCCCGCACTGACGACCTGGCCGCCGAAGCGCTTGACGCCGAGTCGCTGCGCGTTGGAGTCGCGACCGTTACGAGTTGAGCTTGCGCCCTTTTTGTGTGCCATGAGTTTTCAGCCCTTGCGTTTCTGTCTCGGTCTATTTGATGCTGGTGATCTTGATGCGGGTGAGCTCCTGGCGGTGGCCCTGGCGCTTCTTGTACCCGGTCTTGTTCTTGAACTTTTGGATCACGATCTTCGGACCGCGCAGATCGCCGACGACCTCTGCGGTCACCGTCACCTTCGCAAGAGCCGCAGCGTCGTGCGTGATGTTATCGCCATCGACCAGCAACACTGGCACGAGCTCGACGTTGCCGTCTTTGTCGGCCTTGATGCGGTCGAGAACGACGATGCTGCCGACCTCGATCTTTTCCTGCCGACCACCGGCGCGCACAACTGCGTAAACCACTTGGGAACCCTAACTCTGTGAACTGTTACCGATGATTTCGGCAGAAGTCTTAGTGTGCATTCGGTTGCGGGCATAGCCCAGCACACACCGAAGGTCAATAATAGTCGATCATCGCGGCTCGGGTCAAACGCTGGTGGGTGTGTTCATGCCGTGTCGACAATGCCGATGACTTCATGCTCGGACGGATGCCGTTCCAGCCACAATCTCAGCAGGACTCCGACAAGAATGACGAGAGGTGCCACGGTCAAAAACTGCTGCCCGGCAGTGGCAAGCGCGAAGCCGATCGAGTTCAGAATGTGATCTCCGGCAATCTGCCCCAAGCGGATCTGGCCCAGAAGCCCAGTCGTGACAAGGGAAGCAGCGGATGTCACCAGCAGGGTCAGGAAGACGAGCCCCGCGCCCGCCCCGGTGGCGAGTATCGAACGGGTGATCACGTGTGCGACGTGCAGGTCGGGGCCGATCGGGGCGACAAACCAGAAGCTGAAGAATACGCCGACGGCAAGCGGTACCGCGATAGTGGCGAATTGAGTAGCAGATCCCGCCCACCACTGCCAGGCCGGCACGTCGCTCGAGCCGAGGAGGGTGAGTTGGCCGATCACAGCGTTCAATACGTTCTGGACGAGGCTGACGGCGAGCACCACGAGCCCAGAAGCCAGAGCAACGAGAAAGCCGTGCTGGCGCACGACGCGGTGTGCGATCTTCGTCATCTGCAAACCCTTCCTGTCTAGAATCGGCCAATGACCGTCCTCATCGACCAGCCTAGGTGGCTCGCGTACGAGATGCTCTGGTCTCACCTGGTGAGCGACAGCTCTCTCGCTGAGCTGCACGATTTTGCCCGTCGGATGGGTATCCCCCTGCGTAGTTTCGATCTCGATCACTACGACGTGCCAGAGAACAGGTATGACGAGCTTGTGGCGTCGGGGGCAGAACCCGTAACCATCCGACAACTCGTGGAACGGCTGCGGGACAGTGGACTGAGAGTGTCCCAGCGGCAACGCCGCCGACTGTAAGCGCAGAACCTTCGCTGCTGCGGACTACCAACTCTCGTCGAAACCCTCCACGCTGCGAACGACCGCACCACTCGCGATGTCGATGAATACCGTAGAAATCGACGTGGATTGCGCATCGACTGGATAGTCATCAGAAACGCTGTTCGCATAGTCGGGGATCACGTTGACGGCGACGAACTGGCCATTCGGAGAGACGCTGAAACCTTCGATACTGCCCGCGTCGTCCTTCGTCTGGTACAGAACTCGAGCGCTCGGTCCGTTCTCGTAGACGAGATAGCTCTGGTACTTTCCGCCCGTCGCCGAATCGAAGACGGCTACTTGCTGCACCCGAGCCGTACCCTTTCCGAGCAGCACGACATCGCCTCCGTAGGTGGATGCCCCGGCGATTGGAAGCGACGGGATACGGGTCTCCGTGCCGTCGGCGAGCGAAAATGCGATAGGGCCGTAAACGTCTTTCACGACAATGGTCTTCCCGTCGGGCGAGCTCCGCCCGAGCGCGGTGTATTGCCCGAGCGGAACTGGCGGGCCAGTCTTCGCGGCATCGATCAACAGCACGGTCTGGTCGCTCCCCTGGGCGACGATGCTTGTGCTGCCGCCGAGGAACCCCCAGGCGTCCACTTCGAGCGGCTTGCCGGAGAGGCCGGGTACGGGAGCCACCGTGTGGGCACCGGTGAGGTCGACCCTCATGAGCACCGAGTTGAACTCTCGGGCGCCGGCAGCTTCGACACTGGTGAAGACGAAGCCCAGAAGGCCGGCATCCGATTCGCCTCGCAGCTCGTCGATCGTGCCGGGTCCCGGTAATGGAATATGTTCGACCAACTTGCTCGAGGCTCCCACCAGGGAGAGTGAACTCGTGCCGTCGTCAGCGAGAGTCGTGACCGCGATCGCCTGGGCGAAGACCACGAATTGCTGGATGCGCGGTGCCGAGTAGACGATGGTGCGCTCATTGCCGCGAAGACCGGTGCGCACAATCGAGTCGTCCTGCCCTGCCCCAGCGGCCGGGTTAGCCCGATGGAGGTAATAGATCTCTGCGGCGCCAGTAGTGAACGAATAGTCGAAGGTGGAGACCCGCGGCTGGAAGGCGTTGGCGACACCCGAGACCCGCACTGAGTATTTCGTCGCATAGTGGAGTCGGTCAGCGAACTGCACCGCGATTACGGCGCCGGAGGTGCTCACCGTGAACGGAACGGAAGGACTCACTGACACGTTCTGCTTCGAGACGTCGCGGATGCTCTGGTTGGCGAAAAGCCGCAGCTGCTGGCCGGCCCGAACTACCACCCGAGCGGCATCGACGCTGCCGCTCGACAGCTTGGGCCCCTGCAGATAGTTGAGCCCTACGAAGCCAGCAACCAGAATCACGAGGGCGACAACGGTGATGGCGAGAGCGCGGCGGAATGGCCGGGTCGCGTCGCCGGCGGTATCCGCATTGTCAGTAGAGATACGGCTCACTCGGCTGATCCACTTTCGTCGTGCTGGTGGGCACCAGTGCGATGGACTGCTGGCTCTTTGTGCTCGGGTTCGTCTCGAACGAACCACTCACCTTGACCCACTGGTCAGCCGCAAACCCGTTCTGCCAGTTGGGCAGGTAGACCGGAACACCCACCGGCTGGGCGTCGACCGCACAGCAGGTGATCACGAAACGGGAAACGTAGAAGACGTTCTGCGGGTCATCCGTGTCCTTGGTGATGAACCCCACCACGTTCGCCGCCTTATCGCGATAGAAGCTGGCGTCGGTCGTCTGGCGAAGGAGGGACGACCAGTCGAGCACCGAGAAGCGCGCGAACGCACCGGCGGGGGCGGCTGCCGCGGACTCCACCGTCTTCGTACCCGAGCCCACCTGGGTGCTGTTGATGACGCGCTGATCGGCTGTGGCGGTAGTGAGGGTCGCGGGAGGCACGACGACAAGAGCGACCCCCACGACGAGAGTGAGTACCGTCGCACCGATAGAGATGATCCTGCGGTAGCCCCGCCGCGGCGGCTCATCATGTTCATGATCTTGTGTTGGCGATCTCCAGAAGCTCGCCACGACGAGCACCAACCCCATGGCGGCCATGATCACGGTGAAGACGATATAGCGCGGATGGATGTACAGGATGAGCTGGTTGGTGGCGGCGAGCCAGACGGTGGAGACGAGCGCCGCAGCACACAGCGCCATGCCCTGCCAGCGGGTGAATCTAGGCAAAATAGTTCACGGCCAATCCAATCAGGGCGCTGAGCAACCCGACAATCACGGTGAGTTGCACCAACACTTTCGTGCGGAAGGTGGTGCGCATGAGGGTGAGCATCTTGATATCGATAATCGGCCCGAAGACGAGGAACACCGCAATCGAGCCTGGCATGAAGGTGCTGGCGAAGGGCAGGATAAAGAAGGAGTCCACGTTGGAGCACACCGAGACGACGAACGCGAGCGCCATCATCGCGAGGATCGACCACAGCGGGTTACCTCCGAGGCTGAGCAGCACCGATCGCGGTACGGCAACCTGGACAAGACCGGCGATGAGCGAGCCGATGAACAGGGCCGGCATGATCACGCCGCTTTCGCGGGTGAAGAGCTCCACGCTCTTCTGCCAGCGGCTCTGGTCGTGTTCGTGCGGGTCGGGCAGCCGGCATTCCGCGGCGAAACGATCCGTGAGCAGGCTGTCCTGGTCAGGATGTTTCGAGAAGATCCATCCGATCACGTTGGCGATGACGAAGCCGCCCACGAGGCGAGCCGCGAATACCCAGCTGTCGAAGCCGAAGGCCTGACCGGTAGTGAGGATCGTGATCGGGTTGACGATCGGAGCGGCGAGCAAAAAGGTCATCGACTCCGAGACCGTGAAGCCCTTGACGATGAGACCGCGGGCGAGCGGCACATTGCCGCACTCGCAGACCGGAAGGAAGATGCCGAGGAACGAGATCATCCCACGCCGGAGAAACGCGTTCTGCGGCAGGATGCGCATAATCCAGCGGTCAGGAACCCAGACCTGCACGACGATCGACAAGACGATGCCGAGAATCACGAACGGCAAGGACTCGATGATCACGCTGATCGACAGAGTGAGAAGGTCCTGAAGACGGTTGGGAAGCGACCACGGGCCGAGGGCTGGAGTGAGCGCGCGCACGACGAAGATCGCGACTATGCCGACGATTCCCACAGAAAGACCGACGATGGTGGGCCGCCGGATGCTGCTTCGCTCGCGCTCTGCTACCCGGATGCCCACCTGCGGAATCATACGTCGTGACGGTGGAATCGCCACCGCGGCTCGCTATTGGTTGCTCGAACCCTCGGTCGACTGCGAGGTACGAACGGTACCGGCGCTGGATGCTCGACGAGAGACGCGCGAGCGGCCCTGCCCGGGCTGCTTGGGTTCCGGTAGCGCATCGAGCACCGAGTCGAGGATCTGCTCGGCATCATGGCTGGAGATGCGGCGCGGTCCCCGCGAACTCTTCTTCACCGGGATGTCGAGAATCTCGACGGCAGCTTCCGCTGCGGCAACCGTCACCGCTTCGACCCTGGGGGTCTCCACCTTCGGCGATTCGAGTACGACCTCGGGAGCCGCGGGTTGTGCTTCCGGAGCGGGGGATGCCGCGGCTCGCTCTTCTCCTGACGCATGCGCGATGGTCGACGCAGCGATCTGGGCGAGCGCGTTCTTTACATCTTCCGTGATGGCGTGAGTTCCGCCATTGGGCTTCTGGCCGGCGGAGGAACCAGTGTTCGCCGATCCGTTCGAGCGCCCGGAGTCGTTCCCGCCGTTACCCCCCTTGCCGCGTCCGCGACGCGGAGTCTCGGGCTGGACGGACTGGCGATGGCGGGTGACCGGGTCGTGGTGGATGATGATTCCACGACCGGCGCAGAACTCGCAAGGTTCACTGAACGACTCGATGAGGCCGAGCCCGAGCTTCTTGCGGGTCATCTGCACCAGGCCGAGCGAGGTGACTTCGGCGACCTGGTGTTTGGTACGGTCACGACTGAGGCACTCGACGAGTCGGCGGAGCACGAGGTCCCGGTTCGACTCGAGCACCATGTCGATGAAGTCGACGACGATGATTCCACCGATGTCCCGAAGGCGCAGCTGGCGGACGATCTCTTCAGCCGACTCGAGGTTGTTCTTGGTGACCGTCTCTTCGAGGTTTCCGCCGGAGCCGACGAACTTGCCGGTGTTGACGTCGACGACAGTCATGGCTTCGGTGCGATCGATGACGAGCGAACCACCCGAGGGCAGCCAGACCTTGCGGTCGAGCGCCTTCTCGATCTGTTCGGTGATGCGGTACTCGTCGAACGAGTCGACGGTGCCCTCGTAGGTCTGCACCCGGTCGACGAGATCTGGCGCGACCTGCAAGAGATAGGTCTTGATCGTGGCTTCGGCATCCTCACCTTCGATAACCAGCTCGTGGAAGTCCTCGTTAAAGACATCTCGCACGATCTTGACCAGCAGATCGGGCTCGCTGTGCAGCAGCGCAGGCGCCTGCACGTTTTCCAGGGTCGCGCTGATCGCGGCCCACTGGGCGGTGAGGCGGTTGACATCCAGCGTGAGCTGCTCGTCGGTCGCACCCTCGGCGGCGGTGCGCACAATCACGCCGACGTTCTCCGGCAGCACCTCTTTGAGGATCTTCTTGAGACGGGCGCGCTCGGTGTCGGGCAGCTTGCGACTGATACCGTTCATCGATCCATTGGGCACATACACGAGGTAGCGGCCCGGGAGGCTGACCTGGCTGGTGAGACGAGCGCCCTTGTGGCCAACCGGATCCTTCGTCACCTGTACGAGCACCTTGTCGCCTGGCTTGAGAGCGAGCTCGATGCGACGAGCCTGGCTCTTGCCATCGGCGGAGTTCTCTGCCGCGGCCTCCCAGTCGACCTCACCGGAGTACAGAACGGCGTTGCGTCCGCGTCCGATGTCGACGAAGGCAGCCTCCATGCTCGGCAGTACGTTCTGCACGCGACCGAGGTAGACATTTCCGATCAGGCTGGCATCCGCGGCCTTGGCCACGTAATGCTCGACGAGCACTCCATCTTCGAGCACCCCGATCTGGATACGGTTGAACTTGGAGCGAACGACCATTTTGCGGTCGACACTCTCGCGGCGGGCGAGAAATTCGGCCTCGGTGATCACCGGGCGGCGGCGGCCTGCGTCGCGTCCATCACGGCGGCGCTGCTTCTTCGCCTCAAGACGGGTGGATCCGCGCACCTTCGTCGGCTCGTTGCTCAGCTCGGGTGCGGGGCGTGGCGTGCGTACCTTGACGACGGTGTTGGTCGGGTTGCCGTTGTCCGAGTTCGAGGTGCCAGAGTCGCGGTCTTCGTCGCCAGCGCGACGGCGTGAGCGGCGCCGGAGCGTCGTCTGCTCGCCGTCGTCGTCCCGGGAGTCCCGATCGTTATTGCGATCGTTGTCCCGATCGTTATTGCGATCGTTGTTTCGGTCGTTGTTTCGATCGTTGTTTCGGTCATCCGTACGATCGCTGTTTCGCGAGTTTCGGGAGTTGCGAGGCCCACGATTGTCCCGCGGCTCGTCATCGAAATCGTCATCCCGATCTCCCGATCGTGACGGAAGCACCGGTAGATCCGGCGCCTGGAACAGCACGGATGTCGCCGGTCGCGCAATCGGTACCTTCTCGGGTTCCCGAGTGTTCGGCTCTGCCGCCGGCTCCTCACCAGCACTCGGGGCAGAATCGGACCTCGCAGAATCGGACCTCGCAGAATCGGACTTCGCAGCATCGGACTTCGCAGCATCGGACTTCGCAGCAGTTGCACGACGAGAAGGCGCCCGCTTCGCCGGGGCATTGTTGTCGACCGACGTGGCATCCGCCTTGGGCAGCTCGACCTTCGCTTCCGGGGGCGTCCGCTCCTCGACTTTCGCTTCCGGGATCACCAGCTGGGGGGGAGCCACCGTTTCCGGAGCCGCAGTGGCCTTGGATGCCCGACGCGAGCCGAAGAGGCGCGAGCGCTTTTTCGGTTCGTTCTGCTCCGAACCGTCGTTGTTATTTGTAGTTGTCTCCACCATCGCTGGCGCACTCCTAGCCCGGAACGGGAAGCCGCGCGACCCGTCGGGTACTCTCTCGTCGCGGTTTCCGACTCCGGCGATTCTGGCCTCGGTCGATCTGCCGCTAATTCTTCGCTTTGACACCGGCCCCCGGCCCCCGGTCGCTGTGACACGCTGGGGCTGGCTCTGGTCTCGTTCGCTTGTCTTGGTGATTCTGTTCGGAACTCGCTATCCGACGTGTTCTCGATGGGAATCGATCTTTGTCAGATCGAAGCCGATTCGACACGGCCCGGTGTTGTGTTCGGCAACCCTCAGGTTTCGTCGCACAGTGCCCGGTAAGCATTCTTTGGCGTCATATCGAGCGCGGCTCGCATGACTACTTCAAATTATCGCATGCCTTGCCAGTAACGCTGCATTTGGCTCATGCAATAATCCTCAGGGTGACCACGATCCGACCGGCAGCTCTCTCTCGCCGTGGCCTCCTCACCCTTACTGCTCTTGGTGCCGTCGGTGTCCTCGTCTCGTTCATCGGCACGGTGGTCACCTTCGCCGGCATCGAGTCATCGAGCGGAATCCCGAAGCTCGCCGGGGCCGATAACGAACTCGGCTATCCCTCCTCGGCCTTCTCGATGGCGCTATTTGTCATCGCTCTCACTGTGGGAGCCGCTCAATATGCTGGCGCCGCGATATCCCCCGCCTGGTGGCGCGCTCTTGCTACTATCTTCGCGGTTGGGGTGGTCTTCCAGGTCTGGGCGGTCTACCTCGCCTTTGTTGTCCCCCTCGCTGTCACCTGGCTTCTTGCGGCCCAGCTGGTTCTCATGGCGCTCGTGTTCGCGCTGGCTCTGCCACGCCTGATCAGTGACGGGCGGCCTCTCGAGCTCGGGATGTTCCTGGCCGTCGCATCCGTCGCCGGATTCTTCGCGGCCTTCCGGCTCACCGTGGACAAGGTGGGCACCTTCACCACTCCGGAGGTAGCGCCGTCGTGCAATGTGAGCGTCCTTGTTCAGTGTGGCAAGAATCTTTCGTCGTGGCAGGGCTCGTTGTTCGGCTTTCCGAATCCTCTCATCGGGGTCGGTGGATGGGTTGCCATGTTCATGATCGCGGTGCTCATCATCAGTGGGGTGACCTTCGCTCGCTGGTTCTGGATCGCGCTCAACGTTGGCATCACACTCGCCCTCGCCTTCGTCATCTTCCTCATCACCGAAAGCATTTTTATGCTGGGAACGCTCTGTCCGTGGTGCATGGCGACCTGGTCGGCGGTGATCCCCGCATTCTGGTTGATCACCTTCCATAACCTGAAAGCCGGCCACATCCCCGTTTCTGCGCGTTTACGTACCCTGGGGGCGGCGGCCTACGGATACGTTCCGCTCATCACTCTCGTGAGTTACGTGATCGTCGCCGCGCTCGCACAGGTCCAACTCGACGTGATCCACCGCCTGTGACGCCAGCATCGGTGAAAACTCAGCTCACACAGTGAATTAGCCCAGCTCCACCCCGTAGATTCCGCCCACATCCTCGTCCATCTCACAGAACGTTGGTTACCGAAATATGGCTCCTTCAAACACCTCGAACTCTCCGCAGGGGAAGAAGGATCGACGGGAGGCCGCCCGTGAGACAGCCCGCCTCGAGCGCGAGGCCGAGAAGAAACGTCAGCGTCGAACCAAGATCCTGCTTCAGGGTGGCATCGGTGTTGCGATCCTCGCGGTCATCGCGATAGTTGTCGCAATCGTGGTGCAGCCCACCGCCCCGGGCGCACCCGGCCCAAAGAATATGGCGAGCAGCGGAATCCTCTTCACCGGCGCGAGTGGGGTGGCCACCCCCACGACGACTCCGGCGGCGGCGGCAGACGGCAAGCCGGAGGCCACGAAAACCGACGCCACCGGTGGAATCGCCCACATCGTCACCTATGTGGACTGGGCCTGCCCGGCCTGCAAGGGGTTCGAGGCAAGCTACGCAACCCAGATTCAGAAGCTCGTCGCAAACGGATCGGCGACTCTCGAGGTGCATCCCATCTCAATCCTCGACCGCAACTACGGCCAGAGCCGATATGCCAGCCGTGCGGCGAATGCTGCCGCCTGCATAGCGAACTACAATCCGTCTAAATTTCTTGCGGCGCAAATGGTCTTCTATGAGAAGCAGCCGACAGAGGGGTCCAATGGGCTCACCGACCCCGGGATCAAGACGCTGATAGCACAGGCAGGCATCACCGATTCCTCGGTCACGAGCTGCATCGATACCGAGAAATTCAAGTCCTGGGTGAGCAAATCCACGGAGGTCACGACTACTACCGCGTCGCTCATCAATCCGTCATTGGGCGGATTCTCGACCCCGACGGTAGTCGTCAACGGAAAACGGTGGGACGGCAAGGGCGACTTCCTGAAGTTCGCTGCCACTGCCGCGGGCATCCCGCCGGCGTCATCCTCCACGCCGTCGCCCACGCCGAGCAACTAACCCCGCCATACCTCGAGCCGGCTCAAGTCCGCCAAGCCCGCTCAAGTCCGCCAAGCCCGTCAAGTGTCAACTTCGCAGGTTTCGCATGCCCGGACGCATGCGAAGTTGACACCCCAGGGTGGGCGAAGTGGGGGGATCGGTCGGCCGGATGCCCGGACGGTCCGTCACGCCACTCGCGTCCGCCAAGCCCACTCGCGTCCGCCAAGCCCGTCAGGTGTCAACTTCGCAGGTTCCGGACGCCCGGACGCATGCGAAGTTGACACCTGAGGGGTGGGGAGGCGTGGGGTGGGGTGGGGTGATAAGGCGTGGGGTGGGGTGATAAGGCGTGGGGTGGGGTGGGGAGGGGAGGG
>JBKJLH010000040.1:0-6003 GCA_046597035.1 Lacisediminihabitans sp.
TGCGTCGAGTGTGGTTGATTGTCGCTATTTCGATAGCTGTCTTTTTTGCCGCGGGGGTGACGGGAGCGATTTGGGCTGCCGTGGCGATAGACACCGCCCTGGGAAAGGTGCTCTCTCCGTTTCCGGTGGGGATGTGGGTGAAGGACGACCTCAGTATCGGAATAACGATTACCGGTTGTGGAACTACGGCTTATATCTCGACCGGGGAACTGACCGAGGTAGATGCAGAGCTGCACGATGCAAAGGCCTCCTGCATTGTCCAATCGACAGACTCCGGCGACTATCTCGGTTGCCTGCCGATCCCCACCACGGTTTATCACAACGGCGACACAATCCTCGCGAGCTCCATGGACCGCTCCGTCCAATCACCCGACTGCGCTCCGGCGATGAGATGGGCCACGCTGAACAACGTCCGTCGCAGGTAAGCATGACTACTTCAACTTTCACATCAATGTCGGTGGCGTTGATTGCTGTACAGCTGATCACAGGCAGCATATTCATACTCAGCCCTCGCGCGGCTTGAACTCTGGCGGGAGTGAATTTCGCGTTTTCACCGCCGCCTAGGAAGCGCTTAGGGTTCCCATTTGACTGCTTCCGCGTCTCGGTGAACCCCTCTTAGGGTCGCGATAGCTCAGTATGAAAACGGAGTCATCAAATACCGTTCAGGACGAAGTTGATGAGTGAGGCCACGGGCCTTACGACATAAAGCCACACGAATCGCATTCGAGGTGGCCACCATCGAGGCATCCGATTCAAAAACAAAATTCGGCGTTGGTTGCGGCGGCGTAGTCGCGCGGCGGCAGGCGTCTCGCCAGTCTGGTCCGGTTCGACATGTCGCCCCATCCCCGAAGCATAAAGGCGGCCTAGGCCCTGGCGACGTTGGACTGTACTAAAAGTCATAATCACCGTCTCATGAATGTTCGCCTCTGGACTCCCTCGTTCCAAATTCGGAATTGTCGCGCTTATCGTTCCCCTTGTGCGACGTCACGTCTTGTCAGGTGGGCTGCCGCCTGGGATTGGGACTGCCGCGATTCCAGAAATCCCTGTGTCTGGGTCAGATCTTGACGACGTAAACGATGCTGTCTTCGCCGACGGTTTCTGTGACCTGCCAGCAACCGGTGGTGGGAAACCTCACCAGTGTCGGCCACCAATGCACCGAAGTGCCATCATTCAGCGATGCGTTCGTGTAGCCACCTGTATCACCGCGCCCATGACCGTGCCCATCAAGTGATTTCACGCTCACCCGCGGTGCACCTCCGGCGTTCGTCACCGCCCCGCCTTTCACAGCCCAGGTCGGGTACTTCTGCACATACGGGTAGGCGGAATCCCCGTCGGCTTTCGTGCGGGCCTGCTCGAGGGACTGTGGAATTTTCCACCACGCCCCAACCCACAGATTCCCGTGACCGGAAACTGGATCCGCCCACTGCGGCCCGATGAACCCCGGAACAAAATCACGGGTAGGTGAAGTGACCGGGCATACCTGCGCGAGGGGGGCCGCAGGCGCCGTCACCGACGACGGGTGTTGGGCAGAAGATTGTGTCGCAGTGCAGCCGACCAAGAGCAGGGCAGCCGCAGAGATACCGACCAGCCCTGCACACTTCCACTTCATCGTGGCGACCTCCAGATACGACCCCGCTTGGCGGTCAGGGTATACCGGCAAGAGTCGAGCTCGCTACTGGCAGAAGCGACGCCGTTGCGCTGTCCAGCGCGGCACCGTCTCGGTATCGTGCAAAAAGTAGACCACCACGAGTCGGAGCATCGCGGCAAGTTGGGCCGTCCGCCCCGCAGAACGTTCCCCATACGGGCGGCCGAACCGGTCAAAAAGTGGCCTCGAGCGCGCTCCCGCGATCGCGGGATATCCCGCCCGGTGATCGTCGGTTGTCGGGCACAGATAAGCAGGCTGTTCTGGACTGGGCGAAGATAGCCGTGAAGTGAGACGCTCGGTTTTTGCTTTGCACAAGGTGCGAGCCCGGCGGTCAAGGTTGGCGAATACGGATGATCCATCCACAGATCGATCCGTGGTGCGGCTGCATGGGCCAAACCGAGGCCGCTGTATGAACGACCGCCGCACCGCGTACGGGGACGAGACCGGGTTCTCGTGGTTCCGTGGAGGGTACGTAGCGAATCGAAATTTGGTCGATACGGACTACAGTGCCGCCGAGGCGGGTCCAGTCAGCAGCGTCCTTATCTCTGGTTGCACCTGCGTAAGTGTCGAGTTCAAGTGGGACGGTCCGGCGGTCGGCGAACAGCCGTGCGATCCAGTCTTGGTCCATAGGAATGAGATCCCAGGCGATGATTTCATCGAGCACGACTTGGAGATGATCTTCGGCGACCTGCCACTCGGTCAACCACACGTCGACCTCATCGACAGTAGGAAGTGGTGATGTGATGCCAGGCGGAACTTCTGGCGCTGGTGCCAGTTGCGCATCCACTGCTGCATCGCCGCGGTGAAGAGGCTCGTACGATCCGATGTACGTGGTGAAGACGTCACAGCCAGGGGGAGTAACCGCCACGGCGGCGTCGCCCGCGACGGGGTTATTCTCTATCGGCATGCCAACGAGCGTACATGCGCACTTGCTATTGAGACGTACGATCACGGCCGGAGAGACGTGAGGAGTTGCTGGTAATACAACAATCGGAAGGTGTCCAGCCTCGGGCACCAGGGTCCGTCCCCTACCCGGTAGAGGTTCGGCTTGCGGGCCATTATTGTCCACCATCAGAGGGTGACGGGGGGCTTTATGGTTGGTGCCTGGAAAGGGCGAGTACTGGGAGGGATTGTGTCGGCAAAGCAAAGCAAGGCAAGGCACGGCAGTGCTGGGTGCCGGTCACTTGTGGTTGCTGAAACCCTTTGTGCAGGTGCTTTGGTCTGCCCGCTGGCCGGTAATCGTGGAGGGAAGCGCAATAGTGGACGGTGCCGGTGCCGTGCTTGGTGCGGTGGTGGCAGGGCCGGAGGGGGTCGGTGTTGGTGTTGGAACGGTGTTCGGGTCGGCGAAGGTAGCTTCACCGAGTGAGCCGGTGAGGGAGATCTGTTGGTCAGACTTCAACGCCGCGGCGAGGGCGGCTCCGGCGGCTAAAAGAGGCACAACCCGGTTCGGGTCGGCTGGGTCTGCCCCGGTCGGGTATTGCACGAAGACGATCTTGCTCAGGTCGAGGCCTTTGAGCGCGAGCGCAATGGACACCAGCGTCGTCGGGGTGAGCGTATCGGAAAGCGCCACAGTAGCTTCCGCGACCTGCTCCTAGTGGCCTTGATGGAGTTAGCGCACCGCAACTTCGAAGTCAGTCCCGTCGTATTTGACATTGTCAAACACGAAGAAATAGCTCACACCGCCGAATCGCTAGGCCAGCGACTATTAACCAGAACCAATGATTTGTCCCCCGCCCGCCCTACGAATGAGGACCGCAAATGAATACCATGACCGTGACCGATTCGCTGCTCATAGTTGAACCGAAAGGTCTGGACAAGATCTGGTCCTTCAAAGAGGACCTTCAGATTCCCTTGACGCACGTCCATGGAGCGACGTTCGATCCCGGTGCGAACGATGAGCCCAAGGGCCTGTGTGCCTCTGGATTGGCAATCCCCGGAAAGTAGGCCGGTACCTTCACGAAGGACGGCGACAAATCGTTCTCCAACATCAGCGCCCCCGGTGAAACCATCGTCATCGTACTCGCCGACGAGCATTTAATGCGGCTCGTTCTCACCGCCGACAGTCCACGCTCGGTCGTCGACACCGTGAACACCGCGATACAGAAGGCCTGAGCCAACTGACCAATCGGATTGGGTGGGGGCTTTCGGCAAATCTACCGGGACGCGTTGGGAATCGGACCCGAGGTGCGGGCTGCCACTACGGCTCCGGAGCTTGCGACACGCCCTTGACCCTGACCTGCGAACGGTCGGACCCTGCAGCCGAGATAGGACGGCAACCGCACACCGGACGACATCACCATAGGTCCACGGCGAGAGGTTGTCTGGCGCTTCCAGAACGACCACGACGACGAACGCTGTCCCGAACATCCGAATCCTTGAAAATCTCTTCGTCGATATCCCCCCTCCCCTGGAGTTGCTCCTTTCAGGAATTGAAAGGCGCTGGAGTCTGCCCAATCGGTGATTCCTCCGTCGGTCGCGTGTATTTCGATCGCATTGTCACTCTTGCGAGATCTGCTGCCGATTCCACGGCGAAGCTCAGGGACCAGACCTACTCGAAGCCCGTTCACGCCCCATTCACCGCCGCGACTTACACTCTCGACATGACCAATTCGGATGCGCCGGAGATCGAGCGAAAGTACGACGTCACCGGATCGACGGCATTGCCCGATCTGCTGTCGATCGACGGAGTGGAGCGCGTCGAGCAGTCAGAGGTCTTCAAACTCGATGCCGTTTATTTCGACACCGAGCAATTCGCGCTCGCGGCGCATCACATCACCCTTCGGCGCCGCAGCGGCGGGGATGACCCGGGTTGGCACCTGAAACTGCCGGTGTCTGACGACGAACGTTCTGAAGTGCACGAGCCGCTCGGGACGGATGCCCAATCCGTTCCTCGGCGGCTGCGCGAGCAGGTTGCCGCGATTGTGCGCTCACGGCAGCTCGCACCGGTTGTGCGCCTGACCACCCATCGGACGGTACACCGGCTGCGCGGTACGGGCGACGAACTTCTGGCCCTGTTCTGCGACGACGAGGTGGAGTCAGAGCGGCTGGTCGGCGAGATACTGCAACAGAACTGGCGGGAGTGGGAGCTTGAGCTCGTCGATGGGCGAATCCCCGTGCTCGAGGCCGCCGAGAAGCTCTTCGCGGTCAATCGAGTCTCCCGATCCGGCTCTCCGTCCAAGCTCTCGCGCGCACTCGGCGACATCGTGCCGAAACATCCGGAGCCCGCTGCGTTCGCGCCAGGTACCGCGAGCTCTCTTGTGATCACCGCCCTGCGCGGGTATCGCGACGATATCGTGCACAACGATCCATTGGTGCGGCACGACTACCCCGAATCGATTCACGACATGCGTATCGCGATCGCCAAGTTTCGCGCCACGATCGGCACCTTCCACGGCCTGATCTCCGACGACAATGCGTCGACGCTGCGCCGGGAGCTGGGATGGATCGGGCATACCCTTGGCGCGGCGCGCGATCTCGACGTGATCGCCGAGCGTCTCGCCGGGCGGCTGCGCACCGAACCCGCGGCGCAGATCGTAGGGCCGATCGGCGAGTGGATGTTGCATCAGCTCGCACTGGAGACCGCAGCCGCAAAATCGGTAATACTCGAATCCCTCGATTCGGAGCGCTACTTTGGACTCCTCGATTCGATGGACGCCTTTGTCGCCAATCCCGGGTTGAGCAAGAAGGCGGAGAGCACGGCCGCCAGCGTGCTTATCGGCTCCGTCGATCACCGCATCCAGGCCCTGTTCACCGTGATTCGAGTCGCAGACGAGACAATCGATCGACCCCGTCACGACCTCGCGTTGCACGAGGTACGGAAGGCAGCCAAGGAACTGCGGTACGCGGCCGAGCTGCTGATGCCAGTTAAGCCCAACCGGGCGCGCCGGCTCGCGAAGATCGCCAAGCTGGTGCAAAGCACCCTCGGCGAGCAGCATGACAGTGTCGTCGCCCGTAACACTCTCGAGCGTCTGGGTGCGGCCGCCTTCCTCCTCGGCGACAACACCTTCAGCTACGGGCGACTGCACCGCATCGAGCAAGACTTGGGTGAGGATGCCGAAGCGCGCTACGAGAGGCTGCTCCGACGAATTCCGAAGAGCATTCGTCAGGCCTGAGTTGCGGCCGCGGTTTTCCGGCCGTGGCCATTAACGGCGAACGGCGCGCCCCCTCACGGGAGGCGCGCCATTGCCGGAGCCGGTGCAGGACCGGCTGGGGAAACGCGGACGCTACTTGCGGGTAGCGACGACGTCGTCGTGAGCGGCTTCGACAGCGGCGAAGTCGGCATTTTCCTCGTACGACTTTGCCTTGGCGACTCCGAAGAGGATCAGGGCATACACAGCCTTGGCGACGATATCCGCGAC
>JBKJLH010000055.1:0-5390 GCA_046597035.1 Lacisediminihabitans sp.
GAGCACGAAGAACGCCGAGAAACCCGTCTGGGCGGTCTGCTGCATCATCAGCTCGATGTTCTCGACATCGCGGATGATCTTGGTCTGGATGATCGAAGAGCTCGCACGCGCGTGGTACCCGATCGTGAGTTCCTGCAGCTGGTGGGTCAGTCGGTTGCGGATATCGACAGCGAGCTGCCGGACGCTCCCCATATAGAGGGATACGAAGACGATATTGGTCGGAAAGTTCTGCACCAGGATCACCAGCGCCGCTACCAACAACCAGAGCAGCTGCTGCGGCCGCCCGTGCGAGACCACGATGTCGATCACCGAGGCAGTGATCACCGGAAGCACCCACTGCGGACTGTCCTTGATGCCGAAGACGAGCATCGAGAGCAGGATGCGGGAACGGAACGGCCGCAACCACCCGAGCAGCGTGCGGCCCGGGCGGGTGGCATCCGCCCCCGGCGTCTCCCGCTCGGTCACGGCGACGCCCGAATCATTGCCGACGCAGCGCGTAATGCTGCCGCACGACGTCTGCCGCCGGCTTGCCGTAGATGCAGTAGTCGTCGTCGGTGGCCGCAGCCTCCAGAGCATAGAGCCGGGGCGGCCAGTCCCAGAGCATGAACCCCTGCGCCCACGGCCGCTTCGCGCAGGTCTCGAAGGCGTCGCGGTACCACTCTGCCTGCTCGGCGCCCGAGACGGCTCCCTGCAGGGTCCAGTCGTTGGGCCGGGCGGATGACCCGACTCGGCTGGGACATCCGGACTCCATGAAAAAAAAGGGCTTGTCCTCTCGCACCACGACGGCGCCGATCCGATCGAGCTGGGCATCCCAGCCGCCGAGCGGGTAGTAGCCGCTCGACGAGATGATGTCGACGGCATCCCACCAGGTGACCCGATCCTCCTGGTACTTGTCACAGTTGTAGGTGACGAGACCGCCGTAGACAGCGCGTACTTCGGCGATGAGGGCGCGCCACTGAGCTTCTCGCTTGTCGGTCTGAACCATTTCGCACCCGATGCAGAGCATTTCACAGCCCTCCTCTTCGGCGATGCGGGCATAGTGCAGCACGAAACGGGTGAAGGAGGCGAACCACTCGGCCCAGCTCGGCTCCCCCGGCACTTCCTCATCGAAGAAACCGATGAACGCGCGCCAGGTACCGTCGGCGACGTTCACCACGGGCTTCAGACAGACCTTCAACCCCCGGGCTTTCGCCGCACGGATAGCCCAGCGCACCTCGTCGTCGGTGACCGTCGGCTCGTCGCCGAACCGGATCTCGGTGGACTGCGCCGTCGCCTGAAGGGCTCCGAAGGCGATCCCGACCCAGTTGACGTTGAGGTCGGTGAGCTTCGACAGCGAGTCCTCCGCCTCGGGAGTCGCCCAGGTGCCGCGCACGCCGGTCCATCCCCAGGTCATGCCGCAGAACTGCTCGGTTCGCACATCCCCCGTCATACCTGTGCCACGAGCTGGTTCGCACTGCGCAGTACCGTCGGATCGGCCCAGGCCGCATCCTCGATCTGCGCAGCGGATGTCACGACGAAGGTCACGCTCTCCCCCGGGAGCAGCGTCACGAGCTGGTCGTCCACGCGAGCGCCACCATCGAGTTTGTCGACCAGCAGGGCGAGATCTCGCACGAGATTCGCGGCGGTCACGGTGACTGAGTACCCACCGTCGAACGCGGTCGCGGCGACTTCGAGTCGGGGCACCTCGAGCCGCGAGTCACGGCACTCTGCGAAGAACCAGAAGGCGCGCTTGTCACCGAGAGTCACTTCGAGCAACTCGGATGCCGCGTCATCCGGGATCCGCACCGCGAGATCCAGCTGAATCGTCGTCGTCGTTCGCGCCGGAGCATCGACGGCGACAGTGGAGGATGCGAGCTCGGTGCCGTCGAAGCGCAGACGACGGATGATCGCGTTGCCAGACCAGGCCTCATCGGTGTCGTTGGATGCGCTGGCGATCATCGCATCATCGCGGGGCTGCAGGGTGAGCATCCGATCGGCGTAGGCGTGCTTGATCGCGTAGAGCAGCGGTTTCGGACGACCGTCGCCGTCGACAGCCGCCCACGAGGTCACCGGCCAACAGTCGTTGAGCTGCCAGACGATCGAGCCCATGCACTTCGGTGCCAACGAACGGAAGTGCTCGATACCCGTCTGCACCGCCACGGCCTGGTTGAGGGACATCGCCCAGTGCCAATCGTCGATGTCGTCGGGCAGCGGCAGGTGCGCCACCAGCCCGTCGATGAGTTTGACGTTGCCGTCCTGGGCCTTCTGGTGCACCAGCATTCCCGGCGACTCCGGGGTGAGCGGAGAGTCCGAGATCGAGCGGGTCATCGTCGACCAGGTCGGCGGTCCCTGCCAGCCGAACTCCCCGACGAACCGCGGGCTGTAATCGCGGTAGTGAGGATAGTCATCACGATTCCAGAGATCCCACAGGTGCACGGATCCGTGGGCGGGATCATTCGGGTAATGCTCATCCGTCGGCGAGAACGGGCTGCTCGGCGTGTAGGAGCGGGTGGGGTCGAGTTCGGCAAGGAGGCCCGGCAGCAGGTCGAGGTAGTAGCCGAGACCCCAGCTGCGATCCCCGAGCCGCTTCTCCCAGCCCCACTCCTGGTACCCCCAGATGTTCTCGTTGCTTCCGTTCCAGATCACCAGGCTCGGGTGCGGCATCAGCCGCACGATGTTGTCCCGCGCCTCGGCCTCAACCTCCGATCGCATCGGCTCCTCTTCGGAGTACGCCGCACAGGCGAACAGGAAGTCCTGCCAGGAGAGCATGCCCTGCTCGTCGCAGACGTCGTAGAAGTCATCACTCTCGTAGATGCCTCCACCCCAGACCCGCAGCAGGTTGATGTTCGCGCTCGCGGCCTGGAGGATTCGCTCCTCGTAGCGCGCCCGATCCACCCGGTGAAGGAAGGCGTCGTCGGGAATCCAGTTCGCGCCCTTGATGTAGATCGGGCGATCGTTGACGATGATCGTGAACGGAGTGCCCGATTCGTCGGGTTCGGTATCGATGCGCACCGTGCGGAATCCGATGCGGCCGTGCCAGGAGTCGAGTTCGACCTCGCCGTCTTCCAGCACCACGTCGAGGTCGTAGAGCGGATGCTCGCCGTGCCCGATCGGCCACCAGCGTTCGGCATCCGGCACCACAACTCGCGCTTCGGCGACGGTCGCCCCGGGCTCGAACTGCACCGTGGACGACACTGCGCCAACGGTGACGCGCGCCGAACCGGACGATGCTGCGGCAGCAGCGATCTCGATACGTACGGTCGCGATCCCGTCAGTGCCCTCCATCGACACCATCGGGCGAACCGAGTCGAGCCGCGCACCGGACCAGCTCTGTAGGGTGACCGGGCGCCAGAGACCGACGGTCGCGGTATCCGGTCCCCAGTCCCAACCGAAGCTGCAGGCCATCTTGCGGATGGAGTTATAGGGGTGATGGTTGACGTGCGGACGGTAGCCCTGCTCGAGACTCTCGCGGTCGGCGTAGCGCACCGGCGACTCGAACCTCACGGTCAGCTCGTTCATTCCATTGGTGAGCAGCGCGCGAACATCGAACCGATAGGTGCGGTGCATGTTGCGAGTTTCGGCGACAGGTGATCCGTTCAGCTCGATCCGCGCGACGGTATCCAGCCCGTCGAAGACCAGCTCGACGTTTTCCGCTCCCTCATCGTTCCACTGGAATCTCGTGCTGTACTCCCAGTCGCACGCCCCGATCCAGGCCTGCAGTCGCTCGTGATCGTCGAGGTAGGGGTCTTCGATGAGTCCCGCAGCGAGGAGGTCGGTGTGGATGCTGCCCGGCACGGTCGCCCGGATCGATCGACCCTCGACGTGTGACTCGACCGGCCCACCGACCGCCTCGACGGACCAACCGTCGTGGATATACCGTGTGGTCTTCGACTCGATGATGCGCGTCGTAATGGTGCTCATTTGGTTGCCCCCTGGGTGAAGCCGTTGTAGATGAATCGTTGGAGTACGAGAAAGATGATGAGAGTCGGGATGATCACGAGAAGGGCCCCGGCCGAGATGATCTGCCACTGCGAACCATACGGACCCTTGAAGGCGAACAGCGCGGTGGAGATCATCGCGTTCTCCGGCGACGGAGCGTAGAGGAATGCTTGGTAGAACTCGTTATAGATGGCGATGCCTTTAATGATCACCACGGTCGCGATCGCGGGCTTCAGCAGCGGAAGGATCACCCGCCAGTAGATGGTGAACTTGTTCGCACCGTCGAGCATCGCCGCCTCATCCACATCTTTCGGAATCGACTGCATGAACTGCACGAAGATGTAGATCGAGATGATGTCGGTGCCGAGATTCAGCGCGATCAGCGACCACAGTGAGTCGTACAGCCCGAGGCCGTTGACGATCTGGAAGGTCGCGACCTGGGTCGTGACGCTGGGTACGAGCGTCGCGACGAGGAAGAGTCCGATCACCACCCTCTTGAATCGGAACTCGAAGCGGTCGACCGCATAGGCCGTCATCGACCCGATCACGATCGTGCCGAACAGCGAGACGATGAGCACGAAGGTGGTGTTGCGGAACCCGACCGCCATGTTGCCATCGGTGAAGGCCGTGACGAAGTTGCTGAAGTTGAACCAGTTCGTCGGCAGCTGCAGCGGACCGCTCGTCGCGAACTCGCGCTTGGTCTTGAACGCGGTGATGACCAGCACGACCAAGGGGAGCAGGGTTATGGCGCTCGCCACGGAGAGGATGACGTACTTCGACGTCGTCGCACCGATCCTGCCGACGCGGCCCTGCTTCGACCGTGGGGGTACCGCAACGCGCTCTCGGGATTCGGTGCGCGTTGTCGTTGTCGTCATGTGAGATTCACCTCTTCGTCCGGAACCAGTTTTCGTTGGATGAAGGTCACGATCAGCACGATGATCAGCAATACGACGGCCATGGCCGACGCGAGTCCGACCTGACGGTAGATGAAGGCCTGCTGGATGGTCTGGATCACGAAGGTTTTGCTGCCGTTCGCACCCCCCGTGACGATGAAGGGGATCTCAAATACGGCAAGACTCCCGGAGACCGCGAGAATGAACGAGAGACTGATGATGCGCTTGATACCGGGCAGAATGATGAATCGGAATTGCTGGAACCGGTTCGCACCATCGAGGTCGGCCGCCTCGTAAAGCGAGGCAGGAATCGACTGGATGGCGCCGAGGAACAGGATGAAGCTGAGCCCGGTATAGCGCCAGATCGACGTGGATGCCAGCGAGATGTTCACCACGTCGGGGTTGCCGAGCCACTGCACGGTGAGCTGTTGGAGTCCGACGAGCTTCAGGACACTGTCGAGAGTGCCGTGCGGCTGGAAGAAGTACAGGAACATGAGGCCGATGGCGACGCCGTTGAGCAGCGTCGGGAAGAACAGGATCCCCTTGAACAGGTTTCGGAACCGGGTGCTGAAGCTCAGC
>JBKJLH010000192.1:0-3549 GCA_046597035.1 Lacisediminihabitans sp.
GCGATCGTGACCCTCAAGTCCGGTTCCATCGACATCTTCACGGCTGTCGGCTAGACGGCGCCCGACAGAAACGTTGAGGAGAAAAAACAATGCCAATTCGTAAATACAAGCCCACGACTCCCGGTCGTCGCGGTTCCTCGGTCGCAGACTTCGCCGAGATCACGCGGTCGACGCCGGAGAAGTCGCTTCTTCGCCCGCTGCCCAAGACCGGAGGCCGTAACAACGCCGGTCGCATCACCACTCGTCACATCGGTGGAGGTCACAAGCGCCAGTATCGCGTCATCGATTTCAAGCGCAACGACAAGGATGGCGTCAACGCCCGCGTTGCCGAGATCGAGTACGACCCGAACCGCACGGCGCGCATCGCGTTGCTGCATTTCGTCGATGGCTCGAAGCGCTACATCATCGCTCCGAACAAGCTCAACCAGGGCGACATCATCGAGTCGGGTGCCGGCGCGGACATCAAGCCGGGCAACAACCTGCCGCTGCGCAACATCCCGGTGGGTACCGTCGTACACGCGATCGAACTGAAGCCGGGCGGGGGAGCCAAGATGGCGCGCTCTGCCGGAGCATCCGTCCGCCTTGTCGCCAAGGATGGCCCGTATGCGCAGCTTCGCTTGCCTTCGGGTGAGATCCGCAACGTCGACGCACGCTGCCGCGCCACTATCGGCGAGGTCGGCAACGCCGAGCAATCGAACATCAACTGGGGAAAGGCCGGCCGCATGCGCTGGAAGGGCGTTCGCCCGACCGTGCGTGGAGTCGCCATGAACCCGGTCGACCATCCACACGGTGGTGGAGAGGGCAAGACCTCCGGTGGACGCCACCCGGTCAGCCCGTGGGGCCAAAAAGAAGGTCGCACCCGCCATATCAATAAAGAGAGCGACAAGCTCATCGTTCGCCGCCGCAATGTCGGCAAGAAGCGCAAGTAGGAGTTGTAAAGGATGCCACGCAGTCTTAAAAAGGGCCCCTTCGTCGACGACCACCTGTTTCGCAAGGTGGCCAAGGCGAACGAAGCCAGTAGCAAGAGCGTTATCAAGACCTGGTCGCGTCGCTCGATGATCATCCCGTCTTTTCTGGGACACACCATCGCAGTGCACGACGGTCGCAAGCACATCCCGGTGTTCATCACCGAGACGATGGTTGGTCACAAGCTCGGAGAGTTTGCTCCCACCCGCACTTTCCGTGGGCACGAGAAGGACGACAAGAAGGGTCGTCGCCGCTAGCGCGGGGACGGAAAGGTAAAGAGAAATGGTTGAATCCATCGCTCGCGTGAAGCACATTCGCGTCACCGCCACAAAGGCTCGTCGTGTTGTCAACATGATCCGCGGCAAGCAGGCTCACGAGGCTCTCGCCATCCTGAAGTTCGCCCCCCAGGGCGCATCGACTCCCGTCTACAAGCTCGTCGAGTCGGCTATCGCCAACGCCCGGGTCAAAGCGGATGCCAGCAACAGCTACCTGGATGAGCAAGACCTCTTCGTCTCCTCGGCCTATGTCGACGAGGGAACGACCCTCAAGAGGTTCCAGCCTCGTGCACAGGGACGCGCCTTCCAGATCCTGAAGCGCACCAGCCATATCACTATCGTCCTGGCCACGCCGGACGAGAACGGGACCGCTGTTGAGGCTTCACCGCGCTCATCGACGGCTCGGAGTTCATCGACTGCGAAGGCAGGGAAGAAGTAATGGGACAGAAAGTAAACCCCTACGGGTTCCGCCTGGGGATCACCACCGACCATGTGTCGCGTTGGTTCTCGGACAGTACCAAGGTCGGACAGCGTTACAGCGACTTCGTCGCCGAAGACATCAAGATCCGTAACCTGCTCAAGACCTCGCTTGACCGCGCCGGAGTGGCGCGAATCGAGATCGAGCGCACCCGCGACCGCGTTCGCGTCGACATCCACACTGCCCGTCCGGGCATTGTGATCGGTCGTCGTGGCGCTGAGGCGGAGCGGATTCGCACCGACCTCGAAACACTCTCGGGCAAACAGATCCAGCTCAACATCCTCGAGGTCAAGAACCCCGAGGCCGAGGCTCAGCTCGTCGCACAGGGAATTGCGGAGCAGCTCAGCGCTCGCGTCGCATTCCGTCGTGCGATGCGCAAGGGACTCCAGGGTGCCCAACGCACTCCCACGGTCAAGGGCGTTCGAATCCAGGTCTCCGGGCGTCTCGGAGGGGCCGAGATGAGCCGTTCAGAGTTCTACCGCGAGGGTCGCGTTCCGCTGCACACGCTGCGCGCGAACATCGACTACGGCTTCTACGAGGCAAAGACCACCTTCGGCCGCATCGGTGTCAAGGTCTGGATCTACAAGGGCGACATCACGAACAAGGAACTCGCTCGCGAGCAGGCCAACGCCAAGTCCACCCGGCCCGAGCGCCGTGACGACCGCCGTGATGGTGCCCGCGACAGTGGACCGCGTCGGGGAGTTGCCCCGGCAGCCGCGGCCGCTCCGAAGGCAGACGCTGCTCCGGCAGCAGTAGCAGTGGAGGCCTAGAGCCATGTTGATTCCCCGCAGGGTAAAGCACCGTAAGCAGCACCACCCCGGCCGTAGCGGCCAGGCGACCGGTGGTACGACGGTGACGTTCGGCGAGTACGGCATCCAGGCCATCACTCCCGCCTATGTGACCAACCGCCAGATCGAGGCAGCTCGAATCGCGATGACCCGGCACATCAAGCGTGGTGGGAAGGTGTGGATCAACATCTACCCCGACCGCCCGCTCACCAAGAAGCCGGCCGAAACCCGCATGGGTTCCGGTAAGGGTTCTCCCGAGTGGTGGATCGCCAACGTCAAGCCGGGTCGCGTGCTCTTCGAGCTCGCCGGCGTGAACGAGACGGTCGCGCGCGAGGCACTGACTCGTGCCATCCATAAACTGCCGCTCAAGGCACGCATCATCAAGCGCGAGGAGGGCGACGCATAATGGCGATCGGTTCCAAAGAGCTCGCTCCAGTCGAGCTCGACACATTTGAAGACGAACGTCTCGTCGACGAACTCAAGAAGGCCAAGGAAGAGCTGTTCAATCTGCGCTTTCAGTCGGCCACCGGGCAGCTGGAGAGTCACGGTCGCCTGCGCGCTGTCAAGCGCGATATCGCTCGCCTCTACACGGTCATCCGTGAGCGCGAGCTGGGCATCCGTGCGACCCCCGCCCCGGTCGAGGTCGCCCCGAAGGCTGCCGCCAAGAGGACCAAGAAGACTGAGGATGTCGCTCCGGCGGCCGCCGAGTCGGCAGACGCTACCGCCGAGTCCGCTGAGGAGAAGAAGTAATGGCTACCGAGACCAAGAACACCGAAGCCGCAGAAACTGTTGCAGACCGTGGCTACCGCAAGACCCGTCGTGGCTACGTCACGAGCGACAAGATGGACAAGACCATCGTCGTCGAGGTCGAGGACCGCGTCAAGCACCCCCTCTACGGCAAGGTCATCCGCCGCACCTCCAAGGTCAAGGCGCACGACGAGGCCAATGCGGCGGGCGTCGGCGACCTGGTCACGATCATGGAAACTCGTCCGCTCTCCGCCACCAAGCGGTGGCGCGTGGTGGAGATCCTCGAGGAGGCGAA
>JBKJLH010000195.1:0-14694 GCA_046597035.1 Lacisediminihabitans sp.
GAGCAGCACGACGATTAGGAAGCAAACGAACGACGCCACCTCTCACGAAGCCTCACCGCTTGAGCTGAGGACCGGTACCAACCCCATCGAGATGATCGACGAGACGGGGATCCTCCCAGGCCTCATCGACGCTTAGACTAAGTACACCGTCCCGCACGGTGTCGAGAAACTCCACAGATGGACTTGACCCTGACAATGCGCTCAGAGGGCCGGTGTGAGATGTACCGAAATACTCAGCAATAACTCTGTTGCCGCATTAATTCTACGAATCTGAGGTCGACCTATGGCTGATCGACCCGAAAACTCCGACTCTCGCCGGGATTTCTGGGAGGGTGTTCATGACGGTAAAGCCGTCGATGCGGTCTCGTGGTGGCAGTCTGTTCCCGAACTCTCGCTCGATCTGGTCGATCAGGCAGGTGTAGACCGTGATGCCGCTGTCATCGATGTGGGTGCAGGCTGGTCGACTCTGGTCGACCATCTTCATGGACTCGGCTATCGCGATCTCACGGCGATCGACCTGTCTGCTACAGCGCTGCAGACGGTGCGTGATCGCCTCGGACCCGCTGGCGCCGGGGTGCGGTTAGAAGTTGCAGACGTGCTGGATTTGTCAGGCGATCGACATTACGCGCTGTGGCACGATCGAGCGGTGTTCCATTTTCTCACGGAACTAGATGAGCGCGATGATTACCGTGCATCGCTTCAGCGGTGTCTTAACCCCGACGGGTGGCTGGTCGTGGCGACGTTCGGCCCCGACGGCCCTCTTACCTGCAGCGGCCTTCCGATCGTTCGGTACTCTCACGAACAACTGGCGGCTGAATTTTCGGAGTTTGACCTGGTGGCTACCAGCGGTGAGGATCACCGGACATCTTGGGGAGCAACGCAGCAATTTTCGGCCGTATTACTGCGTGCCCGAGGCTAAAGCCTCGGGAATCGATCCCACAACACACAACGATGGGTGAAGCCAGCGTGTCGAACCCCTCAGCGCGACCCCGGCAATCGACGGAGGAGATGCACCGTGATGGTCACTATTCGGGGGCTTCACTGACTCGACAAAAACCCTTGGCGCGCATACTCTCCACGAAACGTGGCGACGTCCCCGGTTGGGTGCTCTTCACTCTCATGACGGCTGGGCTGTCAACAATTATTCCTATGGAGAAATAATTGTGGATGACTTCCATACGCCCAATTGCACTCAGTGCCTTGTCGGGATGACCCCTGAGACACGAAATAGTGTCGCCGTGCGGGTAATTGACCGGAATGCGGGTTAGTGCAACTTTAAGTCTCGCTGTCCAGCACAGGAGACGTCAACGACGTCAGCTAAATCGTCAGCAGTCCCTTCGGACCTGCTGATGACCGACGAACTCGGTCACGTGGAACTGGACCGAAGAGGCGCCGGGCTGCTGTTCCAGGTCTTGACCGAACGCGAGGAGAACAAATCGATCGCGATCGCCTCGAACGAGTCCCTCTCCGGATGGGCGAAAACCTTCATCGACCCGAGGCTTTGCGCGGCGATCGTGGACTGGCTCACGTTCAATGGCACCATCATCGAGACCGGCACCGATTCTTATCGCCTCGCCCACACCCAGAGGCAGCAACAACAATTGGGCTGAAAACGCTCAGCGGCAGTCGACGTGCTCGTCGGTCAGGGCCGACACCGGCGCTTTGCAAGCATCGCCACGCCATGCATTGAGACCTTCCAGGAGGCCGACGACGAGGCGCTGAGATTTCAGGAACACGGTAACTCCGCAAGGCGCAGGACCGCTACAAGGCCAGCAGGGGTCCCTGGCCAGTGTTTTGTAATGGCGTCGCTGCCTGCGCGTCTGGTCGCGAAACGCAGAGCGATGGCGACGACCAGAGCCTCATCGGCATATCCCAGCACCAACAGCACACCCAACCAGATCCGCGCACCGATGGGCTCGGTCTTGTCGGAGGCGAGCCGCTTCAACAGGCGCACCACATCCGGGGCGAGTCGAAGAAGATCCATAAGAGACGTACGTCCGGGATGTTTGCGTTGCTCAAGCCAGAGCAGCAGAACATGAATCAGCCCAGACAAGTACCAACCCGCCGATGACGCTGATGACAAGCTGCCACCACTCCGACACCGCTATTGCTCCCCGCTGAAAATGTGGATCGCTTCCCGGACGGCCTAATACACGATGACTAAGCCAGCGACCGGGTCCGCCCACCACCAACCGAAAAGAAGGTCCAGAGATACCCCAAGCAGCACGGCAACTGCCAACAACGCGTCGATGAACGTCACCCGCCCCTCCGTGATCAGCATTACGTTTCCGAGCGCCCGGCCGAACGTCCTTCGGACATTCGTCACGGTGCTCGTTTGGGACCTGTGTCCTCCCCGAGGGCGACAGCCGGCAGTGAGTGCTGGTCAAAATATTGCTGAGACGCTGTACGCCGCGCCCAAGAACGCAACCGCGCAGAAACCTCTGTGGGTCGACGGGTTGGGAAATTCGAGCCTGACTACGCCCGGCTCGATACGTCGAAGCGGACAGGTCACGGCTGCGGGGCATTCGGATCGTGCAGCCGCTTCAGAGAGGGCAACTTAGGCAATGGGCTCAGCAGCCGGCGCAAGGGGCGATGGTGCCCCTAGTCCGCTCGAATGGAAGCCACCACACGAGGCGCGAGCTACCCCTCGTTTCATCCCCCTGGCGACGGATGTGCGAGGGACCAGGAAAACCCGACGACGAGGAGTGAGATGTACGCCACGAAACCATAGCCGAGCAGCAATCCGGCGCAAGCGAAGATCCTGCCTGTGTAGCCGATCTTCCGAACACCCTGCAGGGCAATATGCCCCAGGACGATCGCGACGATGGAAGAAAACACCGCCCCGAAGAGACCGAAGAGAGCAAAAACAAAGCTGGCGATGGCGAAGTTCACAGGGGGGAACTTCGATACGAACCTACCGCGACTGTCAAAACTGGGTGGGGCGGAGTTAGTCATGGACGCAGTCATCCCGCGACTGAGCAGGTGCTGTTACAGTCCCATGAAGCACGGAGGCTGCAGCGCGTTTGCTCAAGAACCATCTCATGACGGGCCTTCGGGTTAGGGGAATGGCTGGTTCAAAAAAATGCGGCCGTGTAAGTAATCCAGTTGACGTCCGCCAGAATAAAACAAATAAGGCGAGGATGGTTAAGACATG
The DNA here is from genome assembly GCA_046597035.1 of Lacisediminihabitans sp. Taxonomy (GTDB): domain Bacteria; phylum Actinomycetota; class Actinomycetes; order Actinomycetales; family Microbacteriaceae; genus Lacisediminihabitans. Next base: position 3,155 of record JBKJLH010000195.1, read on the forward strand.
GGTCCGGGCGTTGGATCCAGGCTGCTTCGAATTCTCTCTCATCAACAAGTATCAGTATTCCTGTTCGGGACGTGAATCAGTAGAGCGAGCGCATCTCGCAAAACAGCTTATGGAAGGTATCCCTTCCCCCTTAACAGGGCGATATGACACCCACCAAATCTGGAGCACTGATGCACACCAAATCTTCAACTCCGTGCCTGCACTGACGGATACCTCTCTCCTGTCACATGGCGTCGAAATCCGGCGCATTGGCTTCAGTACGTGGCGGATCTCCGACGGCCCGAACCCTAGGACGCAGTCGCCGCAGCTATCGATGCCGGTTATGGGCACATTGAAGCCGCGCGGACCCATGGCAACGGGTTGAGCGTCCGCTGGGCGATTTGCGAGGGCGGGATCCTTCGCGACTAAATCTGACGGACAACCTTTCTTCGCGTTGGGTGTCTACCGCAGCTAGCGGTGAATGGCCGCGGATGCCCGAGACGCAACGCGTCGAGCGTTGATGACCGCTGCAGAGGCACCGAGAACGAGACCCGTGATCCGAGCTGCTGCGGGGATTTCGGACAGCGGATTTGATTGATTTTTACGCTGCCGTGGTCGGCTGTTGGTAAGCGTAATGGACTTCGTTGGGCCGGCGATAACCGAGGCCTGAATGCCGGCGGCTGCTGTTGTAGAACCCTTCAATGTAGCGGATTACGTCACGTCGGGCCTGCGCTTTGGTGGCGTAGATGGTGCGGTGCACGCGTTCGTTCTTCAACGCAGAGAAGAACGATTCGGCCATCGCGTTATCCCAGCACACGCCTGTCCTGCCCATCGACGAGCGCATCCCTAGGCTGGCCACCAAGGCCCGGAAATCGGCTGAGGTGTAGACGCTGCCGCGGTCCGAGTGGAAGATCGCGCCAGCCTCGATCACGGTCGTTGCCGCAGCATTCTTCAACGCATCCTCGACCAGTTCGGTGCGCATATGATCAACGATCGACCAGCCAACAACCCTCTTTTCAATAGCAGTCGATCACGGTGGCAAGGTAGATGAAGCCCTGCCAGGTGTGAATGTAGGTAATGTCGCCGACGAACTTCACGCCCGGGCGGTCGGCGGTGAAGTTCCGCTTCACCAGGTCCGGCATGGATGGTGCGGCCGCGGTGTTCGCCTCGGTTGTGACCCGGAACGGACGCGGGTGACAGGCGATCAGGCCCTCGCGGCGCATGATCTGCCGCACCAGCTCCGGGGAACACTCGGTGCCTTCTTCAGCCAGGTCGACGAGGATGCGCCGATACCCGTAGGTCCCCTCTGACACGTCGAAGAAGTGTTGGACTCGTGCAGTCAACGCTTGCCTGCGGGCCGCGGTGGCTGACTGCGGACGGCCCAACCAGTGGTAGAAACCCGACTTCGACACCTCCAGCCAGGGACACATCTTCGATACCGGGTTCATGTTCCCCGGCTCGTGCTTTTGGGAGTCGACATACTCGTACTTGGCCATCACCGCTGCTCCCGCGCGAAGTAGGCCGTCGCTTTTTTCAAGAACGCGGTCTCCGCCCGCAGCTTCTGATTTTCCCGTTCGAGTGCCTTCAGACGGGCCCGTTCCGTGACCGTCAACTCGGTCTCCGTCCCGCCGTTGGCCTCCCGATACTTGACCAGCCAGTTGCGGAGCGTCTCCGGGCCCACACCGTAAGCGACCGCGACGTCCTTGATCGGCTTCGAGGTGGAGATCACCTCACGGCACAACTCGTCTTTGTACTCATGAGTGAATCGCCTACGCGATACGGACATGCTGCTCTCTCTTCCAGTAGCACCCTCATATTAAGAGGACCCACCGTCCGAAATCTCCGGAGCAGGTTTGGATCTTCGACCACTTCTCCCGGGACATCATTCCCGGCCTCAGGTACGTGTCTACCAACCGCGGGGCAAGGTCATATCTCACATCGTCTAGGCTGATTTTGACACGGGGTGCTCGCCGCTGGGCGAGCTGAGATACATACCCGTCGAACCTGTCTAGTTAGCACTAGCGAAGGGATGTCGCCGATTTTCACCCCGACCTCTGGCCCCGAACCGAAAGCGTTCGCGCCACGATCCACTGAATCAAAGCCTGCTGAGTTAGCCCGTGCCCAGCCGTCGATATGCTCTGTGACGCGTGGTCTTGTTCTTCGGTCGATTCCCCGGGTGCTCAGCATCGCCGGCACCGACCCGACGGGCGGCGCAGGTATTCAGGCTGACCTGAAAAGTATCGCCGCCAATGGTGGCTACGGCATGGCGGTCGTCACCGCGCTCGTTGCCCAGAACACGATGGGAGTGCGGTCGGTGCACACCCCGCCGGTCGAATTCCTGCGCCAGCAATTAGATGCCGTCAGCGATGACGTCACCATCGACGCCGTCAAGATCGGAATGCTCGCCGACATCGCCGTCATCCGTGAGGTTCGCTCCTGGCTCGAATCGGTCAATCCTCCATTGGTGGTCCTCGACCCAGTGATGGTGGCGACGAGCGGCGACCGGCTTCTCGAGCCATCCGCCGAACAGGCGCTGCGTGATTTGATCCCACTCGTCGATCTCGTGACTCCCAACATCCCGGAACTGGCTGCACTGCTCCGGGAATCACCGGCACCCGATTGGGCCGCTGCACTCGAGCAGGGCAAACGGCTCTCGACCAGAACCGGAGTCACGGTGCTGGTCAAGGGTGGCCACATCACCGGCAGCACCTGTTCCGACGCACTGGTGAACACCCACGGACTGTTGCCGCAGACGGTGGTGGAGTTCTCTTCCGCCCGAATCGAGACGCGCAACACCCATGGAACCGGATGCTCGCTCTCTTCCGCCCTCGCCACCGTGCAGGCCCGAACCGGTGACTGGTCCCGGTCGCTAGAAGAGGTGAAAGCGTGGCTTGACGACTCTCTCGAGAACGCCGATGAGCTCGGAGTTGGCGCCGGCAACGGTCCGATCCACCACTTTCACCGCATCTTCGGCGACCGGCCTCCTGTCGGCTCGGAGTTCAGCCGCATGCTGTGGACTGATGTCGAAAATATCCGCTGTGCCATTTTCGAACTTCCGTTCATCGAGGCCCTGGGCAATGGGAGTCTCGAGGGTCACCAGTTCTCGTATTATCTGGCCCAGGACGCCCTGTACCTGAGTGCGTACTCCCGCGCTCTCGCCCGCGCGAGCGCCCTCGCGCCCTCCGATCAGGAGCAACGATTCTGGGCCGACGCGGCCCATTACTGCCTTGATGTCGAGGCAGAGCTGCATCGCAGCTGGCTCGGCATCGAGCCACTGCCGCCGGTCGGACCGGTGACGAAAAGTTACGTCGACCATCTGCTCGCTGCTAGCGCGCAGGGCAGCTACGGCGTCCTGGTCGCGGCGTTGCTTCCGTGCTACTGGCTCTATGCGGAGGTGGGCAATCGGCTGCACTCTGATCTTCTGGCTCGAGATGCCGGCAGGTCTCATCCCTACGCCGTCTGGCTCGAGACCTATGCCGATGAGGAGTTCGCCACTGCGACGCGAGAGGCGATCAGCATCGTGGACGCGGCCGCCCGGGCTGGTTCCACGGTGGAGCGAGTAGCGATGCGCATCGCCTTCGCCCAATCGTCACAGTACGAACTGGACTTCTTCGATGCACCGCGGGTGCACGCTCGTGCCTGAGGGTGCTGTCGCGCCGCCGTGCTCAGCCGAGCCCGTTTTAGCCATGTCCTTTCCAGCCGTTCCGTTGTCAGTCGTTCCGTTGTCAGTCGAGAGGTGGCAGCGCGGCGAGGATGTTTTGCGCCGCTTCGGCGGGATGCTCGGCGTCGGTGATTGCTCGCACGACGACTACTCGCGATGCACCGGCATCCACCACCTGGTCGATGTTACTGAGGTCGATACCGCCGATCGCGAACCAGGGGAGCGTGCTGTCGCCCGACCGAGCCTGCTCGCTCGCGTATCGCACGAGTTCGAGGCCGACCGCGGCGCGGCCGGGTTTGGTCGGAGTGGCCCAGACCGGACCGACGCAGAAGTAGTCCAATCCGTTGGCGGCCAGAGCGGCATCGATCTGCCGAGGGCTGTGACTGGACAGGCCGATCGATGTCGCCGGATCGACAAGGTGTCGGGCAGAAGCGAGGGGCAGATCGAGTTGCCCGATGTGGAGCACAGGGGCCTCAGACAGCATCGCGATGTCCGCCCGATCGTTCACCGCCCAGAGCCGACCGTGGCGGTCAGCCACCGCTCGAAGCGTCTCGAGCAGCTCGAGTTCCCGCGCTGCTTCGATGTTCTTATCGCGCAGCTGGATGATGTCGACACCGCCACTGAAAGCGGCATTCAAAAAGTCAGCGAAGTCCCCCTGCTCCGCTCTGGAGTCCGTGCACAGGTAGAGGCGGGCATGATCGAGATGCATTCCATTAATGCTACGGGCGATCGGTTGGGAAGCATCTTGTGACCGCACCTCGCGATCCAGCCAAAATCGTAGTGGTCGGTGCCGGCATCATCGGGTTGGGAATTGCCCACACGCTGGCACAATCCGGTCGCTCGGTCATTGTCGTCGATGACGAGCCTGCCTCCGGAGCGACCTATGCCGCTGCGGGCATGTTGGCTCCGGTGAGCGAATTCCACTACCAGGAAGAGCATCTGCTCGCGTTGATGCGGGCCTCGGCGGCCCGGTATCCGAGGTTCATCGCTTCGCTCAGCCCGGCGGATGCTGCGGACGCCGGGTATCTGCGGTCGAAAACGATCAGCGTCGGTTTCGATTCGGGCGATCGGACAGCGCTCACGGATCTTCGTGCAGTGCAACTCGCTAATGGATTAGCGGTGGAGGCGCTGACGATTCGAGAGGCTCGCACTCTCGAGCCGATGCTGAGTCCGCGGCTGTCGGTCGCCTACAGCATCGAGCACGACCACCAGGTGGATCCGCGCCGGCTCGCGGCGTTACTGCGACAGGCGATCGTTACCGCGAACGGCACCGTGATCCTGCAGAAAGCTGTCGCACTTCTGCACGAGTATCCGCGGGATCTCTCCTCGACTGTCATCGGCGTCGTACTCGACGACGGTTCGACAGTGCACGCGGGTGAAGTGATCCTGGCCAACGGGCTCGCTGCGGCAACATTCGGTGGGCTGCCCGAGTGGCTCGACCTGCCGCTGCGACCGGTCTTCGGCGATATCCTGCGCCTGCGCGTTCCGAAGCCTCTTCAGCCGCTGATCACGGCTACGGTTCGTGGCCTGGTGCGGGGCATCCCGATCTATCTCGTTCCGCGCAGTGACGGTACCGTCGTGGTCGGAGCGACCCAGCGTGAAGACGGCTCACCCGCAGTGTCGGCCGGTGGGGTATACCAGCTGTTGCGGGACGCGCAGGAGCTTGTGCCGGCCGTTGCCGAACTGGAACTGATCGAGATGACCGCTCGCGCTAGACCGGGTACGCCGGACAACGCTCCACTCCTTGGTCGGGTTGCGGACATTCGCGGACTGGTGATCGCCACCGGATTCTTTCGTCACGGCGTGCTTCTCACCCCGATTGCAGCGCAGATCTGCCTCGATATTCTCGACGGCGAGCTGGATGACCGATGGGCGCAGTTCCGGCCAGACCGCTTCTCGGTACCTGGCGACCGCAGACCTCTTCTCAAACACCCGATGCCTGTTCTCACAGACCGAGTGCCGAATCGAACCCAGACCGAGGGAACCAACCCATGACCGAATCATCACCCGCGGAATTCTCCGTCAACGGTGCTCCCCGCGCACTGATGGGCAGCCAGACGGTGGCCGACCTCGTCACCGCCATCACCGGGAGACAGATTTCGGCGGAGGGGAAGGCGACCGACGGCACGCGCCTCGGCATCGCCGTCGCGCGAAATGGCGAAGTGATTTCTAGGCGCGAGTGGTCCAGAACAACGCTCGAACAGGACGATGTGGTCGAAATCCTGTCGGCCGCTCAGGGAGGCTGATCATGCACGACTCAGCAGCTAATGATTCCGCAACGCGCGACTCACAACCGGACCACCCGGATCCGCTGGTGATCGACGGGGTGTCCCTCACCTCGCGGCTCATCATGGGCACCGGGGGAGCACCGAGTCAGGAGGGTCTCGGGGCTGCGCTTCGAGCGTCCGGCACCCAACTCACCACCGTGGCAATGCGTCGGCATAGCGCCACGAGCGGGTCGTCGCTCTTCCGGGTGCTGTTGGATAACGACATCCTGGTGCTGCCCAATACCGCAGGATGTTTCACCGCGCGCGAAGCCGTCCTCACCGCTGAACTGGCTCGCGAGGCCCTCGAAACCGACTGGGTCAAACTCGAGGTGATCGCCGATGAACAGACCTTGCTTCCTGACGCCGTCGAGCTCGTCGACGCGACGGAACAGCTCGTGGCGCGCGGATTCAAGGTCTTCGCGTACACCAACGACGATCCGGTGCTTGCGCTGCGGCTCGAACACCTCGGTGCCGTCGCCGTGATGCCGCTCGGATCTCCCATCGGCACCGGCCTCGGCATCCTGAATCCGCATAATATCGAACTGATTGTTTCCCGGGCTGGCGTTCCGGTGGTTCTCGATGCCGGAATCGGCACTGCGTCGGATGCTGCACTCGCGATGGAACTCGGCTGCGACGCGGTGCTCCTCGCCACCGCCGTCACCCGAGCACAGGATCCGCTGCGCATGGCCCAGGCATTCCGCCATGCGGTCATCGCGGGACGACTAGCCTCGCAGGCCGGACGGATTCCGAAGCGGCAACATGCGCTCGCGTCATCGGCGATGGACGGAAGGCCCGACCTGTGAGCGCGCTGTCTCCCCTCGCGGAATCGCTCGTCGAACCAGTTGTCGGGCCTCTTGTCGAACCCGGTGAGCAACTCACTTCGCAGGAGATCCAGCGATACTCCCGTCACCTGCTGATCCCACAGATCGGTGCGATCGGACAGCGGCGCCTCAAGAACGCGAAAGTGCTGGTGATCGGCGCGGGCGGGCTCGGGTCCCCTGTGCTGCTGTACCTTGCAGCGGCGGGGGTCGGTACCCTCGGAATCGTCGACGACGACACGGTCGACCTCAGCAACCTGCAACGACAGATCATCCATCGGGTGCAGGATGTCGACAGGCCGAAACTCGACTCGGCCAAGGACACCATTGCCGAGCTCAACCCGCTGGTGGATGTGCAACTGCATCCGCTGCGACTGACGGCCGCCAATGCGCTTGAGCTCTTCGCCGACTACGACCTGATCGTTGACGGGTCAGACAACTTCGCCACCCGCTATCTCGTGAACGATGCTGCCGCTATCGTTGGCAAACCGAACGTGTGGGGTTCAGTGCTGCGATTCGATGGGCAGGTAAGCGTTTTCTGGCAGCGACACGGGCCGACTTATCGCGATCTGTACCCGGAGTCACCGCCGCCTGGATCCGTGCCGAACTGCGGTGAGGGCGGTGTCTTCGGGATGCTGTGCGGCACGGTCGGCGCGGTGATGGTCGCCGAGGTCGTGAAGCTCGTAACGGGGGTTGGACGAACCCTTCTCGGCCGACTGGCCATCATCGATTCGCTCGACGCGTCATGGCGGGAGTTGCGCATTCCGCTGGACCCGGATCGTGAACCGATAACCGCGCTCGTCGACTATGACGCTTTCTGCGGAGTGGAGTCAGCAGATTCGGACTCGCTCCCGGTGGACGATCACACAACCGACGCCGAAGGTGTCTTCCCGTCCATCTCGGTGCACGATCTTGCCGTGATACTGAACGCGAGGGACCACGGTGAAGCTACTTTCGACCTCATCGATGTACGGGAGCCCGGGGAGTACGAGATCGTGCGGATTCCCGGATCCACGCTCATCCCGCGGGGCGACATCCTCTCTGGGGAATCTCTTGCCGCGCTCTCGGCAGAGCGGAATATCGTCCTCTACTGCAAATCGGGCGCGCGCTCCTCTGCGGTAGCTGTGGAGTTGAGGCGTCGCGGGTTCACCCGGGTGACTCAGGTGCACGGAGGAGTACTGGCTTGGATTGCGGAGATCGATGCGTCGCTGCCCACCTACTGAGATTCAGACCTGCTGAGGTTCATGCCTACCGGGATGCGGGAATCCGACCGCGGTGGTTTTAGAACCGAAGAATGGCGGGGATTGCCGCCACGACAAGAGTCCCGCCGATGAGTACCGTGTCGGCCCATCTCCACGGTGCGGGTTCTGCCCACGTGCGAGGAATGTTCCCCGCTCTGGCATTGGAAAACCCTCGTGCGTCCATCGCCACGGACATGCGGCCGGCTCTATGAAGTGCGTGCACCAGCAGAGCGCCGGTCAGCGCCGCAAACTCCCGGACGCGAGCGAGAGGCGACCGAGTGCCATCGAGTCCACGAATCCGGCGGGATTGTTGCAGCTGACGCCACTGATCGGCGAGATTCTCGAACTGCTGCAGAGCTGCGGTTGCAGCAACGACGGGACGGGACGGGAGCCTGAGCCGTTGGCCGAGGTGGTCCCCTAGCGCTGACGGATCGATCACACCGGCCAAATAGATTCCAGGGATCACGAAGAACGCGACCCGTGCCCCCGCCGCCGCGCCCGTCAGGGCATCCTGGCCACGACTGAGGAGCCAGGTGGAAAAACCGACCGAGAGCACGGCCAGCAATCCCGGTACGAGTCGGCGCCACCGAATGCTATTCGGCGATGCGATGAGCAGAAAAAACACCAGCCATCCCGCGAGACCCGCCAAACCGTGGAGCACGCTGGTGATCGCGAAGGATCCGAATAGCAGGGCGAACGATGCTCCCAGCAGGGACAGCGGTCCGCACGAGTCGATGATCCGCTGGGGTTTCGGAGAGGGTGTCTCCTCTCGCAGCGGTGCATTGCCGCCCGACTGGGGGAGGGTGATTATGCGATCAGCCAGGTCGATGAGGAGAGGATCGTGGGTGGTCAGGAGAATAGCCGTTCCAGCGTCCCGCGCCGCAAGAATCACGCCGACAACGGCTGCCCAGGACTCCCTGTCCTGGCCGATCGTCGGTTCGTCGAGGACGAGAATTGAGGGTCCGTGGGCGACGGCCGTCGCCAGCGCCAGTCGTCGCATCTCACCACCGGAGAGCAGATGAGGGTCGGAGTCACTCAACTGTGCCAGTTCCAACACGCCCAAGAACTCCTCCACACGTGTCGCGGTACCGACGGCTGATCCCTGAAGCAGACGGGTGGTCAGCTGCGCGTCATCACCGACTGTTCGCCCGATCGTGGTGAGCTCGGCGTTCTGCGGTACCCACCCCACCCGGGAAGCCAACGCGGGAGCCTGCCACCAGCCCGGTCGCCCCTCACCCTTCACTTCGAGAGCGGCAGTTACCGTGACGCCACCGCTCGTCGGTTTGGCAAGCCCCGCGACCAGAGAGGCGAGAGTCGACTTGCCGGATCCGCTCGGCCCCACGACGGCGACGATTTCGCCGGCCCGAACGCTCACGCTCGCCTCACGCAACAGGATGGCTGTCGCTGGGCGACCGGTGTTCTTCAGGCCGATGATCATCCGGCTCAGCCCGACGTGCCGAGCCGTCACCGCTTCGTCCCCGGCGGCGAGGGCACGCAACGGCGTACACAACTCGCGTGGAACGCCGAGAGGTGCGGGTGCCGGTAGCCCTGGAATCCAAATCCCGTCATTCTTCAATCGGTCGGCATTCTGCTCCAGGATCGATCGGGCCGGGCCGTCGGCGCGCAGTGTTCCGTCACGCGCCAGCACGATGATCCGATCTACAAGAGGCATCCACGGTTCGAGCCGATGTTCCACGACGATCACGGTGGCGGAGGAAGCCATCACCGCATGTCGGACAGCGGCGCGGACGGCGCGGGCAGCGACCGGGTCGAGCATCGATGTCGGCTCGTCGAGGAGTACCAACCCGGGCCTCATCACGAGAACCCCCGCGAGAGCGAGGCGTTGCGCCTCACCGCCGGACAGGTCCGTTGCCGCTCGATGCAGCCCATAGGGAAAGGTCACTGCTGTCAAAATCTCGCGGACAGCATCCGCCATTTCATCCCGTGGCACAGCCTCGTTCTCGAGCCCGAACGCAGCGTCGCGATAGGCGGTACCGGCAACGATCGCATCGGCGGGATCCTGCATCAGTAACCCGACGGATGGCTTCTCTGCCGTTGACGCGGTCAGGGTGACGGAACCCAGAAGCTCACCCGATTCCGATGACGTCAGCACCCCGGCGAGAGCTCGCAGCAGGGTCGACTTGCCCGACCCACTGCCCCCGACGAGAAGAACGTGTTCTCCCGGCTCGATCGTGAAGCTGATATCGATGAGGATCGGAGTTTTCCGGCCCATCGGGCGCCAGGTCAGACAATCGACGTCGACGCGCACCCCAGAGGTGGGTGTCACCGGGAGCTAGTCGGACTGTGGCAGCAGTCGTTCGTGAAACTCCTGCCCCGGAGGGAAGGCGTTCAACGCGCGTGTGCGACTCAGGGAGCGCACAATCACCCAGCCGAGGAGCCCAGCGATCAGCGCACCGGAGATCACTCCGCTCACCAGATAGATAAATTTCCATGCCCAGGAATATCCAGCGACATAGGACCACCACTCATACCCGACGATCTCAAGGACCGCCGAGAAAGCGCCCCCCAGCATCGCGACAGGGATTCCGAAACGACGCCAAAGGAATATCGCGAACACGACCTCGACGCCGACCCCCTGCAAGAATCCGGACAGCAGCACAGCGGGACCCCACTGATTGCCAAGAAACAGCTCTACGTTCGCTGCCACCATCTCGGTGAAGATCGCTGCGCCCGGACGACGGATGACTAACGCCCCCACCACCGCCGGTACCAGCCACACACCCAGGGCAAGTTCCCCGACTGGTGGGAATCCAGCCGTAAGCAGACTGATTCCCGGATACACGAATGTGTCGTAGGCCCAGAAGATGACCCCGAAAGCCACCGCAAGCACCGCCCCGGTCACCAGGTCGACGCCACGCCAAGATTGTAGACGCCCAGATGCTCGAACTGTCGGCCCGTTTACACTTCGTCGCCGCGACCCGGCCTGAATTCTTTTGTCGATGCTCATAACGATATTTCCTCTCGTGGAATCCGGCGGATACCTCGAGGAAGTGACTTCGCTGAACGGGCCACGGCTGCAGCGCGTTCCGCAGAGGGCACTTGAGATCCCGACTCCCTTCGCCGGTGCTAACCGGAGCAGGTTCGAGGGTCTGCGGTTACCCGCACTCTCAGCGCTCATGGCGCTCCCCTGTCGTACCCAAGAATATTACAGCCCCACTCTGGCCCAGACACGGTATCCGCGCCGATTCGACCCCATGATCGAGCTGCAACACGACCCGCTACACCGTACCGGGCTCGGTCCCCAACTCTGCCCGCAACGTCCGCACCGTCCGGGCCGCTGACGTCTTCGTCTCCTGAGGGGAATACCGACACGTCGTCGGCTTCCCCGCTGATCGTTCTTTCGACATAATCCCATCCTCGTTCCCAAGGTCCGCAGTCTCCAAGAAACCCAGAGCGGTTCAAAGCGGAAGGACGTGCCGAGTGCGAGACCGACAATATTGGTGGCGAGGTTGTCGTCGAGAACGGAGGTGTAACCGAGACCATAGTGGGAGATCCACAGGCAGCCGAGTGCGATCCCGGCACCGATCAGACTCACTACGGCAAACTCGATTCC
>JBKJLH010000202.1:0-14159 GCA_046597035.1 Lacisediminihabitans sp.
GGGTAAGACCGAGATCCCATCCCGTGGCTATGTCTCGCAGTTCGGCTTCAAGGGCCCCGACCAGCAGAAGAAGGCCGGTGTGCTCTCCGGCGGCGAGCGCAATCGCCTCAACCTCGCGCTTACCCTCAAGCAGGGCGGAAACCTGCTTCTGCTCGATGAACCGACCAATGACCTGGACGTCGAGACCCTCGGCAGCCTCGAAAACGCACTGCTCGAGTTTCCCGGCTGTGCGGTGGTCATCACTCACGATCGGTGGTTCCTCGACCGCATCGCCACGCACATCCTCGCCTATGAGGGCACGGATGCGAGTCCGGGCCACTGGCACTGGTTCGAGGGCAACTTCGAGTCCTATGAAGAAAACAAAATCGAACGTCTCGGTCCGGATGCCGCGAAGCCGAAACGTTCGGCGTACCGCAAGCTCACCCGGGACTGACCACTGTGGCGCGGCTGCATATCCCAACGGCGCTGCGCTGGGGCGACCTCGATGCATACGGGCATGTGAACAACGTCGAGATACTCCGCCTGCTCGAAGAAGCTCGAGTGCGCGCCCTGTGGATGCCCGATGACGCATCTGAGCGACCGGGTATCCCCGCGAGTGCGGTACTGGATGCTCGGCTCGGCTCGGCCACGCTGAGCATTATCGCGCGCACGGAGATTGAGTACCTCGCGACGATCGAGTACCGTCGGAGCCCGCTCGATATCCAGGTCTGGATCGGTCGGCTCGGCGGTGCCGACATCGATGTCTGTTATGAGATCCGATCGCCGATCGGCGTCAAGCCGGCCGAGATCTATGCCCGGGCGACCACCAGGGTCGTGCTGTGCGATTCGCAGACGATGAGCCCACGTCGGCTGAGCGCGCGGGAACGTGAGGCATGGAGGCCCTTGGTAGAGGAGACGCTGGTGTTCACACGGCGCTGAGATCCACTTCGGCTTCTGGTCTCGTTCGGATGTCTGTCTATTTCGGATCTCGGATTATTTCGGATTTTGGCTGAACGAACCGGTCCAGATCGCGCGCACGCCCGATTCGCCGATCTGCACCACCGTGATGACGCTGAGCACGAGGACCTCCACCGCAGGTGCGATGGTGATGATCCGGCGTGCGATTGTGCCGGACAAGCGAGAGGCGAATCTGGCATCCGGAGCAGTGACGAAGCGGAACCAGAACCACTGGATCGCGGCGACGAGGAAGGCCGCGACAGCCCACGGCAGCAGTGTGGTGCCGAGCGCAGCGTGGGCCGCCACGAGCTCGGTGTGCCGTAACGGTGCCTGCAACCATTCGCCGGCTTGGGTGGTTATCGGCACCGAGATGAGCGCCCCGAGAGCGATGATCGGGGCCATTACACCAAGACGCCTCCGGGCGGCGGGCGATGCCGCCGTCAGGAGGGTGCATAGCGCTGCCACCGTCACGACGACGACGACCAAGTGAACGAGCAGAACGTGAAGGGGCAGTCCGTTGAACTCCTAGTCCATCAGGCCGTGACGACAGAATCCCCGGATACGGTGACCTTGATGACGGTGAGACCCGTTTGGGCCGGACCGGCGAGCACCGCTCCCGTCGCCGCGTCGAACTTGGATCCGTGGCAGGGGCAGTCGTATTCTTTCCCAGCGGCTCCGACAGGGCAGCCCTGGTGAGGGCAGATCGCACTGAAACAGACCACTTTTCCCGCGGTCGGTTGGGCGAGCATCACCGGGGCATCCCCGATCTTGGTCCCCGTCGAACCTCCGACGGGAATGTCCGCTAGCTTGGCGACCACGGTTCCCGCGGCAATCTTCAGACCTGTCGAGGCAGCCCCCGATCCGCCACCGGATCCGTTTGTAGCCGGTGAACTGCACGCGGCGAGCGCGAGGGCTCCCGCTCCGACGACGGTAGCGCTGCCGGCGCTGATCAGCGCGCGGCGGGTGAGAAACTTTGGTTCAGTCATGAGCTTTTTCTCCGGGGACGAGTTGCGGGGGACCGTTCGAGCCTGTCACCTGAATTCATGAAGCCGGTGACAATTCGGTTCAATTCGACTGGGAATGAACCGAGAGGACTTGCAACCCCGTTATCTCCGGCGTGGTGTCGGGGACTCAGCGGGGGCGAGGCATACTGGCAACATGACCGATGCGGATGAGATCACCACCGGTCTCCACTCGATGCTCGCGGGCGCGATCGGGAGGCTCGAGGCGATGGGCATCGCGGATGAGGCCATCGCTACCCTGCGCCCGGCCCGTCGCATCGGCTTCATCCCCCGTCCCGCGGTGCTGGACGGCGTTGGGCGCGCCTGGCGTCTCGGAGTGCTGCTCCTCGACCGCGACGGTCGACTCTTCGCCACCGGGGGAATCACTCGGGCGATCGAACTGACCCACGAGACGGTTTATATGAACGCCGAGTCACTGCATCGCCGCGAACTGCGCGTGGCCGCAACACGCGGTGGCTTCGCGCTCGGGGACACCGTGAACTTCGACGTCTCCGAAGTGTCATTGGATGTCGCGGGTATGCGTGCCGAAACCGGACCGCTCTCGTTGCGGGGGGACACCGTGATGGTGCGCTGGGTGGCCGGAGAGGGCGACCAGGGCCTTACGAGTCTTGCGTCCTATCTCGCGGAGCGCACCAGCATCCTTACCGGCGACTAAGAGTTCAATCTCGGCGAGGTATCCGCACCATGCCCTCCTGAGCGACGCTTGCCAGCAATATGCCGTCACGGTTGAAGATGCGTCCGAGGGAGAGGCCCCGACCACCGCCTGCATTCGGGGATTCCTGCAGGTACAGCATCCACTCGTCGACCCGGCCGAAGCGATGGAACCACATCGCATGATCGAGACTCGCAGCCTTGAGGCCGGGGGTCGACCAGGCGACCCCATGCCGGCGAAAGATCGGCTCGAGAATCGAGTAGTCGCTCGCGTAGGCGAGGGCCGCGCGGTGCAGGTTCGGATCATCCGGTAGCCGACCGGTGGCCTTCAGCCACACGGCCTGATGGGCGACACGTGGGCCGTCCACGGCCAGAAATACGGTGGAAGGCACGTGGCGCATGTCGAATGGCCGACCGACCGCCCATTGCTTGGCGATCGGATGCTCGACCCCGGCCAGCACCTCGGCGGCGGTGGGCAGGTCTTCGGGCGGCGGCAGGTCGGTCGGCATCTCGACCTGGTGTTCCAGACCGTCGTCGGAGTCCTGGAATGACGCGATCATCGACAGGATGGGCATTCCCGATTGATAGGCCTGGGTGCGTCGGGTGGAGAACGAGCGTCCATCGTGGATGCGATCGACCGAGAAGGTTATCGGCAGGTCGATATTGCCCGGGCGTAGAAAATATCCATGCAGTGAGTGGATGATCCGATCCTCGGCGATCGTGCGCTGCGCGGCGACGAGAGACTGGGCGAGCACCTGCCCGCCGAAGACACGTCCGAGGGCCGACCACTGGCTTTCTCCAATAAATATATCTTCACTGGTGCGGGCATGCGTGTCGGTGAGATCGAGTACTGAGAGGAGGTCGACGAGCGGGTCGGTCATGGTCTTCTCCCGTGGTCCGGCGGCTTCGGGGCTGCGAGAATCCCGGCGCTCCTATAGTTTAGAGACCAGATGAGCCAGACATTTGCCCTTGTTGACTCCCTCTCCCTCGGCGACCTGCAGGTATTCCTCAGCCGCGCCCAGCGTGTGGAGGACGGTTCCGTGCGCCTGATCGCCGGTTCTGGGGTTCTCGCGGTCTACGTCGCCGTACTTGTGCCGGCGGGACTGCTCGATGAGAGCCCCACAGTGCTCGGGCTGCGCACCTTCGCGCTCACTTCAGCGGATGGGGCGGCGCCCGACAACTTCGATGCGGTCGTGCCGGTGCGGTCGCTGCTCGAGCGCCTCAACCGGTTGCAGGGGGGGATCCTCGACCCCACCGCGCCGGTCGCCGTGAGCCTGCCGATGCAAGTCAATACCGTGACGTGGGCCGCGATATCGCCCCCCCGCGGTGGCTGGAAGTCGCTCGAGTCGGTGGAGGCTTCTGTGCTGGAATCGGTCGCGAAGTCGGGTATCGACGAAGTGGCTGCCGCCATCCCGACCGGCACGGGCGAGCAGATCGTGCAGCGCGTGCGCTCCGAGGTATGGGGTCAACCGATTGCCGGCCTCGAATACGTGCCCGCGGGTGCGGCCTTCGCCGGCCTCTCGCTCGGGTTCCTCGGGGGACCCGGTCCGGTGCGGATCTACGAAACCGGCCCCTGGACACGCCTCACCTCAGAGCGCGGTCACGTGTTGGTCAAACGTCGTGCGTGGAGTCTGCAACGCTAAGTGGTCCTTCGTTTCGAACCATCCGCACCGCTGGGAGGTTCACCCCTGCGCCAAGGGTCAACTTCGCACCCTGAGGGGCCTCGAACTCATGCATAGTTGACACCCGAGACACCCGAGACACCCGAGACACCCGGGACACCCGAGACGCTCTGCACTGACGGTGTAGGGCTCGATACCGTTGATGGCGCGGAACTCGGTGATTATCCCGTCGTATGACTCTGGTCCTGAGCCGAGGTCTTGCGCTTAGAGGGCCTTCGCAAGCGCGCGCCCCGCGACCCGGCCGGAGAAGAGGCAGCCGCCGAGAAATGTGCCCTCGAGCGACCGGTAGCCGTGCATTCCTCCGCCGCCGAATCCACTCGCCTCACCTGCTGCATACAGGCCCGGGATCGGCCCGCCGTTCGCAGCGACAGCGCGCCCCTGCAGATCCGTCTCGATACCGCCGAGGCTTTTTCGAGTAAGGATGTGCAACTTGACGGCAATGAGCGGGGCGGCTTTCGGGTCGAGGATGCGGTGCGGTGTCGCAACCCTGATGAGCCTGTCGCCGCGATAGCGACGCGCCTGCCTCAGTGCATTGACCTGGGCATCCTTCGAGAAGTCGTTGGCGATCTCGCGGTCACGACCCTCGATCTCCCGTCGCACTCGCGCGGTATCGATCGGTATGTCGGGACTAAGCTTCTGCATGCCCGCGAGCAACTCGTCGAGAGTGCTCGACACGACGAAGTCGGCGCCCTGCTTTTTGAACGCCTCCACTGGCCCGGGTGCCCCGGGCTGCAGTCGCTTGGCGAGCAGGCGGTAATCCTTGTTCGTGAAGTCGGGATTCTGTTCGCTGCCGGAAAGGGCGAACTCCTTCTCGATGATTTTCTGGGTGAGCACGAACCAGCTGTGGTCGTAGCCGGTGGCGACGATGTGTTCGAGCGTGCCGAGGGTGTCGAACCCGGGGAACAGGGGCACCGGTAAACGGTGGCCGGTGGCATCCAGCCAGATCGATGACGGCCCGGGAAGAATGCGGATGCCGTGACTCGCCCACACCGGCGCGTAGTTCTCGATGCCTTCGACGTAGTGCCACATGCGGTCGCCGTTGATCAGGTGCGCGCCCGCTTGCGCGCTGATACCGAGCATGCGGCCGTCAACGTGAGCCGGCACCCCGGACAGCATTGTCTTCGGCGGCTTCCCCATGCGGGCGGGCCACTGCTCACGCACGAGGTCATGGTTGCCACCGATGCCGCCGCTCGTGACGATCACGGCACTCGCTCGCACGTCGAAATCGCCAGCGGTCTCTCGGGTGGAGGGGGCGCCGCGCCCCGCATCATCCGGGGCGAGAATGGCGCCGCGCGCGCCGACGACGACGGCGTTCTCGACGATCAGTCCGTCGACCCGGTGGCGGAATTTCAGTGTGACGAGTCCACTCTCGACCCCCGCTCGTACCCGGCGGATGAAGGGCGCGAGCACCCCGGGCCCGGTACCCCAGGTGACGTGGAATCGGGGGACCGAATTGCCGTGCTCGAGGGCCGTGTAGCCTCCGCGCTCAGCCCAGCCCACCACCGGGAAGAACCTCACGCCCTGCTGGTGAAGCCAAGAGCGTTTCTCCCCAGCCGCGAAATCGAGGTAGGCCTCGGCCCACTTCTTCGGCCAGGCGTCTTCGTCTCGATCGAACCCGGCGGAGGCGAACCAGTCCTGCCGGGCGAGCTCGAGTGAGTCGTGCACGCCGAGGCGCCGCTGCTCCGGCGAGTCGACCAGGAAGATCCCGCCGAAAGACCACCAAGCCTGGCCGCCGAAACTCGCTTCGGGCTCCTGGTCCAGAATGGTGACGCGCTTACCGGCATCCACGAGCTCGGCGGCGGCCACGAGTCCAGCCAGCCCGGCTCCGATGATCACAACGTCAGTGCTCGGCGAGGCGGGCATCCGGTGGCTCCTTTGTCGCGGTTTTTACTCACCACGGTGTGTTGTGATGCCACGCTACCCGTTGCGGGAATCAGCGGCAGTGCAGCTTCGAGGCTGTCGTCACCGCGGTTATCTGTCTTCGCACTACCCGACGTGTGTTCCCGTTCGTCAGGTTGGTTCCGGTTCGAGCAGACACAAAAGCGTCGCAGGGGAACACTCATGGCGTTGGGCAACCGGCGTCAGGCGCCCAGTGCGGCCCAGGCCATTGCTTCGAGGATCTGCCCGGCGGCGGCCGAGTGTCCACTGTGCGGCGTGGAGTTGATCAGGCCGAACGCGGCGTGCGCCTTCACGCGGAGATCCGCGGCGTCGGCCCCGTCGTCGAGTCGTGTGAGCACGCCGACCCAGAGCTCGACGTAGTTGCGCTGGAGGTTGCGCACCCGGTGCTGTTCTTGGGGCGTGAGTCTCTCCAGATCACGATCTTGCACGCGGATCACGTCGGCATTGGCCAGCGCGAAAGCCACGTGAAAGGTGATGAGGGCACGGAGCGTTGGCGCGGCATCCGCCCCCGTATCGATCACCTCGGAGCCGCGGTCGACGAGTTCTCGGCTCACGTCGATGAGGAGTGCCGCGAGCACCGACTGCTTGCCGGGGAAGTGACGATAGACGGCCGGGCCGCTGACGCCGGCGGCGGATCCGAGTTCCTCCATCGAGACCCGGTCGAAACCACGTGCGGCGAACAGGCGCGAGGCGGCGTCGAGGATCGCCCGGCGGCGGTCGGCCTTGGCGCGAGCACGCGGGGTTTCGCGAGGGTCGGTTGTGACAGTCATCCGGGCCCTTCGATCGTGTGGATTCACACCTTAGTGTAGACAATTCAGTTAGTCGTGACTAACCTAAATGAGTTAGCCCAGCCTTACTGAACTGCGAACCATCGACGGAGACACCGTGGACTTTGACCTCACCGATGACCAGCGGCGCGTGAGCGACCTGGTGCGTGATTTCGCCGATCACATTGTCGCCCCCGTCGCTGCAATGCACGACGCCGAGCACAGCTTTCCGTACGATGTCGTCTCCCAGATGGCGGATCTCGGCCTGTTCGGCCTGCCGTTCCCGACCGAGCTCGGCGGGCAGGGAAAAGACTATTTCACGCTCTGCCTCGCCGTGGAACAGCTTGGCCGGGTCGACCAGAGCGTCGGCGTCACCCTGGAGGCCGGTGTCGGTCTCGGCGCGATGCCGGTATTCCGCCGCGGCACTGACGCCCAAAAGGAGGAGTGGATGCCTCAGCTAGCGAGTGGGCGGGCGCTGGCCGGTTTCGGACTCACCGAGGCCGACGCCGGGTCCGACGCCGCTGGCACAAAGACTTCCGCTGACCTCGTGGGCGGCGAATGGGTGATAAACGGAACCAAACAGTTCATCACCAACTCGGGTACAGCCATCACGCGACTCGTGACGATCACGGCCGTGACCGGTGAATCAACTCGCGCCGACGGGTCGATCAAGAAAGAACTCTCCGCTATCCTCGTGCCGACACCGATCAGCGGTTTTACCGTCGAGCCGGGCTACGACAAGGTGGGATGGCACGCGAGCGACACGCATCCGCTCACCCTCACCGAGGTGCACGTGCCCGAAGCGAACCTGCTTGGCGAACGTGGCCGCGGCTTCGCCAACTTCGTGCAGACTCTTGATGAGGGGCGCATCGCCGTCGCGGCGCTTGCGACCGGGGCGGCTCAGGGGTGCCTCGACGAGTCCGTGCGTTACGCGAAATCGCGAAACGTGTTCGGTCGGAGTATCGGGTCTAACCAGTCGATCTCGTTCAAGATCGCCCGAATGCAGGCACGGGCGCATACGGCCCGTCTCGCGTACTACGACGCCGCGCGCCGAATGCTCGCCGGAGTGCCGTTCAAGGCCCAGGCTTCGATCGCCAAGATGGTGGCAGGGGAGGCCGCGATGGATAACGCTCGCGATGCGACCCAGATCTTCGGCGGGTACGGCTTTCTCAACGAGAATCCGGTTGCGAGGCACTACCGTGACTCGAAGATCCTCGAAATAGGCGAAGGGACCACCGAAGTGCAGCTCATGGTGATTGCGCGCGATCTCGGGTTCACCGACTGATGGAACAGACGCCCCGCGAAATCGTGCAGCGCGGATTGTGGTTCGAGGAATTCGAACTCGACTGCCGCTACCTGCACCGGCCGGGGCGGACTGTCACTGAAGCCGACAACGTGCTGTTCACGACCCTCACGATGAATACGCAGGCGCTGCATCTCGATGCCGCGTTCGCCGCCACCCAACCCTTCGGGCAGCGACTCGTCAACTCGATGTTCACGCTGTCTACCCTGGTCGGAAGCTCGGTGGCGCAACTGACCCAGGGAACCCTCGTGGCCAATCTCGGTTTCAGCGAGATCGCCTTTCCCGCGCCGCTGTTCCTCGACGACACCCTGTATTCGTCCACCGTCGTCGAGGAGAAGCGAGTATCGGCTTCGCGACAAGGTCAGGGGATCGTGGTGCTTCGGCACGTCGGTCGCAACCAGCACGACGTGGTGGTCGCGACAGCGGTGCGCGCGACCCTCGTCTGGTGTGAGAGTCGTGAGGCATGATCTTCGACCTCGGACCCGCTCTGCTGTTCTGTCCGGCGGATCGTCCTGATCGCTACGCCAAGGCGGCGGAACGGGCGGATGCGGTGATTCTCGACCTCGAGGACGCCGTCGCCGTCGGTGACAAGGTCGCCGCTCGCGAGGCGCTGGTTGCCCATCCGCTCGATGCGGCATCCACAATTATCCGCGTGAACGCAGTGGACTCCGGATGCTTCGACGATGATCTCGCCGCGATTGCCCGCACCGACTATCGCCGGGTGATGCTGGCGAAAACCGAAACAGCGGAGCAGGTGCGGCGGCTCGAGGGTTTCGAGGTGATCGCGCTCTGCGAAACGCCCGCGGGCATCGTCAATGCGGCCTCGATCGCCGCCGAACGCGCGGTGGTCGCCGTGATGTGGGGAGCCGAAGACCTGGTTGCCTCGCTCGGGGGAACCTCGAGCCGCGACTCCGACGGCCGTTATCGCGCCGTTTCGATACATGCCCGCTCGAGCGTACTGATCGCGGCCGGGGCGGCGGGTAAGCCCGCGATCGACTCCGTGTATGTCGACATCCCCGACCTCGCCGGGCTCGAGATCGAGGCCCGGGATGCCAGGGAGAGCGGGTTCGGAGCGACCGCGTGCATCCATCCCAGCCAGGTCCCGGTGATTCGGGACGCGTACCGACCGACGCCCGAGGAGGTCTTCTTTGCCACCAAGCTGCTTACCGCCGCAGAGGGGGCACACGGCGTCTTCCGCTTTGAGGGACAGATGGTCGACGAACCCGTGTTACGTCATGCGCGGGCGGTACTGACCCGTGCGGCTCGGCTCTAACGACCGAACGCGGTCGACGCTGGGCAGTCGAAGGGATCTCCGCCGGCCGCTAGCCCGACACGGTTGAGATAGCGTACGACGATCGCGTAGGACTCCCACAGAGAAGTCTCGGTGACGGGAATATCGTGGGCGTCGCAGTACTCTCGGGCAATCTCGCGTGCCTTCTTCAGGTGCGGACGAGGCATATTGGGGAACAGGTGATGCTCGACCTGGTGGTTGAGTCCGCCCATGAAGGTGTCCATCGCCCAATTACCGCGGATGTTGCGCGAGGTGAGTACTTGGCGCCGCAAGAAATCGACCTTTGAGTCGTGGGGGAGCACGGGCATCCCCTTGTGGTTCGGAGCGAAGGAGGCGCCCATGTAGACGCCGAATACGGCGAGCTGCACCCCGATGAAAGCAAACGCCATCCCGGGCGGTAACAGCAGGAAAATGGCCGCGACGTACAGCGCGATTCGGGGAACGAGCATCGAGATCTCGAGGCCCCGTCGATCCACCTTCGCACGCCCGAAAACGGTGCGGAAACCGGCGATGTGCAGGTTCAGGCCTTCGAAGATCAGGATGGGGAAGAACAGATAGCCCTGCCGCCGGGTGATCCAGCCGTAGAGGCCCCCGGCCTTCGCAGCATCCTCCGGTACAAAGGAGATGAAGTCTCGTTCGATGTCGGGATCCTTGCCCATGACGTTCGGGTTGGAGTGGTGTCGGCTGTGCTTCGTCATCCACCACGAGTAGCTGATTCCGGCGAAGAGGTTCGCGATCATGCGTCCGTCGAGATCGTTGGCCTTACTCGACTCGAAAACCTGGCGATGGGATGCCTCATGGGCGAGAAACGCGAACTGCGTGAGGATCAGCCCGAGTGCCGCGGCGAGGAGGAGTTGAAACCAGGAGTTGCCGAGCAGAAGCATGCCGGCAATCGTGGCCGCCAGGGCACCGATGAGGGCGGCGAAAATCCCATAGTAGAAACCCACGCTGCGGTTGAGGAGCCCGGCATCCCGCACGGTTCTCAGCAGAGCTGAATATTCGGTCGTGGGATTGGCCCGGTCGCCCCGTGGCTTCGTCTTGGTAATCGTGACGACGGGAGTGCTGGTGGTCGTGCTCATACGGAGTCTCGCTCTGGTCGATGATTGGTGGGCGACCGGGATCCAAGACGACCTGTGACCACGGTATCTGGTAGTTCGGTACCGGCGGCCCAGTGGATGGGACGCTCCGGGTGGACTCTCAGTTGCTGGTCAGGCTGTGTCTGAGGCGAGGCGGTCTCTGCGCGACCCACGTGACGACTGCCGGTCGAGTAGTGCTCTCCGGGGCGCGTATCGACACCCACCGAGCTACTCGTCGAACGTATTGACCATCGCATGGGCGGCACGGTCGAGATAATCCCAGAGTGTGGCGTCGTCAAGAGGTGCGAGGTGAAGGCTATCCACTGCGGCGCGCATGTGGCGCAGCCAGCGGTCGCGGGCATCCGGATTGACTCTGAACGGCATATGGCGGCCGCGCAGCCGGGGGTGACCACGCTGCTCGGAATAGGTGCCCGGTCCGCCCCAGTACTGCTCGAGAAACCCGGTGAGTCGCTGAATCGCGCCTTCCAGGTCGGGCTGCTCCGGATACATCGGCATCAGCACCTCATCCGTGCGGATACCGTCGTAAAAAGCGCGGACGAGCCGTTCGAACGCGGGGTGGCCGCCGATCTTCTCGTAGAAACTTCCCGTTGCTGATTCGCCATGCTCGCTGGAGCGGAGAATGAGAGGACTGACCTGTCCGGCCGGGTCGTCTGTTGTCATGAGCGTGGCTTCCCCGTTTGTTTTGGCCCAATGCCGCCCGGTCCGGCGGTCGATGCCACCGGGTTCGGTGCCGTGCGCGGGCCCGCGGTCTCCCCGCCACCCTTGTAGGCGACGACGACGCTGTTGAGGGAGGGCAGTCGAATGCCCGTGGTGTCGATATCGACTTTGATTCGAGCTCGCAGTTCGCGTGCCACGTCGTATTGCGCGCCCGGCCGGGTCTTCATCACCAGACGGATCACGATGGCTTCGGCCGAGAGGGATTCGATCCCCCAGATCTCCGGGTGCTCGAGGATCCGACCCCGCCATTCCGGATCGGATGCCATCTCGGTGGCACTGGTGAGCATGACCTCCCGCATGGCCGTCACATCGGTGTCGTACGGCACGGGGAGGTCGATGATCACGCGCGACCAGCCCTGCGACATGTTGCCGACACGAACAATCTCGCCGTTGCGCACGAACCAGACCGTTCCGCTCACGTCGCGGATCTGCGTGATGCGGATGCCCACGGTCTCGACGACCCCGGTTGCCGGTCCGAGGTCCACGATGTCGCCGACGCCGAGTTGGTCTTCCGCGACCATGAACAGCCCGTTCAGCACGTCCTTCACGATGTTTTGGGCACCGAATCCGAGGCCGGCTCCGAGCGCCGCCGTGATGAGCGCGAACGAGCCGAGGATGGTCGGATCGGTCTTGGTGATGATCTGGAGCCCGGCCACGATGACCAGGACGACGACCACGATGTTGTTGAGGACGCTGCCCAGGGTCCGGGTGCGCTGAACCACCCGCACGGCGCTGAGCGGCGAGGTGATGAGCGCCTGGGTGTCGTCTACGTTCTGACGTTTCTTCACGCCGTTGACGACGCGTTTGACGACTCGGTCAATCACGAATCGCAGGACGATCCGCAGCACGATCGCGACGACGATGATGAGGATCACCTGCACGATCGTCATCTGATAAATTGCACGCACGGCCGCCCAGAAGGCGGTCCATCCGTCGATCGCTACCGCAGTCATCATGGTCCCCGAGTTTACCGGGGACGGTTGTGCGACCCCTCCGCCGGGGCTTTCCGCGAGGCGCGCCCTCCGATGGGCCCCTTCGCCGGGCGGGTATGGCACTTCCGGGCCGGCGCGCCGACCCCGGATGACCGAACTCGCCCGTTTTGGGCCGAGAGGGCACCGACAAAGCAGGCGTGCACCGGGTCAGGCGTCCCGTCGCTTGAGTAGAAGGCTCGCGATGATCCCGAAGAGCAGCACCCAAGCGATCATCACAAGGAGCCCCTGTCCCGGCTCGAGCACGATCACGTCAGGGATGGTCGGCGCGGGACTCGCCGCGTAGCTGTACATTCGTGCCCCTGCGCCGCTATTGCCCGCCACCCCGCTCGGTAGGAATTCGGCCACGTTCTGCACCCAGGCGGCTCGAGTCAGCGCGGCGAAGATCGACACGACGATCGGGGCCACAAAAATCAGACCGAGCACCGCGGAGATTCCGGCAGCGCTGTTGCGGACTATCGTGCCGAGAAGCAGCGCGATGAGTCCCACCAGCGTCAGAAAGGCCGCCCCACCGATGAACGCGCGCCATGCTCCTCCGTCGGCCGGGTCAAGGTTCACGCCCTTGCCGCTGAGAATCAGCCCCGCGAAGAGGGCTGTGACCAGAATTGTGATGAGTGAGACCACGAACGTCACCAGGCTGAATATCACGGCTTTGGCGAGGAGTGCGGGGAGTCGCTTGGGCACCGCGGTGAGGGTGGAGCGAATCATCCCGGTGCCGTATTCGCCCGTGATGACGAGTGCTCCGAGAACAGCGATGACTAACTGGTTGAAAGCGATGCCGATGGTGCCTGACGCCACCCAGAGTCCCTGGTCGAGTGACGCCGTCCTATCTCCCTGTAGCGGGAAGGATCCGGCCGCGAGTAGCCCGAGGCCGACATTAAGGATCAGCATGATGCCGTAGCACCACACAGTGGAGCGCAGGGAGGTGAGCTTGATCCACTCTGAGAGCAGCAGTCCGCGAAAGCTCAGTCCGGAGCCGTGCGCGGTGTACATGGTCGTTGTGGTCATCGTGTCACCTCTCCGGCGTGATATTCGACTTCGTCCTTCGTGAGGGCGAGGTAGGCGTCTTCGAGCGAACCGGCCTGCGGTGACAGCTCATGAAGCACGACACCGTTGCTCGCCGCGAGCTCCCCGATCTGCGCTGCGGAAAGGCCCGTCACCTGCAAAAGGTGCGATTCACGATGCGCGATGGTGATGTCGGGGGCCGCGAGCAGTGCGCCGAAACGCTCGGCATCCGGGGTGCGCACCAGCACGGCTGTGCCGGTGGCGAGCGCCAGGATCTCGCTCACCGGAGCATCCGCGATGATCCGTCCCCGCCCGAGCACGATAATGTGATCGGCGGTCTGGGCCATCTCGCTCATCAGATGCGATGAGAGGAAGATGGTGCGGCCCTCGGAGGCCAGGAATCGGGAGAGATTGCGCACCCAGATCACCCCTTCGGGGTCGAGCCCGTTGACCGGCTCGTCGAGGATGAGCGTGGCCGGGTCGCCGAGCAGAGCGGCGGCCATTCCGAGCCGCTGTCCCATTCCGAGCGAGAATCCGCCGACGCGTTTGCGGGCGACCGAATCGAGTCCGGTGAGCGCGATCACTTCGTCGACGCGTTTGCGTCCGATGCTGTGGGTGGCGGCCAAGGCGCGCAGGTGGTTGATCGCCGAGCGTCCGGTGTGCACCGCTTTGGCGTCGAGCAGCACGCCGACCTCGCGAAGCGGTGCCCTCAGGTCGCTGTACCTCTTGCCGTTCACCGTGACCGATCCGCTCGAGGCTCGGTCGAGTCCTACGATGTGCCGCATGGTGGTGGATTTACC
>JBKJLH010000097.1:0-48811 GCA_046597035.1 Lacisediminihabitans sp.
GAATATCGACAGCCTGAAAGTCCTCCTTATGAAGTTTGTCGGTGGCGGCCTGCCCGGTGATGCAGAGAATCGGTATGGAGTCGGCCCAGGCCGCATACAGGCCGGTGATCATGTCGGTGCCGGCCGGCCCGGAGGTACCGACGCACACCCCGATATTTTCGTCCGCGGATCGGGAGTAGCCGTCCGCCATGTGGGACGCTCCCTCGACATGGCGAGCCAAAGTGTGGCGAACGTTTCCGTTGACTTTGAGGGCGGAGTAGAACGGATTGATTGCCGCCCCCGGCAATCCAAACGCTTCGGTGGCACCTTCTTTGTGCAAAATCTGGACTATCGCGTCGACCGCACGCATCCGTGTCATCAGGGGATCCCTTACTTTTTCGAATTAGTTGTGACGCGACATCGTCGCGGTCAGGGTGAACAGTGCTGAATGATCGAGTGCGCCGCTGCCCTGATTGACCAGAGCCGCGACCAACTGGGCCACCGCGGAGCCGAGCGGTGTCGCGACTCCGGCCAGGCGAGCGGCAGCGGTAACGATCCCCAGATCCTTGTGGTGCAGTGCGAGGCGGAATCCCGGGTCGAAATTGCGATCGAGCATTTTCTGTCCCTTCTGCTCGAGCACCTTCGAGCCGGCAAGCCCACCTCCGAGGACGGTGAGGGCGGCAGGGGTATCGACGCCGTGGGCTTCGAGGAAGACAATCGCCTCAGCGAGAGCCTGCATGTTCACCGCCACCATCAACTGGTTGGCGGCTTTCACGGTCTGGCCCGCTCCGGATGGTCCGACATGCACGATCGTGGTGCCAATCGCTTTGAGAATCGGGAGGGCCGCGGCGAAGTCCTTCGCAGATCCGCCGACCATGATCGAGAGTGCAGCATCGATTGCGCCCTTTTCCCCTCCGGAAACGGGCGCATCGAGGCTGCGGATACCGGCTTCCGAGGCCTGCTCAGCGAGCTGCTTCGCGACATCCGGGCGGATGCTGCTCGCATCGATCCAGAGCGAGCCGGCGCGCGCGCTGGCAAAGAATCCACCCTCGCCGAGAACCACCGCCTCGACGTCCGAGGAATCCGGCACCATGGTGATGATGACCTCTGCCTCAGCGACAGCGGCGGCTGTACTGGCCGCACCACGGCCCCCGGCTGCGACGAAGGCGATCACCCTGTCTTCGCTTCGATTGAAGCCGGTGACGACGTGCCCGGCCTTCATCAGATTCATGGCCATCGGCATCCCCATGATTCCGAGTCCGATAACGGTGACGTTACTCACGATGCCAGTCCGCTCGCATCGGCGGCGATCGCGCCCGCAGCGGTTGTGCGCGCCAACCACGAGAATGCCGTTTCGATCGGCGCTGTGTATTCGAGACCGATAGGCCCTCGATAGCCGAGCTGCACGCTGTGCTTGACCCACCGCGCCAGCGGAAGTGTGCCGGTGCCCGGTGCCCCGCGGCCGGGGTCGTCCGCAATCTGAATATGCCCGAATTGTGCTGCGCTCGATGCGATGACTGCGTCGACATCGTCCCCGTTCACTGCGAGGTGGTAGAAATCCGCGAGGAGCTTCACGTTGCGCACCCTCGATTGCGCGCTCAAGTTTGCGATGACGGTGAGGGCGTCTGCCGCCCTGCGAAGCGGGTACCGCGGGGCGCCGCTAACTGGCTCGAGCAGAACGATTCCACCAATGCGATCGATGGCCTCAGCTGCTGAGGCCAGGTTTTCGAGCGCGATCGCATCCTGCTCTGCCGGTGTCGAATCGTCCACCCGATTTCCGTAGAGCGCATTGAAGGCCGTGCAGCCGAGTGATTGGCCGATAGCGACAACAATCTCGATACTGTCCTGGAATTCGGCGGATCGCGCCGGCCACGAGACGAGCCCACGATCGCCGCCCGGCATGTCTCCGGCAGTGAAGTTCAGGCCGGTCAATTGCACCCCGGCATCACGAACGGAAGCCACAAAACTCTCGACGTCACCGTCGGCTGGCACCGATGAGGCGAACGGCCACCAGAATTCGATAGCGTCGAATCCTGCTGCCCGTGCCGCCGCAGGTCGTTCGAGCAGCGGGAGTTCCGTCAACAGGATCGAGCAGTTCACGGAATACGCCATTGAGGGTCCTCATAAATCACACGAGACGGAAAAGAATCGGATATTTTCGTAGTGGAACTATTCCGCTATACGAAAGAGTATTTCTGCTTGATGAAATAGTATGCGAAAGCGACTGGGTCGTCAACAAAGCCCCCTGGCATAAAGAAATCCCCGCCCGTATCACGCACGGAGCGGGGGATGGGCGGGGACTGAGCGCGGGTCGTCTTGTCAGGTCAGGCGGACCTGTCGATTGACATCTTTGTAGAGCAGGTATCGAAACGGTCCGGGGCCGCCCGCGTAACAGGCTTGGGGGCAGAACGCACGTAACCAGATGAAGTCCCCGGCCTCGACCTCGACCCAGTCGCTGTTGAGGCGGTAGACGGCTTTGCCCTCGAGAACGTAAAGGCCGTGCTCCATCACGTGAGTCTCGGCGAATGGGATGGTCCCACCCGGTTGGAACGTCACGATATTGACATGCATGTCGTGTGCGAGATCGTCGGGGTCCACAAATCGGGTGGTGGCCCAGGCACCGTTCGTGCCAGGCATCTCTCGCGGAACGACATCCTGATCTCGAGTGACGAAAGAACGCGCGACCTGCCCGTCGAGGGGTTCGTAGGCTTTGCGGATCCATTGGAACGTTGCGTCGGCACTGCTCTGGTTGGCCACCGTCCAGGCGGAGCCGGCGGCAAGATAGGCGTAGGCGCCGGGTTCGAGCTCGTGCGTCGATCCTTCGACGCTGATGGTCAATCGGCCACCGGTGAGGAAGAGTACGCTCTCGACGCCCGGCTCCGGCTCGGGGGAGTCGCTGCCGCCACCGGGCGCCACCTCAACGATGAGTTGGGAGAACGTGGTCGAGAATCCGGCGATCGGGCGCGCCAGGATCCATGACCTGGTGTTGTTCCAGGCGGGAAGGGCGCTTGTGACAATGTCGCGAAGAACCCCCCTGGGGATGACGGTATAGGCCTCGGTGATGATCGCGCGGTCCGTGAGGAGCGCGGTCTGCGCTGGCAGCCCGCCCTTCGGCGAGTAGTAGGTGCTCATCTTCGACTTCCTGACGTCATTCGTGGGGTGTGCTGTCGTGCGCTGGTGTTCTTTGTGGCCGTTGCGGGATGGCGAGCGCACGCAGGCGTGATGTGTCGATACCGATGGCCGACCGCAGCTCTGAGTCGTCGATGGCTCCGCAGGCGAGACCCCGATATACGAAACCGGCAAGCGCCCGCGCGGTAGCTGGCTCATCCATCACAACTCCTGCCGTTTTCGCGAGGTAGAGACGAAGACGGGCGGCGGCCTGCGCAAACCCGTGCCGGTAAAACGAATATGTGGCGATGAAGCGCGTCGGCAGTTGGGCCGGATGGAGATCCCAACCCTGGTAGAAACCGCGCTCAAGCGAGCG
Source organism: Lacisediminihabitans sp. (assembly GCA_046597035.1). Lineage (GTDB taxonomy): Bacteria > Actinomycetota > Actinomycetes > Actinomycetales > Microbacteriaceae > Lacisediminihabitans. The sequence goes on from JBKJLH010000097.1 coordinate 3,464, forward strand.
TCGAACGAGCCGCGCGTGGAGATGCCAGGCGTCTTCGATGCAATCGCCGACCGGCAGGATATTCGTCGATCCATCAGAGAGCCGGATTCCCGTTCCTGCCACCGCGAGTTGCATCACCTGTTTGGCGAAATCGGCAACGGGGTGTTCCATCGACTGGTACTCAGCCGCGATATCGAGGGACGCGCTGTAGTCGTAGGTTCCGTAGTGAAGCGCGCTGATCCGACCGGGAACGAGGTGCGGTAATCGTGAGAGCGGGGATGTGCCACCAGCATCGAGAATCAACTGCGGCGTCTCGACCTGCACCTCGAATGTGAGCCTGCCGCGGTGCAACCCGTGCGCATCTTCCAACGCGCTTACCGCGGCAGCCATCGCGACCACCTGCGCCGACGTAGTGACCTTCGGCAGTGTGAGAGTCAGACCGGCCGGAAGCTCGTCATGTTCGAGAAGGGTAGAGACGAAAAGGTCGAGGGTGCGAAGGCCGCGTGCCCGGGTCGGTGCTTCGAAACTCTTGAATCGGATGCCGATGAACGATGGGGCAATCCCGTCCGCCACAGCCGTCGCGATATTGTGTGCCGCGGCGATCGCATCCGCGTCTTCGACTTCATCGCCGCGGTCACCGTAGCCGTCTTCGAAGTCCAGCCGGAGATCTTCAATCGGTTCGCTGCGGAGTTTGGCATCGACCCGCCGGGATATCTCGTCTGTCGTCGTCTCCGCCCCGACCAGCGCACTGAGTCGCTGCAGGTCACCCCACGAGTCGACAGCGGCGAGAGCATGCCTTCCCCACTGCGCCGGCAGATCCGGGGTGAAGGTGTTGGCAGGAACGTAGACGGTGTGTACGGGCTGCCTCGAGCCGTCGTCGCCGGGATAAGCCTGTTTCAGCAGTGTGTCGGTCTCTGCGAGAAGCGCTTCGATATCGGCGCGTACCGCAGCGGAAAGCGAGGGGTAAATCGCCATTGATCAACCGAGCAGTTCGTAGGCCGGTAGGGTCAGAAAATTCGTATAGACCTCGGAGAGGCAGATATCGGCCACCAGATCGCTGGCAGCACGATAGTGGCGAAGGTAAAGCTCGTCGCCGACCTCACCACGCAGTCGCTCACTTTCTTCGTCGAGAATTTGCCGAACCAACTCGGTGGTGACAACGGTTCCGGTGTCGGCAAGGGTGACCCGGTTGCGGATCTGCTGCCAGACCTGGGACCGTGATATCTCGGCGGTGGCTGCATCCTCCATGAGATTGCGGATCGCGACGGCGCCATTTCCTGACAGCCAGACAGCGACATACGAAACTGCAACGTAGAGGTTCGACCGCAAGCCGGCCTCGGTGGCCGAGCCTGTGGCCGACGCGACATCCAGAAGCTGTGCCGCCGTCACATCGACCTCCGGTCGCTGCCGCTCACGCTGGTTGGGACGCCCGCCGAGCTCGGCGTCGAATACTTCGCGGCAGATCGGTACGAGGTCGGGATGCGCGACCCACGACCCGTCGAATCCATCGCCAGCCTCTCTAGTCTTGTCTGCTCGGACCTTCTCGAATGCGGCGGCGGTGACCATCGGCTCACGTCGATTCGGAATGACGGCAGCCATGCCGCCCATGGCAAACGCACCACGACGGTGGCAGGTTTTCACCAGCAGATCGGTATAGGACCGCATGAACGGCGCCGTCATCGCGACATCCGCCCGGTCGGGAAGAAGGAACTTGTCTCCTGCGTCACGAAAATATTTGATGATACTGAACAAATAGTCCCAGCGTCCGGCGTTGAGCCCAGAGGCATGATTCTTCAGCTCAAACAAAATCTCGTCCATCTCGAACGCCGCGGGGATGGTTTCGATCAGAACAGTTGCACGAATGGTTCCCTGTGCGATGCCGAGGTAGTCCTGAGCAAAAACGAAAACGTCATTCCACAGTCTGGCCTCGAGATGGCTCTCGAGTTTCGGAAGATAGTAGTAGGGGCCATCCCCGTTTTCGATCAGCCGGTGAGCCGTGTGGAAGAAGTGCAGCCCGAAATCTACAAGGAACGCCGGCACAGGAACGCCGTCGACGGTGATGTGGCGTTCCTCGAGGTGCAGGCCGCGCGGCCGCACGATGACCGTCGGTCGTCTGAGGTCGGTCCGCAGCGCGTAGTGCTTGCCCTCGGGTGAAGTGAAGGCGAGTGCACCCAGAGCGGCATCGAGCAGATTCACCTGCGACTCGATGATGTTCGACCAGGTGGGCGAGTTTGCATCTTCGAGGTCTGCGAGCCAGACGTCGGCTCGAGAATTCAAGGCGTTGATCGCCATTTTCGCCGGGGCGGCAGGGCCGGTTATCTCTACGCGGCGGTCCGTCAGAGCTACCGGAGCTTCTGCGACCATCCAGTCGGCTTCGCGCACAGCGGCTGTTTCGGCAAGAAAATCGAGTGTGCCCGCGTGAGATGCTTTCTCTCGTTTCGCGTCACGAGCCGCAAGCAACTCCTCACGACGCGGCGAGAACCGCCGCTGAAGTTGCTCGAGGAATTGGAGCGCCGGCCCAGTGAGAACTCTGTCCGACCCGGGGATATCGGATGCGTCACTGTTGTCAATTGTCATACGAGCCGTCTCTTTTCTCCGGTCGAGTCTTCGCCACGACGCTGTCGACGAGCGAAGCCCGAGCATCACGCTTTGCTTTCGCATATCGGATATATTTATCTACGATGCGGAAATGTTATTCTAAATCAGACATCGTGACAACCCTTCCGTCGCGGACCGGTGATCTCGGTAATGACGCGGGATATAATTATTCCGCGATGCGGATAAACCCGATCGTGACGAATGAGTGGAAGAAAACTGTCATGGCGGAAAAGGTACTTCAGCATTCCGGGACGGACAGCGCGCGATCCGAAAGCGTCAAGTCGGTAGTGCGAGTATTCGAGCTCCTGGAATTAATCACGGACGCGGGCGGCGATGTGACGCTCAGCGAACTGTCGGGGCTCGCGAAGCTGCCGCTTCCGACCATCCATCGGCTGCTTCGCACTCTCGTTTCACTCGGTTATGTTCGCCAGCTCCCCAACCGTCGGTACGCGCTCGGCCCGCGACTTGTGCGACTGGGAGAGGCCGCAAACAGGCAGTTCGGTGCGCTTGCCCGCCCGCAGTTGAAGTGGTTGGTCGACGAGCTCGGTGAAACGGCAAATATGGCAATGCTCGATTCAGACATGGTCATCTACGTAGCGCAGGTGCCCTCACCGCATACGATGCGGATGTTCACCGAGGTCGGCCGACGCGCTCATACTCACGACACCGGAGTCGGTAAGGCAATTCTTGCTCAGCTTTCGGACGACGCCGTGCGCGATATCGTGTCGAAGGCAGGCATGCCAACACCGACGAATCGCAGCATCGGGACAATTGACGCGCTCCTCGAAGAACTCCGAGTGATTCGGCAACGCGGCTACTCGATCGACGACGGTGAACAGGAGGTTGGCGTCCGGTGTTTCTCGATGGCCATCCCGTCAGCGCCAACGCCGACGGCAATCTCGGTCTCGGGTCCGGCGGCGCGGGTCGATGATGCGTTTGCGGAGCGCGCGCTTCCGCTGCTGCGGCGGGCGGTTGCAGAGATCGCGCACAACGTGAACACGATCTGAGAACACCCGTTATCGGGCTCCCGAGGGAGCTGGCTGTTCTTGACGATCTTCGAAGCACAGTCTTATAGTTCTCGCATAGTAATAGTTTAATTCCGCATCATGGAAATATGGAGCCCTTCGATGGTTGAACCGACCCTGACTGTCAACGGGCGACTGTGGCGACTGGATCGTGCCGGTGCCCATACATCCACGCTGGACTGGTTGCGCGAAAGCGGGCTGACCGGCACCAAAGAGGGCTGCGCCGAGGGGGAATGCGGCGCCTGTGCGGTGATGATCGCTCAACCCGACGGCTCGGGACGGACAGAGTGGACCTCTGTCAACTCCTGTCTGCTTCCTGTGGCGGCTCTGAACGGCCAAGAAATAGTGACGTCCGAGGGCCTCGGCACCCCTGAAGCCCTGCATCCGGTTCAAGCAGAGCTCGCCGCGGGCGGCAGCTCGCAGTGTGGATACTGCACGCCGGGGTTCGCCTGCAGTATGGCCGCGGAATTCTACCGTCGGGGACGCAGCAACCCCGCTGGTTCAACGGACGATCCCGCCCACGCCGGTGATGACCATGAGCACGGTCCTAACGGCTTCGACCTGCATGCCCTGAGCGGCAATCTCTGTCGTTGCACTGGCTACCGCCCGATTCGTGACGCAGCCTTTGCACTCGGCGATCCAGAAGAGGATGACGTGTTGGCCGAACGACGTGACCACCCTGCGCCAGAGCCGGTCCCGACTGACATCGACGGACCGGATGGGCGTTTTGTACGGGCGAACAGCCTGGCGGAAGCGGTCACCATCATCGCTCAGAACCCGACCGCCGTGCTCGTAGCCGGATCTACCGACTGGGGGGTCGAGGTCAACCTCCGCGGGCGCCGGACGCCGCTTATCGTCGACATCGATCGCATTCCCGAACTGCGGAGCTTCGAGATCACCGATCGATACATTGAAATCGGTGCTGGCCTCACCCTCTCCGAGGTCGAACGGATGTTGGCTGGCCGTGTTCCGATGCTGGCAACCCTGATTCCGCAGTTCGCCTCACAACTCATCCGCAACCGGGCGACTATCGGTGGTAACCTCGGCACCGCATCGCCGATCGGGGATACCCCTCCCGCACTGCTCGCTCTGGGATCCCGGCTGATTCTGTCATCGACGGCCGGCGATCGCGAGGTCGAGCTCGACACGTACTTCACCGGCTATCGAGAGACGGTCAGGGCGCCGGACGAGTTGATTCGTGCCATCCGGATCCCGCTTCCGCTCGCGACTCTTGTGGCATTCCACAAGATCGCAAAGCGCCGTTACGACGACATCTCCAGTGTGGCGATCGCCTTCGCGATCCAGATCGAAGACGGAGTGGTCAGGCACGCGCGCATTGGCCTCGGCGGAATCGCGGCGACGCCACTGCGAGCGCGGTCGACCGAGCACGCCCTTGTTGGCCAGGCCTGGACCGAGCAGACTGTCGGAAAGGCCGCCGTGCTTCTCGGCGCGGAGGGGACGCCACTCGATGACCATCGGGCCAGCGCTGCCTATCGACGTTCCATGTTGGCGCAATCGCTGATCAAACTTTTTGTCACGGCGAAGGATGGCCGGGAGGCTTCACATGAGTTCACTGTCTGATCGCCCGATCAACCCGGTAGTCGGTAATCCCGTCGCACACGAGAGTGCGCGCGGGCACGTGACCGGTCACGCGCAATACACCGATGACATCGCGACGCGAACGCACGGAGTACTCACCGCGTGGCCGGTTCAGTCGACCGTCGCGCATGCGCGGATCCTTGCCCTGCGCGTTGAGAAGGCGCTCGCCGTCCCTGGTGTGGTGCGCGTGCTGACGGCGGAGGACGTTCCCGGCATCAATGACTCCGGTATCAAGCACGATGAACCGCTGTTTCCCGCCGAGGCCATGTACTACGGCCATGCCCTGTGTTGGGTGCTCGGCGAGACACAGGAGGCTGCGCGAATCGGTGCGGGCGCGGTCGAAATCGACTACGAGCCGCTTCCGTCCGTCATTACCGTCACCGAAGCGATCGATTCTGGTTCCTTCCAGGGCACCCCACGAGTGATTAGTCGCGGAGATGCCGACGCCGCGCTCGCCATTGCGCCACGGGTATTCAGCGGTGAGATTTCTTTCGGCGGCCAGGAGCATTTTTACCTTGAGACACATGCGTCCCTCGCCTATTTCGACGAGAGCGGGCAGCTCTTCATCCAGTCGAGCACGCAACATCCCTCCGAAACCCAGGAGATCGTCGCGCACGTGCTCAATCTCAGTAATAGCGAGATCACGGTACAGAGCCTGCGGATGGGTGGTGCTTTCGGCGGCAAGGAGATGCAGTCACACGGCTATGCCGCGATCGCCGCTCTCGGTACGACACTCACCGGCCGCGCAGTGCGCGTGCGTTTGAATCGCACCCAGGACATGACAATGACCGGTAAGCGGCATCCGTTCCATGCCTCCTGGCGGGTGGGGTTCGCAGACGACGGGAAGATTCTTGCGCTGAAAGCAACGATCACTGCGGATGCCGGGTGGAGTCTCGATATGTCGGAGGCTGTCCTCAGTCGGGCCCTCTGCCACATCGACAATGCCTATTGGATTCCAGCGCTCGAGACCCTCGGCCAGATCGCGAAAACCAATAAGACCTCGCAGACGGCTTTTCGTGGATTCGGTGGCCCGCAGGGTATGTTCGTCATCGAAAACATTCTCGGGCAGTGCGCACCCCAGCTCGGAATCGATGCGGCGGAACTGCGTCGGATGAATTTTTACGCACCGGGGCAGGAGACCCCCTACGGACAGCCCGTCCGTCACGCTGAGCGCCTCGATGCGGTCTGGGCGCAACTGGTGAAAAGCAGCGACTTCGAAAACCGACAGGGGGTAGTCGAGAAGTTCAATGCGACACACCCGAATACGAAGCGGGGGCTCGCGATCACACCGGTGAAATTTGGGATCTCGTTCAACCTGACCGCGTTCAACCAGGCTGGCGCGCTCGTGCACGTCTATAAGGACGGTTCGATCCTGATTAACCATGGTGGTACCGAGATGGGGCAGGGGCTGCACACCAAGATGCTGCAGGTTGCGGCAACGGCGCTTGGCGTGCCACTGGCGTCGGTGCGTCTTGCACCCACCCGCACTGACAAGGTACCCAATACCTCCGCCACCGCCGCCAGCTCCGGAACAGACCTGAACGGCGGTGCCGTGAAGAATGCCTGCGAGCAGATTCGGGCTCGGCTGACCGAGGTTGCGGGCGGGATCCTCGGCGTGAATTCCAACGACGTGCGGATTTCCCAGGGGCGGGTCACCGGCCTGGGAGCCAGGGACGACGATGACCACGAGAGGGAGATCTCATTTGCCGAACTCGTGTCAACGGCCTACCTGCGCCGCGTTCAACTGTGGGCCGCGGGCTACTACCGTACAGAAGGACTGCACTGGAATGCATCGGCGATGCGAGGAGAGCCATTCAAGTACTTCTCGTTCGGAGCCGCGGTCACCGAGGTCGAGGTCGATCGGTTCACCGGCGCCTACAGCATCCTCCGAGCGGACATAGTGCACGACGTCGGAGACTCGCTTTCGCCCATGATCGATGTCGGGCAGATCGAGGGCGGCTTCGTACAGGGCCTGGGCTGGCTGACTCTCGAAGAACTGCGGTGGGATTCAAGCGATGGCCCGAGTCGTGGGCGTCTGCTCACGCAATCGGCGAGTACCTACAAACTGCCGAGCCTGTCGGAGATGCCGCGGGAGTTGCATGTCAGCTTCTTGGAGCGTGCAACAGAAGACGGCGTCGTCTACGGATCGAAGGCGGTCGGCGAGCCGCCATTGATGCTGGCATTCAGCGTGCGAGAAGCCCTTCGTCAGGCGGTGGGCAGCTTCGGCCCCGACGCGGGTTACGGAGTCGAACTCGCCTCCCCGGCAACCCCCGAGGCAGTTTTTTGGGCCGTGGAAGCGGCGCTCGCCGCACTGATTTCTGATGACGCCGATGAGGCGACCGCCCACGAGGGATCGACACCGCTCGAGCAGATCTCCGTTCTCGCTGGGCCCTGAATGGAGTGGATCACTGGCGTCGAGCACCTGCGCTCCCAGCGGCTGAATGGAGTCATCGTGACGGTGATCTCCTCCAGGGGGCATGCTCCCCGGCGTGCTGGCGCCAAGATGGTCGTCTCTGCTGATGCCGTCTGGGGGACAGTCGGCGGCGGAAATCTCGAGGCAACAGCCATGGACCGCGCTCGGGCGTTGACCGACGACGGCTCGACCACGCCAGAACTGCTCACCCTTCAACTGAGCGAGAAAGCCCCTGCTGAGCATGGTGTTCAGTGCTGTGGGGGAGAGGTGACCATTCTGTTGGAACCATTGCGCGTCCTACCGTCCGTCGCGATCTTCGGAGTCGGCCATGTCGGCCTCGAGCTCGCGCGCATCCTCGTCCGTCACGATCTCGAGCTCCACCTGATCGATTCCCGTCCGAGCATGCTCGAGCCGCAGCGAATTGAGGTGCTCGGCGACGGAAACGCCGTCGTGCACGTGCACAGCACCCCAGCGCCGGAGTCCGTCATCGCTGGCCTGCCGGCTGGGACGCACACGCTGATCATGACCCATGACCACGCCGAGGACTTCATCCTCTGCGATACGGCATTGCGAAATCCGGCGCTCGGTTCCATCGGCCTTATCGGGTCGAAATCCAAATGGACTCGCTTCACCACGAGGCTCACCGCTGAAGGTCACGCAGTGTCCGACATCACGCGGATAACGACACCGATCGGTATCACCGGCATCAGCGGAAAAGAACCCGCCGCGATCGCTGTGAGCGTCGCGGCGGGTCTTCTTCGATCGTTCGAGCTGTCTGAGCAACTCGGCACCTGAGCAACTCGGCACCGGAGCAACTGAGGCGGGCGGCTAGCTGAGGCCGATCAGCTGCTCGATCGGACCGACAAGAAAATACACCAGAAACGCAACCGAGATACCCCACATGAGCGGGTGGATGTCTTTGCTCTTGCCCTGGCAGATCTTGATGATGACATACGAGATGAAACCAGCGCCGATACCATTCGCGATCGAATAGGTGAACGGCATCAGCGTGAAGGTCAGGAATGCTGGAATGGCAATTGCCAGATCTGTCCAGTCGATCTTGCGGATCTGGCTGACCATCATGAAACCGACGATCACGAGGGCAGGTGCAACGGCTTCGAACGGCACAATGCCGACAAGGGGTGCAAAGAATGCCGCGCATATCAGAAGCACGCCGGTGACCACGCTCGCGATTCCCGTTCGTGCTCCCTCGCCGATCCCGGCAGCCGACTCGACGTAGATCTCATTCGCCGATACTGAACCGAAACCGCCGGCGGCGCAGGCTGCCGCGTCCACAAGCAACACGCGGTTCGCGTGCGGAAAGTTGTTGTCCTTATCGAGCAGCCCTGCCTCACTTGCGAGGCCGGTCATTGTCCCCATTGCGTCGAAGAAAACACTGAGCAGGATCGTAAACATGAGCAGCATTGCCGAGATGATTCCGATGTGCTGGAACGCGCCCAGGAGGTCTATCTTTCCGAAGAGCGAAAGGTCCGGGATTGAGAAGACCTTGTCGGGCATGACCGGCACCATCAGCGACCAGCCAGAGGGAGTTTTAGGGCCCCCCGCCGGAGTATTCGTGAGCGACTGAAGTATCACCGCGAAGATCGTCGAGCCGATGATGCCGATCAGGATCGCGCCGCGCACTTTGCGAACGAACAGGATGATGGTCAGAACGAGCCCGAATGCGAAGACGAGGGTTGGCCAGCCGAGAAGCGCGCCGCCTTGGCCGAGCTCCACCGGAACTGTGGTGTGGGCAGCATCCGCAATGCGTCGAACGAAGCCAGCGTTCACGAAGCCGATGATGGAGATGAAAAGACCGATGCCGACAACTATTGCCGTCTTGAGGCCGGAGGGAACGGCTTTGAAGACGGCCTCCCGAAATCCGAAGAGAACGAGAATCAACATCGTGATGCCAGCAACAACGATCAAGCCCATCACGTCGGGCCAGGTGAGCCCTTTTGTCGTCGCAACAGTGGCGGAGACAAATGCGTTGACGCCGAGACCGGCGGCGAGTGCGAAGGGATAGCGAGCCCAGATTCCCATGATCAGGGTCATCACCCCTGCCACGATCGCGGTGACCGCAGCGACCTGTGGAATCCCGAGCGTGTGGCCGGATCCATCCGGTCCGCTGAGGATCAGCGGATTGAGCACCACAATGTAGGCCATCGCGAAGAAAGTGGCGAGACCACCGCGAAATTCTCGGAAATAGTTGGATCCGCGTTCGGTCACCGAGAAGTATCGGTCAATCCTCGAAAGGCTTGCCTTCAGTTCCGGCGCGCGCTCTGCGGTCGTCTCGTCCGCCACTACCGGCATCTTTTTCGGAGTGTCTTCCATAGTCATCGTTGCCCTCGTCCGTGGTTTTTTGATCGTATTACCGGCGTGTGTTCAAATGAGTCGGCTGCTAGTAATTGACCCGACTTGCCAACGTGGCCCACTGGTCGAATGGTGCGGTGCGGTCGGGCGAAGCGGGGTCGGCCAATTCGTACTGGATGACCCGCATCGATCGTTCTTCCTGTGGCTGTTCAAAAAAACGGTAGAACTCCGCGTCGTCGAAACCCGCTGCGGCAGCATCGAATCTGTTGGCGGCGAACACGATTCGTTCCACTCGTGCCCAGAGAGCGGCCGAGAGGCACAGAGGGCACGGTTCGCAGCTGGTGTACAACGTTGCTCCGGTGAGATCGAAGTTCGCTAAGGCCGTGCAGGCATTGCGGATCGCCATCACCTCAGCGTGGGCTGTCGGGTCGTTGGTGGCGGTGACACGATTGACCCCCGGGAACTCCTGACCGTCGGCGGTGACGATGAGTGCAGCGAACGGGCCGCCCGAGTCATGGACGTTACCGATAGCGAGCTGTATAGATTGGGAAAGATACTTTTCTTCGGTGGTTACGAGTTCCACTGCGTCGCTCCTGCGTCTGTCATCAACCCGATTATGCACTCTCGAACCGGGGTTCGGAGTGTGCTGACTCGGGCTGTCGCGGTCTGTCTTTTCTGGTGAAGATTGGTCGACAGACGGGGCCTCACGCAGAGGTCATATGGTCGTCGTCGACGCGAGATGACAGTATCAGCGCAGGGAGGACGATGTCCACGTTTTCGGAAACTATATTTCGCTATATAGAATTACACCTCACGAAGCCAAGTTCGATCCGGTACCAAGAAGGGTCTCCACCCATGAATGAGAATGAGCGCTCTGAGCCTGTTACCCGGACCCGGCTGCCATTTTGTGAGCTCCATGTTCACCTCGAAGGCACGCTCGAGCCAGGTGCGATCTTCGACCTCGCAGAGCGTAAAGGATTGTCCCTTCCTCATGACAGTCGCGCAGAGCTGAGTGCCGCGTACGAGTTCGCCGATCTCAGTGCGTTTCTCGATCTGTATTACCAAAATATGAGCGTGCTCACCCACGAGGATGACTTCGAGCAGTTGGCGTATCGCTACCTTGCGCGCGCGCATCAGGCGGGTGTCGCCCACGCCGAGGTCTTCGTGGACCCCCAAGCGCATCTCGTGCGCGGCGTCTCGGTCGCCATCCTCCTCCGCGGAGTTACGCGGGGCATCGAAGCGGCGAGGATCGCCCACGGAATCACTGCCTCCGTCATCGTCTGTGTGCTGCGGGACCACTCGGTCGCGTCGGCTGCCGCAATGCTCGACGATGTCTTGGCCTCGGGGTATCCCGTAGTCGGTATCGGTCTTGATTCGGCGGAGGTCGGCTATCCACCGTCGCTGTTCCGGTCGGTGTTCGCAACGGCACGTGACGGCGGGCTTCGCGCCGTCGCTCATGCGGGTGAAGAAGGTCCGCCCGATTACATCTGGCAGGCTCTCGACGAGTTAGGCGCCGAAAGAATCGACCATGGGGTTCGCTGCCTCGAAGATGATGCATTGGTCACGAGGTTGGTCAACGAGCGGATACCACTCACGCTGTGTCCACTGTCGAACGTGCGCCTGCGCGTGGTCGACACTCTGGCTGACCTTCCCCTTCGCCAGATGCTTGACCGTGGGCTCGTCGTCACCCTCAACTCCGACGATCCGGCGTACTTCGGTGGCTATTTCGACGACACCCTCGCCGCCTGCATCCGGAGCTTCGGGCTCTCGCCGGGGCAGGTACTCACGCTGGCACGCAACTCGATCGACGCTGCTTTCCTCGGCGAGGGTCGCCGGTTAGAACTGCTGAGCCAACTCTGATCGACATTCCGCCGCGAGAGGAGCCGCGAGCCGAGCCGCAGGGTGATCAGCACTTATCAGCCGATCGAGGTTGGGGCGACCGCGCGCATGATCGGCCGCGCACGGTCGCGACGCGCCGATCGCTGGTGGGGATTTAGAGAGTCCCACGCGATCGGCCCGTCGGACGGTTGCTACTTGAGCTGCCCGCGAATCTCCCCGGCCTTGAATTGCTCGCTGTGCACGTTGACGTAATAGTCGCGAGGGTTGGCCGCGATGCCCGCGAGGACCGTCGGGCTCGCTGCTACGCAGGTATTGACGGTCCAGTCTGTGCCAGAGCCGACCACGAGCGGAATCACGACACCACCTTTGGCGTTGCGCGCCCCCAGGTGAATGTGTCCTACCGTGACCGGTGTCGAGAGGTGGCGCACCTCAAGCGTGTAACAGAACTGCGAGGGTTCGATGTGGTAGCTCAAAAAACCGCTTGCGCCTGTATCGACCACTCCGGCTTGCTCGTTGTTGAGAGGGATGGCCGGCACTCCGCCCGGCTTCGCATTCGCAATTCCAGCGCCGGTGAGGGTGAGAGCGGCGACGGTTGCAGCGACGGCGATTATTCGAAAAGTGGAGCGGGTGATGGTGCTCACGGTAGCCTCCAATGGCCTTGTTCTATGGAGCTTCAGGCTACGTTGGCGCGCGCGAGGTCGAACGCTTCCGTTCCTACCGAAGCGCTGGGAATGTGTTTCGTCCAGGGTGACCCCCGCAATCTAGCCGTGTGTCGTTGAATACACGGGAATAGTTCCACCGGCCACGCGCTCGCTGCGCCCGGTCCCGCGGAGCGTCTTTCGGTTCGGTCGCTTTCAGACTCCGCTCAACCCAACCAGCCGCGGCGTCCGCTGTTAGTGCGCGCGTTGTTCAGCGACGCTGTTTCCCCCATCGACGACTATCGATTGACCTGTCACATACGATGCACCCGGACTCGCCAGCCAGGCGACGACGGATGCCACTTCGGCCGCGGTCCCGCTGCGGCCGAGTGGCGTCTGCAGACCCTCCCGGTATTCGGAAGGCAGTTGCGAGCCGGTGGCGATCCAGCCGGGCGCGACCGCGTTCGCGGTGATCCGATGTGCAGCCTCGTCAACCGCGAGTGCGCGGGTGAGCCCGACCATTCCGGCCTTTGCCGCAGCGTAGCCGAGGTCATCACGTGATGCCATCACGGGCCCGGTCACACTCGACACGTTGACGATCCGCCCCCAGCCACTTTTTCGCATGCCGGGAACCAGCGCCCTGGTCAGCAGAAAAGCGGTCGTGAGGTTCATGGCGAGAGCTCGGTTCCACAGGTCGAGACTCATCGAAATATCACCGCTGTCCATGCCGTCGTCGCCGACGGCAACCATTCCCGCGTTATTGACGAGAATATCGGGGACGAGTTGGGCCCCCGATAAAGCGGTGAACAGTGATGACACCGCTTGCTCGGTCTCCAATCGGGTCACGAACCCGGTGGCATCGATTCCAGAGAGTCGCAGTTCGCTGACGCGTTCGTAGACACGATCGGTGGTCGACGTCACAACCACCTTCGCCCCCAAACCGCCAAGCTCCGTGGCAATGGCGAAGCCGATGCCCTCGGGGCCACCAGCCCCGCTGACGAGCGCGGTATGACCGGTCAAATCGAACGCAGCAGTAATTGGCACGCACTCATAGTTCCACAGACAGGCCGGTGCACACCGAAGCGCCGCGGAAGTGGCAGCTGCTCCTCACGGGGCCTCATCAGCCTTCGCTTCTGAGATGGAGAGGGCATACTCCTCGCGGTGGCGGGAGAAAAGCTACTCCCGGGTCTCCGAGGCCACCGCATCCGTCGCCGGCGTGATGGATGGCGCTGAGTCCGACCAGGTTCAACTCGCCCATCACCGCGATCGTGTCGCGGTAGTTGTATATGCCGTTCAGGGTGAGAACGACGGGCACGCGGCTTCCGCCGACTTCGGCAACTACCGCAGCCGGAATCGAGACGGCGAGGTTGCCGCCGCTCTGTCTCAGCTCCGTGGTGAAAGTGGGCGATGGAAGAACTTCTCCGTTGTGCGTCTTTCCCCTAATCGACGAGGACCTCGGCTCGCTCGGCAATATTTTGCGGGGATCCGCCAATGGCAACAGGACTCCAGCGGGATCGCACCGAACTGGCAACCCCTCGGATATCAATGTGTCCCACGCGCAACAGTGTGCTCTTTCTCCTCGAGTCGGACGTCATCGATTCGGCGAGGGTGGCCTAGTTGCTGGCCTCGCCATAATTGAATGTCGTCGTGCATCCCCCGTCAACTGTGACGATCGATCCGGTCATAAACGAGGCACCGTCTCCCGCGAGGAAGACCGCAACATTCGCGACCTCGCTCGGCTGTGCCTGTCGACCGAGGGGCTGCATGCTCGCCGCTTTCTCCCGGCGAGCTGATGCGGCAACCAGCTCCTCGGCGGAAAGCAGAGCGGCGCGACGCCCCAGGCCGGTGTCGATATAGCCGGGGCAGATTGCGTTGACACGAATCGAGTCAGGCCCGTAATCGACGGCGAGCTGCCGGGTGAGGTGGATCACTCCCGCCTTTGTCGCGCAGTAGGCAGCAGAGTTTGGCGCGGCCACGATTCCGTAGGTGGAGGCGATATTGACGATCCGCCCGTCACGTTTCGCCAGGAAGTGGGGCAGTGCGAACTTGGTGCACAGGAAGGTGCCGCGCAGATTCACGTGAAGAACACGATCGAAGTCCTCCGGCTCGATTTCATGGAGCCGAGCCGAGGGCCCGCCGATGCCGGCGTTGTTCACCAAAATATCGATATCGCCGAAAGTGGAGACTGTGCTCTCGATCAGATTCTGAGCTTGCGCCGGGACCGCGATATCGGCGGCGACAAACAGTGCTGACCCGCCTAATTCGATGATTTCGCGAACGGTACGTTCTCCATCTTCGATGAGGACGTCTGAAACGGTCACCCTCGCGCCAGCCTGGGCCATGGCCAGGGCGATGGCACGCCCGATACCATTTCCGGACCCGGTAACGACGGCAACTTTTCCGAGCAGTGCTGACATTGTGTTCCCTTTTTCGCTTCGATTAGTGTGTTGTCGCGCTGGTGGCGGGAGCCGGGATCGCCCGGTTGACGAACTCGCGCACGATCCGGTTGAACTTCTCCCGCTCCTCGGTCTGGGGGGAGTGGCCCGACTTCTCAAAGATCACCAGCTCGGCGTTCGGCAGCAGTCGGGCAATCGTCTCAGCGGAACTGACCGGGGTGATCCAGTCCTCGCGACCGACGGTGACCAGCGTGGGCGCCGTGACGGCACCGAGGGATTCGGTGAGGTCGTAACTGGACCAATTGTGTTGAAAACACCAGTTGTGAGATTCGTGTCGGTAATAGCCCGCCGCGACTGCGGCGGCGGATTTCACCGGGTCATATTCGAAGTCGTACAGCGGGATGAGTTCGGCCCAGCAGGCTTTCAGATCGGCATCGTCTCGTATGTTGCCGGACCAGTATCGATTGAAATTGTCCCAGTTGATTTCCACCCGATCCTGTTGGCGGGCGTTCTCGAAAGCGAGCTCAAGATTGCTACCATCCGCTGCTGTGTCGCGCAAAATTATCGCCGAAACGTGTTCCGGATATGCCACGGCGTATTCCAAAGCGATAAATCCGCCGTAAGAGCCACCGGCCACCACAATTTTCTCGGCACCGGACCACCGGCGGAGGCCATCCACATCAGCAGCCCACTGCTCGTGCGAATAGGGCGGAATCCCATCACTCAGGCCACACCCCCGTGCATCGAACACGATGACACGAAATCGATCTGCCAAACCGCCAAATGTTTCGCGCGGCTCAGCAAGCGATCCGATTCCTCCTCCGCCGTGGTGGGCGATCAGCACCGGGCCGTCTTCCGGTCCGAATACCTCGACGTTGAGTCGACAGCCGTTGATGATTACGTTCATGGTCAAATCCTTTTCCTGTGGGCCAGTGGAAGAGCTGAGCGGGTTGTTCGAGACCTAGAACAGAGAGTGTCCGCCGTCGATGGAGAGGGTTTGGCCACTTACCCAGCCCGCGTCCGGTGAGACGAAGAATCGCACCCCGCGCGCGATGTCTTCCGCTGAGCCGATTTTTCGTGTAGCGATTTGCGCGAGTATCGCCTGCTGGCCGTCTATGCCGTAGCTTTCCCACTGGGCTTGGGTGGTCGGATTCGAGAGCACAAAACCAGGGGCGACACAGTTGACCGTGATACCGAACTCGCCCAGTTCGTGAGCAAGCTGGCGCGTGAAGGCGATTTGGGCGGCTTTCGCGGATGCATAGGCTTGGATTCCAGTGAGGCTCACGCTTCGGCCTGCTCCCGACGAAATGGTGACGATTCGGCCATAACCGCGTGCCTTCATCGAGCGAGCGGCCGCGCGGGTGCAGTTGAAAGTCGTGCGAAGGTTGGCGTCGAAGACGGCGTTCCACGCATCGTCGGTCAGCGCGTCGATTGGCGTGTGGGTCTGGCCCACCACCCCGCCGGCGTTGTTGACCAAGATGTCGATGGGCCCGATGTCGGCGAAGAAGTCCTCTGTGGCCGCGGCAACGCTGAGGTCGACAGTGTCCCGGTCGACTCCATGAACCAACGCTCCGGCCTCGCGAAGATCGTGTGCGATGGCGGTGCCGATTCCCTGGGCGGTCCCGGTGACGATTGCGATCATGCCGTCTAGGTTCTTCACGTTTTTGGTTCTCCTCTGGCTACACAATTAGGGGGAAGGCGGGTTAATCAGCCGAACATTTCACGGACGTCGACGCAACGACTTTGTGCAGCTCGCAATCAGCAAGATATTTTTTCAGTGAATTATTTACCTGCCGGAAATGCATTCTTGGTCCGTCCGTAACAGCGGGAGAAGGAACGGACCCATACCGGACCCCTATTTCAGTTCGGGCGGATTGGCACTCTGTCGGCGCAGAGCATGACATGCCCGGAATAGCGGACAAATGCGGCCATAAAAACCTCATTGTGGGGGTGCGGTGATCGCAGCTTAGCCCCAAATTTCTCCTCGATGACACTGTTTCAGATGTGATAAATCAAAAGAAAATATCGGTTTAGTTGTTTTCTTTACAGACACTGTTAGTTGGAGCTATGTTAATCACACGTATCCGGTGGGCCCGTTGACAGTGACGGATCGGCCCGAGAAACCACGACTATTTGGCGAGACATGGCGAAGAGAGAGAGGCAGTTGATGAACAAAAAACATCGCACTATCTTCATGGGGCTGGTCGCAATTGCGGGCCTGCTCGTGACGGGGTGCAGCACCGGCGCAGGCACTAGCACGGTATCCGCGGGCGGACCTGTCGCGGGTGGCGACCTCCGGATTGCCCGCTCCAGCGACGCGATCTCGATGGACAGCACCTCAGCATCATTCGAGAACTACTCAATCGAGGTCTATCAGAACATTGGCGAATCCCTCTTCACGGTGACCGATGACGGCAAGGGTGTCAAGCCCTGGCTGGCCAGCGGGTACACGGTATCGAGCGACAACCTCACGTACACGATTGCGCTTCGCAAGGGAGTGCAGTTCTCGAACGGACAGCTCGTCACCGCGAAGGACGTTAAGTTCTCAATCGATCAGGACACCAAGACGGCCGATACCGGCTGGGGCTTCATCAACGCCGCAATCGACAAGGTCACCGTCGTCGACGACGCCACGGTCACTGTGTCGCTCAAGTATCCCTGGGCGCCGATTCTGGCCGACCTCTCTCTTTTCAGTAATGCGATCATTCCCGACAACTATGGTGGGAAAACCGCAGCGCAGTTCTTCGATGCTCCTGTCGGCACTGGCCCGTTCAAGTGGGGCGAATGGAAGAAGGGCCAATACCTCAAGCTGGTGAAGAACCCGAGCTACTGGCAGAAAGGCAAGCCCTTTCTGAACAGCGTGACCTATAACGTGGTTCCCGATTCAAACACCCGTAAGCTCCAGGTGCAGGGTGGCCAGACCGACATCGACAACACGCCGGACTGGGCGAGTTTCGCTTCGCTCAAGACGAGCCCAGGGGTCAAGGTTTTCGCTTTTCCCTCGACCCAGATCGATTACGTCGCGATCAACCAGCATCGTGCACCGTTCAGCGACATCCATGTTCGTCGTGCCATCGCCTACGCGATTGACCGCAAGGCCTTGGTCAAGGCGGTGCTTTTCGGCAACGGGAGTGAAGCGAACTCGCTTATCCCGCCCGGGACACCGTTCTATGACAAGAACGCGCCGGGTCCGACCTACGACGTAGCCAAGGCGAAGGCCGAGCTCGCCATGTCGACCCAACCGAACGGGTTCTCCACCTCGATTCTCATCCGGTCCGGCGACGCCAACCAGGGCTCGGTCGCTCAGATCATGCAGGCCGAGCTCAAGGCCATCGGCATCACGATGGAGATCAAGCAGCTCGATCCGACCTCGGCCAAGAAGGCGTCCCTCACCTCGGAGTTCGACATGAACCTCTCGGCCTGGACGATGGATATCCCGGACCCGGACGAGTGGACGACCTTCGCGACCGATCCAACAAGCGGCAACAACTCGGCGTTCACCTTCTACAACAATCCCGAGGTGAATGCCCTTAACAAGAAGGCCCAGCAGGAGACCGACCCGGTCAAGCGCGAGGCCATCTACAAGGACCTGCAGAAGAAAACAGGTGACGACGCATTCTTCTCCTACCTCTACTACTCGCCCTACGCGTTCGCAACGACAGACAAGGTCGGCGGGTACCACGTGTCTCCGCTACTCACCTTCCACCTCGAGAACGTTTACAAAACCAAATAGTCCGCAGTTGAGACGGGCGGTTGCTTCGGCGGCCGCCCGTCTCCGGGCGGAAGGGAGTAGCGGATGCTGCATCGCCTGAGTTTCATTCCTGGCCGTCTACTTCGAGCTGTTCCGGTCGTGCTCGGAGTCACCATCGTGGTCTTCCTGATGGTGCACCTGCTACCCGGTGATCCGGCGATCGCGATTCTTGGTGACAAGGGGACCCCGCAACGCATCGCCGCGCTGCGAGAACAACTTGGTCTCAATCAGCCGCTCTGGCTCCAGTACTTCTCTTTTCTCGGTCGTTTGCTGCAGGGCAATCTTGGAAACAGCCTGGTCAACCAACGGCCCGTGGCGGAGGTGCTTTTTCAAGCTATACCCGTGACTCTCACCCTGCTTCTGTTCGCGTTGGTACTTGCACTACTAATCAGCATTCCTCTCGCGGGCATTGCAGCCACGCGGCCGAACGGTGCCCGTGATCTCGGAGTCCGGATCTTCACGCTGCTCGGTCAGGGCATGCCGCAGTTCTGGGTGGGGATCATGCTGATCCTGCTTGTCGCCGTCAACCTTCGACTGTTTCCGGTCGGTGGGTTCGGAGTAACGGATTCCGATCACCTGTACTACCTTTTCTTGCCCGCGCTGACGCTCGCAATCTCCATGTCGCCCACCATTATCCGCAGTCTCCGGGCGTCGACGATTGCCGCCTTGGGGTCGGACTATGTCGCGACCGCGCGATCGAAGGGCAGTGGGGGAAGCGGACTGTTCGTTCAGCATGTGTTGCGGAACGCGGCGATCCCGACCATTTCCGTCATCGGAGTCAACCTCGGCTATCTGGTCGGCGGCTCCATAGTCATTGAACGCGTCTTCGCAATCCCTGGTCTGGGATCGCTCATGCTCACAGGGATTTTCGCTCGAGACTTCACGACGATTCAGGCGGTTGCCCTTTTCATCGCTCTCTTCGTCATCGCAGTCGGAATTCTCACCGACGTGGTTTACATCCTCCTCGATCCACGGGTCAACTTCAGCAGTAAGGAACGAGCATGAGCACGCCCACTGCGCTGTTGTTCCGCGCCCAGGAAAAGCGGCGAAGCACCCGCACGCGATCGCTGAAGGCGTGGTACCGCAATCCCGCCCTCGTCGCCGGCCTCATCGTGGTCGGGGCTCTGGTGCTGATCGCCGCGCTCGCCCCGGTGATCGCCCCCTTCGACCCAGTGAAACAGGATCTGCAAAATTCGCTGCTCCCGCCCGGTGGAGCCCATTTACTCGGTACCGATAAATTCGGTCGGGACGTTCTTTCTCGATTGATCTGGGGCGCCCAAGTCGATCTGCGGATCGGATTCATGGCTGTGCTGATCCCCTTCGTATTCGGCACGGTGGTCGGGGCACTGGCCGGCTATTTCGGCGGCTGGTTCGACTCAATCGTGATGCAGATCGTCGACATCTTCTTCGCCTTTCCGTTCTACGTCATGGTGATCGTCCTCGTTTTCGTCCTCGGGGCCGGCGAGGTGAGCATCTACCTCGCCATTTCGGCGATCTCCTGGGTGGCCTACGCCAAGATTGTGCGGGGTGAGGTGCTGGTCTCCAAGAAACAGGACTATATCGTCGCTGCGCGTCTGGGAGGGATGTCGCACGGCCGGGTAATTGTGCGTCACATCGGCCCGAACGTCATGTCGCAAGCGGTCATTTATGCCATGAGCGACATCGTTCTCGACATCATGGCGATCGTTACCCTCGGCTATCTCGGCCTCGGTGTCGCGCCGCCTACCGCGGAGTGGGGAAGCATGATTCTCGATGGCCAGGAGTTCATCACCACCCAGTGGCAGCAAGCCACTATCCCGGGTCTGGTCATTGTGGTCACGAGTCTTGGGTTGTCCTGGATCGGTGACGGGTTATCTGATTTGCTCAGCCCGGAGAGAAGAAAATGACGACACCGGTTCCGCTTCTCAGCGTCAATAACCTGAGCCTCGGAGTCGTCCGATCCGGTCATCGGCCCACCATGATCATTGAGGATATATCTTTTACCGTCGCCAAGGGTGAGCGATTCGGAATCGTTGGTGAATCCGGTTCCGGAAAATCATTGACCCTTCGGGCCATCGCTGGACTGTTGCCGGGGGGAGTCCAGGTTTTATCGGGGTCGGTGAGCTACGAGGGGCGGGACCTACTCAGCGCCCCGCTTGCCGCCCGTCGCAGGCTGATGGGGCCCGAGATCGCGATGGTGTTCCAGGAACCGATGACCGCGTTGAACCCGGTCGTTCGGGTAGGCGACCAGATAGCGGAGGGCCCCCGACGGCATCTGGGGTTGTCGCGTGGGGCCGCGATGGCCCTCGCCATTGAGATGATGGCGAAGACGGGTATTCCCGACCCCGCTAAGCGGGCCCGGGCATTCCCGCACGAACTCTCTGGCGGGCTTAGGCAGCGCATCATGATCGCGATGGCGCTCTCCTGCGGGCCAAAACTACTGCTGTGCGATGAGCCGACCACGGCGCTCGACGTGACCGTACAGCACCAGGTTCTGCGGCTCCTCGAGCAACTGTGCGAGGACTTCAGTGCCGCGTTGATTTTCGTGACCCACGACCTGGCTGTAGTCAACCAGACCTGTGACAACCTGGCCGTGATGTATGCGGGGCACATTGTGGAGTCCGGGCCGGTGAAGGACGTGTTCCGTGATCCGCGTCATCCCTACACCCGCGGGCTTCTCGACTCGGCCCCCGATTTCGATCAACCGGATCGGGAGCTCGTGCCGATTCCGGGCTTTCCCCCGAACCTCGCCGACCGGCCTCCCGGCTGTGCGTTTGCGCCTCGCTGTAGTCACGTGCAGGTGGGTTGCCTCGTCGCATCGCCTCCGCTGGTGCCGCTTGCGGCGGGACGCTCCGCCGCGTGCTTCGAATCCGACTCAATCTTCCGAGAGGTACCGGCATGACAACGCCCGATGTGCTGAGAGTCAGCAATATCTCTAAGAGCTACCACGTACCGAGTCCCATTCTGAGCAAGCTGCGGCCGGGTGCCCGAGCGCGCGGTTCCCTCACGGCACTCGACGGTATCGATCTCGAATTACATTCTGGCGAGATCCTGGCCCTCGTCGGCGAATCTGGTTCGGGTAAATCGACCCTAGCCAAGATCCTGGTCGGAAGTGTGGAGGCCTCTGCGGGGGAGCTCGACTATCGCGGACGTCCGATTTCGGCCCGGCGGGGGCGCGATGCCACGCGGCGAATCCAGATGGTCTTTCAAGACCCGTACTCCTCGCTCAATCCGCGCATCACGGTCGGCGCGATTCTGGGAGAGCTCCTCAAGTTGCACAAGATCGTGCCGCGCAACCAGGTGAGGGCGGAAAGCATTCGCCTGCTCAATCTGGTGGGTATGGAAGAAGACGCCCTCGATGCCTACCCCAGCCAGTTCTCGGGGGGCCAGCGTCAACGCATCGCTATCGCGCGTGCCATCGCGGTGCGGCCGGACGTCCTCATCGCCGACGAACCGGTATCTGCCCTCGATGTGTCGGTGCAGGCCACTATTCTCGAGCTGTTTACGACCTTGCGAGCCGAACTGGGGCTCAGTATCCTTTTCGTCGCTCACAATCTCGCTGTGGTGCAGCATCTCAGTCAGCGGGTTGCCGTTATGTATCTGGGGCGGATCGTCGAAGTGGCCGAAACGGCCGAGCTATTTGCGAACCCCCGACACCCGTACACGCGGGCACTGATCGATTCGATTCCGCGCATGTCGGCGTCAAGTGTAAATCTTGAATTGGTGTTGGAGGGCGAGCCGCCCAGCCCCTACAACGTGCCGGGAGGCTGTCGTTTTCACCCCCGATGTCCGGTCGCGGTTGCGGCCTGCCGAGAGATCGATCCCTCGCTTACCGCTGTCGCAGGCGACCACAAGAGCGCATGTCTTCTCGCTGAAGAATTGCCGATGTTTTATCCCACCGCCACGTCGTAGTTCAACGTTGTGCATCGTGTTCGAGACTAAAAGTAGGAGGAATTGTGAAGGTTTGGATCTCTTTCGATATGGAGGGCGTCGCCGGGATAGTCGACTGGGAGCAGTGTCGGCCGGGGAGTGGGGCTCCGTATGCCCTGGGCTGTGCGCTTCTCCAGGATGAGGTCAACGCGGCGATCGAGGGTGCGCTCGCCGGTGGGGCCACCGAGATCGTTCTCAATGATTCGCACAGCACAATGGCGAACCTCGATCCACGCAAGATCGCAGGGAATGCCCAGTACATCTCGGGCCGCCATAAACCGATGTACATGATGCAGGGGCTCGACGCCAGCTTCGACGCAATTTTCTTTGTCGGCTACCACGGATCGATCTCGGGGCCGCCGTCGGCCCTTTCGCACACCTATAACCCCGAAGTGATTTCTGGCGCACGGGTGAACGGTCGCTATGTGGGAGAGAGCGGGATCAATGCCCTGGTTGCCGACCATTTCAAGGTACCCATCGCGCTGGTAACGGGAGATTCTGTCTTGCACGAGGAGACTCGGCCATTTGCACCGGACGCAGTCGAAGTGGTGACGAAGGAATCGATCACCAGGTTCAGCGCGAAGAACCTGCACCCCGCGGTGTCCTGCGCTGCAATTCGCGCTGGCGCCGAGCTGGCGATGAAACGAGTTTCCGAAGGAGCGGTGGCGACCCCGAACATTGCCAGTCCGGCCGCATTAGATCTCGACTTCCAGACCGGAGACATGGCCGAAGTGGCCACCTGGGCCCGGGGAGCAGTGCGCACAAGTGACCGTGAGGTCCGAATCGAAGGAGACAACTTCTTGCGTATATTCACGTCATTCGTTGCCGTCAACTACATCACACGTCAGGCTGGTGGCCGCTGATGTCCGACGGTACCCAGTCCCCGATCACCGTTATCGCAGTAGACCCCTCGCCCGCCGGATTTGCCATCGTCATTCATGGTGGCGCGGGCGGTCACATTCAGGAGCTGTCGCTCGATGAGCGTGGACACTATTCTGCCGGGCTGGCCGATGCCTATCTGGCCGGTGAGGCCGTCCTGGCCGCTGGCGGGAGCGCATTAGATGCCGTCTGCGCCAGCGTTGAATCGCTCGAAGATAATCCGCTGTTCAACTCCGGCTTTGGAGCGGCGCTCACGGCAACGGGCGAGGCTGAGCTGGATGCCTCGGTCATGACCGGAGCGGGTCGGGCCGGCGCAATCGCGGTGTCCCGCCATGTCAAGAATCCGATCGGTGCCGCACGTAAGGTGATGGAGGAGACCGAGCATGTTCTGCTGGTTTCCCCGGGCAAGGAACTGATCGAAAGCTGGGGGCTCGAGACCGTCGAGCCGGGGTACTTTGTCACCGAGGCACGCCTGGCCCAGCTCAGGAACGTTCGGTCGGAACAGATGGCCGCGTCACGCCATGGCACTGTCGGGGCGGTAGCTGTCGATTCGCAGGGCCACGTCGCCGCCGCGACATCCACCGGTGGAATGGTCAACCAGAGCGAAGGTCGGGTGGGGGATACCCCGGTGATCGGGGCAGGCAACTACGCAAGGGACGGTGTCGTCGCTGTTTCCTGCACCGGTGAAGGGGAGTCCTTCATAGAGGGTGTGGTCGCGCACGAGATCTCCGCGCGGATGCGCTATCTCGGTGTGAGCGCAGCGGACGCCGTGAGCGGCACGATTGCGGACGAGCTCGGTAGTCGGGGTGCAAACGGGGGAATCATCGCGGTGGATCCGTCGGGTCGAGTCGTGGTCGCATACAATTCTGAGGCCATGTTTGCGGCATACCGTGTCGACGGGGAGCTGGTTACGCTGACCTGACCTGACCTGACATGATCTGAACCGGACGGGGTGGGGATTTCTGCTCCGCAGTGAAATCCACACCTCTCGGCTCACCTATCAGGTCCAGCCCGAGGGGAAACGATGATTCTGATCAAAGACGAGATTTTCGCACGAATGGATGAACTTAGCGCCGCGATGAAAAAAGTGGCCCGGGTGCTGCTTGCTGATTACCCCAGCGCGGGACTTGCCTCCGCCTCGTCGCTTGCTTCTCTCGCAGGCACCAGCACTCCGACCGTGTTGAGACTGGTTGAGCGGTTGGGGCTTGGCAGCTATCCCGACTTCCAAAAGTCGCTTCGAGACGAAATAACTCATCAGACGAACAGCCCGGTCAGCCGCGCATCCCGCAGCGCGATCGACCGGGATGGTGGCTCGTTTCTCGAGGCTGCGGCCCGCGATCGACTGGCCCTGATCGAGCGGATGTTGTCGGTGGTGCCTCCGACGGAGTTCGATCAGGTCGTGGCGTTGTTGGCATCATCGCCACGACACGTTCTGATCTCGGGGGGGTATTTCTCGAAACAGATCGCCCAGACTCTGGCGCTTCAGCTTGAGCAAGTCATTCCGAATGTCGGCTACGCGGATGATCCATTGGGCCATGACACCCTGAGGTACCTGCAGCTTCGCCGTGACTCCGTGGCGATAATCATCGATCTTCGGCGCTACGAGCTCTCATCCAAACGGGTGTCAGCGATGGCAAAGAGGCAGGGAGCGACCGTCGTTGTGATCACTGACGAAGAGCTGTCGCCATGCACAGAAGACGCGGACCTGGTGCTCCCGATTCCGGTGGGCGGGATCCCCTTCGATTCGTTCGCGGCACTTGTCGTTCTGGCCGAGTGCCTCGTCGAGGCCGTTTTTCGCCGGGTCGGTAAGAAGGGCTTGCAGCGGATGGCGCAATGGGAAGACGCCGTGGAAATCAACCGGACTTTCAAAAATACCGATGCGCGTGGCGTTAGCTAATTGCTGGCGTGCGTCTCTCGAATTTCAGGAAAGTTTCGATCAATGCGGCCGCCGAAAGAAGCGACTGGTCACATCCGAGCGGTGCCGCGAGCTGCAACCCGATCGGGAGGCCTTCGGAGTTCCAGCCGCAGGGAAGTACGATCGCCGGATCACCTGTAACGTTGAATACCCCAGAGAACAGTCCTTCGGCCGCGCCCTCCGGCGTGTCGATGGGAGGGGTCGTTGCCGGAGCCACGAATGGCACCGCAGGAGTGAGAAGTACATCGATACCCGTGTAGATATCGGCGGCGGCGGGAAGCAGGCTGAGCCGCAGGGCCAGCGCGGTGGCATACCGCTGCTCGCTGATCTCGGCGCCGCTGCGCAGTAATCGAAGCGTTTCCGGACCGTAGTGCTGCGGTTCGGAGCCGATTCGCACACCATGAACCTGCCAGGCCTCGTAGAGGAGGATGTCGTCGAAGGTCGCGGTGACGGCGTCGAGCGCCGAGCCGTCGCGCTCGACGATCGTGCACCCGGCCGCAGTCAACTTTTCGATGGCGTTGCAAAGTTCGGTTGCGATCTCCGGGTCGAGAACCGCCACGTCGAGCTGACCGGTAACGATACCGATACGAAGCAGGCCGGCCTCGGCCTTTGCAATTTCGCTGCTCAACGCGGTAAAAACCTGGCGCACCAGAGCGACGTTTGCACCGAGGAAGCCGACGTGGTCAAAGCTCGGTGCGAGTGGTTCAACTCCGATTAGCGGCAGTGCGCCAAAACTCGGCTTGAAACCGACCGTGGCGCAGTAGTGTGCCGGGATGCGGATCGATCCACCGGTATCGGTGCCGAGGGCCACATCGCAGGCTCCGACTCCGACCAGGGCCGCTGAGCCCCCGCTCGAGCCGCCCGCCGTGCGCGTCAGGTCGAATGGATTGAGGGCCTCCGGGACCTCTGGGTGGAGGGCCCCAGCCGCGTACTCCAGGAGTGAGGTGGCGGCAAAGATATCAGCGCCCGCCGCGCGCAACGCCGCAACGATCGGGGCGTCCTCCTGGGCGGATCGACCGCGCATCGCCTCGGGGTTCCCGTTTCCGCGGGGATGCCCAGCGATGTCGACAATGTCTTTGACCGCGATAGCAATTCCGTGGAGCGGGCCGCCTGCAGCACGTTGCGGGGCGGGGAATACCGCTACGACGGCATTGAGCGGTCGCCCCAATCGTTCGGTTCGTTCGTAGGTCGCCAGAAGGTCGAGGTTGGCTCTGTCTCGCACTCGATCGCCGCACTCGATCGAGTGCAGGATTTCGCGCGTCTGTTCAATCAGGGGGCTATCCAGAGCACCGAGCAGGAGGGCGGCCTCAGGGCCGACCGGGCGGGCGGAACCACTCATCCGGTTGAGCGTTGCGTGCAGGTCGCGCGGGTCTACGTCGCCGAAGGCTTCGGTTCTGGTGGGACACTGCTCGAGCACTTCACGGGCGAGGGCACACAGCAGCGGCCGCCACTGGATCGCGTCGAGCGATGCTGATAGCGAGCCACCCGACGTGGAACAGGCCAGGAGAACGGCCTGCTCGGCAGCAGACGACCAGAGGTAGCCGCGGATGTTATCCGTCGGCTGGCCAAACGGCAGCACCGCCGCTATTGTCGCCACCCGGTCAGTGATCTCCGCCTTCGCGATTTCGCCGACGAAGATCGCCCCGGTGCTCCGCTGCACTATGTATGCCGGACTGAGCTGTTCTGCGTCGATAGTGGCGAGTGCGGCGATGACCCGCTGGGCACCGAGCGTGGCGGTCAGCGGTCCCAAATCCAGCGCGCCATTCAGACTGATCAGGTAATCATCCGGCGTCAATCTCTCCCGGAGCAGTTCGGCGAGTGCAGCTGTGTCGTGTTCGGCGCCAGCCAAAAGCGCTACCCCGAGTGTGTTGGGCAGGTCGGCCGGCAGTACTGCGCGAACCGGCACAGTGATCGTTCCAATTGGGCCGTCGATCCTCAGTCCAGATTCGTTGATTGCCGCTACCTGTGTGGGTTCGCTGTCGCAGAGCAACACCTCGTGGCCACTCCGAATGAGGTGGGCTGCCACCGTGCATCCAATCGGTCCCGTTCCGATAATCGTGAACTTCATGGGTTTCTCCTCGAGACGACTTCGACAATGCAGTGTCAGTCTGTCGCAGGCCGGCAGCAGAAAAAACCACCGGGTTCTGGCGACCGCGTTCCGCCACTCCTCGCAGCTCGTCCGGGCTCAGCCGGAAGCGAAGTGGGGAGGAATCTGGTCCAAATCCCTGCCTATCACCCCGATCAGTGAGCCACGGTGACAGTCGGAATGGTCGGCGCCATACCGGTTCGATAGACCATGACGGTCCTGGTGAAGGTGATAACGGGTGTTCCATCCTGGTTGAAGCCTGTAGTTCGCACCGTGACGATTCCGATGTTCGAACGGCTATTGGACGGTCGCGTCGCGAGTACCTCCGAGCTCGAATACACCGTGTCGCCCTCGAAAAGGGGATGGGGCAGCCGGATGTCATCCCAGCCGAGGTTCGCGAAAACGTTCTGGGATACGTCGCTCACCGATTGCCCCGTCACCAGCGCAAGAGTGAAGGTCGAATTCACCAGCGGGCGGCCGTACTCCGTTTGCGCGGCATAGTGATGGTCGACGTGCACGGGGGCTGTGTTTTGGGTGAGCAGGGTGAACCAGCTGTTATCGGTCTGGCTGATTGTTCGCCCGAGCGCGTGACGATACACATCGCCCACCGCAAAGTCCTCGAAAAACCGACCGCGCCAACTGGGGATGGTGTTCATAGCTCGTTCTCTCGCTCATCAAGGTGTGTTGGTTCCTGGCACAGGTCAGAACAGCAGCCGGACCAGTTGACGTGACGCCTGAAGATGGTCACGCATCGCTCGTTCCGCGCGGATGGGGTCATGGCTTTCCAGCGCAGCGAGGAGGTCACCGTGCGACAGCATCGCCTCCGGCTTTACCGGTCGGTTTTTCCAATAGAGGCGCCAAAAGCGCAGCGTGTGAAGCAGCAGCCGGTCGGCGGCATCCTGCAAGAGCGGATTGCGAATCATGTGCACGAGGAAGCTGTGAACGGCGTGATCATCCCCCAGGAATTGTTCGAAATCCGAGCCGGAACGTGCCATGTCGACGGTTGTGACGAGCGATCGCAGGGTCTGCAGATCCTGCTCGGTGGCGCGAGTCGCTGCGATGAAAGCTACGCCGCACTCGATCGCCTCCCGCGCCTCGAACATGTCGAGCACGTCGTCCAGAGCGAGCGGTGTGACGATGATCCCGCGGCGGGGCACGATCGTGATGAATCGGTCCTTCGCCAGTCGAGCGAGGGCTTCTCTCACCGGCATGCGTCCGAGCCCGAGCTGCCCCGCCAGCGACAGCTCGTTCACGAAGGCGCCGGGCTCCAGGCGTAGATCGAGCACCATCTCCTGGAGACGCCGATAGGCAACGTCACTGGTTCTTTCGGCAACCACGCTGTTGTTCCCTTCGTCGGTCGGCGACCGTGCAGGTGCCACTCTGTCACATGGCCTCAGCCCACCACTCATCGGCCACACGGCGACACGGGTGGGCGGAACGAGAAAAAACTACAAAAGCCAGCACGCGGGTTGCGCTGTGAAATACCGGTGATATATAACTAACATGTCTTGGTTTCACGAAACCCGATCCGAAGGAGTATCGACGAATGACTGGTTCCGCACACTCAGCTACGCCAGAGAAGAAAGCACACCGCCTCCAGAGTGGAGTGCTCACCATCCCCAACGCCATCGCACTATCCGCGGCTGCGATGGCCCCGGTGCTTGCGGTTGTGCTCAATGCTCCCGCCGCCGCTGCCGCCGCCGGCGCCGCTCTGCCTCTGTCATTTCTCATCGCGTTTATTGCCGCAGCTCTCGTCGGAAACACGGTTGTACAGTTTTCCCGCCAGTTACCCTCTGCGGGGTCTTTCTACACATTCAACTCGAAGGGCCTGGGGCCCGCAGCGGGATTCTTCACCGGCTGGCTGTTCTGGATCGGTTACGCCATCCTGGCCCCCGGTCTGTTCAGCGCCTTCGGAGCGTTCGTGCACGACTACGTTCTCGCTACGTTCGGGGCGGACATCCAGTGGTGGCTGTTCAGCCTCGCCGCGATGGCGATCGTGCTCGGATTGTCTCTTCGCAGCATCAAGGCGTCGGTGAACCTCGACCTGACCCTGCTCGTCATTGAAGTCGTTGTATTCCTGATTCTTGGTGTCGCCGCCATAGCGACGGCCGGCTCGGGCAATACCGGCGCGGTATTTCTGGTGTCCTCCTCGCCAACCGGCTTCACGGGTGTTGGTCTCGGGGTCGTCTTCGGGCTGCTGTCCTTCATCGGTTTCGATGCAGCAGCAACCCTCGGCGAAGAAACGCGCAACCCGCGGCGAAGCATCCCGCTCGCCGTCACTGGTGCGCTCGGTGCCGTCGGCATCTTCTACGTTCTCATGATGTACGCGCTGACTGCGGGATACCGCCTCAACGATCCGGCCCAGCTGAGCGTCTTCCTCAAGGATGCGAACCCATTCGTCACGCTCGGTCAGCATGTGACGCCGTGGCTATTGCAGCCGATCGAACTGGCAGCAATCGCGGGGATATTCAGCTGTTTTCTCGCCATCCACACCACGACGACCCGCGTCATGTTCTCGATGGGACGCGACCGCATCCTGCCGGCCTCACTCGGAGAGGTGCACAGTCGCTGGTTCTCGCCACATCGCGCGATCGTCGCGCAGACCGTATTCACGCTCGTGATCGGCCTCGGTGTGGGCGCCTGGCTTGGGCCGGGGGCGACGGGGGCCTACGGCTTTACCGGAGCCATCGGCACAATCGCGATCGTGATTGTCTACATCATGAGCAACATCGCTCTGATCCGCTATTTCTGGCGTAAGCCGGAGCGCAAGGTACTCACACACATCGTGCTCCCGATCCTCGGTACCCTCGGACTCGCCTATCCGCTGTATTCAGTCAGCGCTCCTGGGCAGGCGTTCCCATACAACCTGGTTCCGATCATTGTTCTCATCTGGATCGTCGTCGGGGCCGTTCTCTTCTTCTACTACCGGGCAAAGTCACCGGAGAAGATCGCTGCCCTTGGCGCCTTCGTCGCGGAGGACGACCTCCCGCTCGGGGAGCAGCACGAGCAACTTCTCACAGCGCGAGCCACCTCGGTGCAACATCCGACCATCGCAGAGGACACTGCAGTTCGCGCGAAACTCGACGAGGATGAGGAGTGATCGAGGTAGAAGGAAAGAATGTATTCACCGAGCTAGCCGAGCTCGTGGACCCACAGCACACGGCGCTCCTGCTTGTCGATATGCAGCGCGATTTTATCGAACTGGATGGGCTATTCGGCACTCTCGGAATCGACCTGTCGATGTATTCCACCGTGCGACCGCGGGTTGAGGCGCTGCTCGCCGCAGCACGCCGAAACGGCGTCCTGGTGATTCATATTCAAAATACCGCCCTTCCCGGTCGGATGAGCGACTCACCGGCGCAGATCCACTTCAATCTCAGAATGCACGAATCGGAACGCCGGGATGGACCACCATTGCGTTACACGATTGCGGGAACCCCCGGGCATAGTTTCGCGGACGGCTTCGAACCGCGTGCAGACGAGTTGGTCGTGCGAAAGTACCGGTCGAGTGGGTTCTGGGGAACGAACCTCCAGATGCTGCTTCGGAGCAACGGCGTCGAGACGGTCGTCGTCGGCGGATGCACCACAGAGGGATGCGTGGAGTCGACTGCGCGAGACGCCATGTTTAACGATTTTTACGTCGTCATACCGGAGGACTGCGTGGCAAGTGATGATCGATCACAGCATGAGGCATCGATGTTGCTGATGAAGCACCGTTTCGATTTGGCCTCGGGCGACGAGATCGGACGCGTCTGGGACGACGACGCGATCCTGACTGCCGGAATCGACCGGCAAAACAGTGACCGGCAGAACAGTGAGCAGACATGGGCAAGTTAGATGGCCGAATCGCTGTGGTGACCGGCGCAGCCTCCGGAATCGGACGGGGGATCGCCGTCGCTTTCGCTCGCGAGGGGGCGAGCGTCGTCGTTGCGGATATGGTCGAGGAGTCTGAAGCCTCCGATGTGCTCTCGCACGTTCGGGAGTGCGGTGTTCCGGCCCTCTTTATTCGAACAGACGTGAGCGACAAGTCGAGTGTGAACTCCATGGCCGAGCAAGCGATCGCCGCGTTCGGCCGGGTTGACATCCTCGTCAACAATGCGGGGATCTTCACGGAATCCCTCCTCGAGAACATGACGGTTGATGACTGGGATCGGGTCGTCAACACAAACCTCCGCGGCACGTTTTTGTGCACGCGTGCGCTCATCAACCAGATGCTCGAGCGCGGCGACGGGCGCATCATCAACATCGCATCCCAACTCGGTCAGATCGGTGGAGGGGCGGTCTCGCACTACGCTGCAAGCAAAGCGGGCATAATCGGGCTGACGAAGTCCCTCGCCCGGGAGGTCTCGCATCGTGGCGTGCTGGTTAACGCGATCGCACCCGGCCCAATCGAGACTCCGCTGCTCGAACGCGAGACCGAAGCGTGGCGCACAGCGAAGCTGGCGGAATTACCGATCGGTCGCTTCGGAACCGTCGATGAGGTGACGCCGACAGCGGTCCTCCTCGCCTCGGCGGGGGGGACCTACTATGTCGGGCAGACGCTCGGCCCGAACGGCGGGGATGTCATGCTGTGAGCGGCACCCCTGCTCGAGGTGCGGTGCTGTGAGGCTGCCATCATGAAGATCGTCGAGGTCATCGTGGTTCCCGTGCGAACCGGTTTCTATCGCGATGACCAAGCGGCGATTCGCGCCGGGGCGACGCACGACGGCTTCCTCTACACGGGGGATCCCTGCACTCCCGGGTTCAGCGCGGTACGTGAGCCCGGTATCGCGGTCTCAGTGATGATCGTGCTCTCGGATGGGCAGGTTGCGCTCGGCGATTGCGCCGAGGTGCAGTATGCGGGAGCCGCCGGTCGTGCCCCAGTAGTGACGGTCCGCGGGATCCAAGCCCAGATTGAGAATGTGGTCGTACCCCGACTGGTCGGCCGCTCCATCGATTCTTTTCGGGAGGTCGCAGAGGAGATCGACACCATGATGGTAGACGGTCTGCTGCTCGACGCCGCGGTGCGATACGGCGTCACGCAGGCTCTCTTACATGCGGTGGCGCTCGCCGGGGGAGTGACGATGGCCGAGATAGTCCAACGGGAATACCGCACCGAGAAAGAAATTGCGGCAGTTCCGATCTATGCGCAATCTGGCGACGACCGCTATACCAATGTCGACAAGATGATCCTCAAGGAGGTGGATGTGCTTCCTCACGGCCTGATTAATCAGGTCGAGGAGAAATTGGGCCAGGATGGGGCGTTGCTCACGGCCTACATCGGCTGGATTCGCGATCGCATTATTGCGCTTCGATCGCGGCCCGAGTACAACCCTCGCCTGCACTTCGACACCTATGGCACGATCGGGATCGCCTTCGGAAACGACCTTGGTCGCATAGCCGAATATCTTCGCGAACTGGCCGATGCGGCATCGCCGTTCAGCCTGCGGATCGAGCACCCGATCGATGCGGGCAGCCGACAGTCCCAAATAGACATGTATGTCCAACTGAGGCATATCCTTGCCGAGCGCGAGATCGCGGTCGAGCTCGTGGTCGATGAATGGTGCAACACCCTCGAGGACATCGAAATGTTCGTCGCCGCCGGGGCGGCCGATGTTATTCACATCAAGACGCCGGATCTCGGTGGAATCAACAATACGATTCAGGCACTGCTGCACGTTCGGCGGGCCGGACTCGCCGCGTATTGCGGTGGAACCTGCAATGAGACGGACATCTCGGCTCGCGTTAGCGCTCATATCGCGATGGCCTGCGGTGCGGATCAGCTGCTGGCAAAGCCGGGGATGGGCGTGGACGAATCGGTGATGATCGTTGGGAATGAGATGGCTCGAACGATTGCCCTCGTCGCTAGCCGGCGGCACCCGGTGGCCAAGCCGAAGGGAGGTGGGCGTTGAAACCGCTTCAGGACGTTCGGATCATCTCGCTCGAGCAATACGGGGCCGGACCTTTCGGCAGCGTTCAACTGGCCGATCTGGGCGCGGACGTGATCAAGATCGAAGACCCGACTTCCGGGGGAGACGTTGGGCGTTATGTCGTTCCGCTACAGGCTGGGGAGGACAGTATTTTCTTCGAAGTGTTCAACCGCAATAAAAGGAGTATCGACCTCGATATCAGCACACCAGCCGGTCGCGCCGTCTTTGAAGACCTTGTCCGGGTCAGCGACATCGTGTATTCCAACCTGCGCGGGGATGTTCCTGCGAAGCTCGGTATCCGCTATGAGGACCTGAAACATCTCAATCCAGCGATCGTGTGCTGTTCCCTCAGCGGCTTCGGCATGACCGGGCCTCGGAGCGCCGAACCCGGTTACGACTATGTGCTCCAGGGAATCGCTGGCTGGATGGACATCACCGGGGAGCCTGACGGGCCGCCAACCAAATCAGGGCTGTCGGTCGTCGATTACTCTGGTGGCCTTGTCGCCGCCATCTCGATGCTCGCCGCGCTGCACGCGGCACAACGTGACGGCATCGGGGCCGATTGTGATGTGAGCTTGTTCGATACCGCTATCTCCATGCTGACCTACCCGGCGGCATGGGCGCTGAACAGTGACTTCGTTCCCGTGCGCACTCACCACTCGGCGCACCCGTCAATCGTGCCTTTTCAAGCTTTCCCTTCGGCAGACGGGTGGCTGGTCGTTGCCTGCCCGAAGGAAAAGTTTTGGAAGCGACTCGTGGGGGTCATCGGGCGGCCCGAACTCGCCGACGACGCGCGATTCGTTGACTTCACTGCACGGCGCCACAATTCGATAGCCCTGATCGGCATTCTCGAAGCGGCATTCTTGGCGAAAACCTCCGAACAGTGGCTCGAAGACCTCACCGCGGCGGGAGTGCCATGCGGACCGGTGAACTCGGTGATCGACGCACTTGCCGATCCCCATACCGTCGCCCGCGGCATGCTCGTCACGACCGACCATCAGCACTTCGGCACTGTCACGCAAGTGGCGAGCGCGGTGAGAGTGGGGAACGAACCGATCACCTATCGACGGGCTCCCCGTCGTAACGAAAATGCCTCGGAGATAATTCGTGACGTCCTCGGGTACTCGGCCGACCGCTTCAGGGAACTGGACGCCGACGGCGCGTTCGGCACCTCAAAATCTATCCACCCCACACCATCGAGAATCACCGAATAATCAGCAGGAGGCTCATCATGTTCGACCTGACCGGGCGCGTAGCCCTCATCACCGGAGCCGCTTCGGGAATCGGCGCGGCAACAGCCCAAATCTTTGCGGAGGCTGGCGCCGACCTCGCGCTCGCCTGGTACCCAGCAGACGGGCACGACATCGAACCTGTGCGAGCCGCCGCTGAAAAGGTCGGAAGCCGCGTTGTCGTTGCAGCTGTAGACGTTACGAAGACTGCGGATATCGACGCGCTCGTGGCCCAAGCGATCGACGAGCTGGACGGTATGCACATTGTCATCGCCAACGCGGGTATCGCCCGGAAGGTGGCGCTTGCCGACCTTGATGATGCAGCGTGGAACCAGGTGATCGATGTCGATCTGAATGGTGCATGGCGAGCCTTCCGTGCGGCGCTTCCACACATGCAGAGGGCGGGATATGGGCGGCTGATCGCTACCTCGTCCGTTGCCGGCACAGTATCCGCTTGGCCGGAGCATTCACATTACGCGGCGGCCAAAGCCGGACTGGTGGGACTCGTCAAATCGCTGGCGGTCGAGTTCGCTGCTGACGGCATCACCGCGAATGCGGTGGCCCCTGGAGTTATCCGTACTCCTCAGGCACTCGACCCGGTCAACTCGCTTGGTCCGGATGGCGTGGATGCCGTCGTCGCCAAAATTCCCGCCGGCCGCGTTGGTGACCCGAAAGATATCGGGTACGTCTACCAGTTTCTTGCCAGCGCGGAGGCATCTTATGTGAACGGCCAACTCATCGTCGTCGACGGGGCACGAAGCCTCGCCGGACTCGACTGATTCCCCCGCCCTGCCTACGCCCACCCACTCAGTCCCGTTCCGAGGAGAAGTAGCCATGACCATCGACCCACAGTTCTTCCGCCAGACCGACACCGACGGCGTCGCTGGTCCGCCCCGCGAACTCGTAGGGTACGGCGAGCATCCGCCGATCATCCGGTGGAAGAACGGTGCGAAGGTCGCCATCCAAGTCGTCGTCAACTACGAGGAGGGATCGGAAAAGACCTTTGCTATGGGTGACGGTGTGAATGACGGCATGTACGAGTTGCCGTTCGCCGTGGACGACCAACGGGACCTCGCGGTCGAGTCGATGTATGAGTACGGATCGCGCGCGGGTATTTGGCGCCTGTTCCGGGTGTTCGATGCCTCGGAGATTCCCGTCACCTTCTTCGCCGCCGCCGTTGCTCTCGAACGCAATCCGGAGGTAGCGGCCAAGCTTGCGCGCCGCGGTGACGAGGCCGCCGGCCACGGCTATCGCTGGAGCAACCACTATGAGATGACTCGAGATGAGGAGCGAGAGGCAATCTCCCGCGCCGTCGCATCCATCGAGAAGACGACGGGTTCGCGCCCCACCGGCTGGTACTGCAGGGAGATGAGCGTCAACACGCGCGAGCTCGTGGCTGAAGAGGGCGGATTCCTTTACGATTCGGATACTTACAACGAAGACATTCCGTATTGGACGTCGGTGCACGGGAAAAGTCACATCGTCGTTCCCTACTCGCTCGTCGTGAACGACGCGCGGTACATCATGGGGACCGGATTCGGCAGTCCAGAGCAGTTCTTCGAAACTGCCAAAGCGACACTTGACCGTTTGCGAAATGATGGCGATGACGTCGGGCGGATGATGTCTATCGGTCTCCACCCGCGCATCAGCGGCAACCCGGCGCGCGCAGATGCTCTCGCCCGATTTATCGAGTACGCGCAACAGTTCGATGACGTCGTATTCATGCGTCGGATCGATATCGCCACCACTTTCTCGGAGCAGGTACCGAAGCCGTCGTAGCTCACCACCAGCCCAGCTGACGAGGGAGGTATGACCGGTCGCGTCGAACGGGAAACTGGAGGTACGCGCTCCTGGTTCCCCACCCGCGACTGGAGCACACTGAGTGGAAGTGGAAGTGGTGCCCGCTCCTCGCAGGTAATTCATCGGAGAGCGAGCATGTTCCGTGCGTTGGTGGTGCTGAAGTCACGCTCCGGTCTCGGAGGCCACCGGATCCGCAATAGTGAACGTGGGAAGTGGTCGACCTTCCCTGCTGTGGATCCTGCCCGGACCCTAGCGTGCGTCGAGTCGCGCGGCCACATCGAGCGGGAACCCGCCCGTGGCAATCGGGCTCCAGCGGGTGGGAGTGACTCGGATCAGTGACTTGTCCTGAATCGCCATCGCCTCCCGGTAGTCATCCCAGTTGGAATGCTCGCCAGCGATGCAGCGGAAGTATTCGACCAGCCCGTCGGATGCCTCGGGCATATGCAGCACCTCGGCGTCGCCGTCCACCTGGATCCAGGCGCCATCCCAGTCATCTGAGAGCACGAGGACGGATGCCCGATTGTCGCGTTCGGCATTGCGGGTCTTGGCTCGTGCGGGATAGGTGGAGATGACGATTCGACCCTGGGAGTCGACACCGCCCGCGACGGGCGAGATCTGTGGTCGAGAATCGGCGCGAGTGGTGGCGAGCAGCATCCGGTGTCGCGGACGCACGAACGCGAGCATTTCGGTGAGGTCGACACGGATGTTGGTTGCAATGCTTCTGGCCATGGGTCACAAGGCTACGCGAGCGCCGGACGCGGCCGTCATACGCGACCGCGCCCGCGAGTCTTAGAACTCGAACACGAGTCGGGCGGGCACCGTGCTCGACAGCACCTCTGCCATCGCCTCGTTCACTTGGTCGAGGCGGCGGCTCTCGGCGATGACCGTCGTGCGTCCGGCAGCGTGAAGCGCGAATACCTCGGCGAGGTCCTGCCGGGTTCCCACGATCGAGCCGATAATCGAGATGCCCTTGAGCACCGTTTCGAAGATCGGGATGTTCATGGTGCCCTCGGCGGGGAGCGCAACGCAGAGGAGTCGGCCACCGCGACGCAGCGAAGCAAAGGCCTGTTCGAAGACCCGCGGGGATGCGGCCAACACCAGCGCGACATCCACTCCGCCGAGCTCCTGGATTGCGTGGACCGGATCGACATCGGCCGCATTGACGACGAATTCGGCACCCAGTGACACCGCGAGATCGAGTTTCTTCTTCTCGATATCGACGGCGATGACAGATCCGCCCATGATGCGCGCGTATTGCACCGCGAGGTGTCCGAGACCACCGATACCGAAGATGGCGACCTGCTCGGTGGGCACGATCGACGCGACCTTGAGTGCCTTATAGGTGGTCAATCCCGCGCAGCTGAGGGGTGCAGCGTCCATCGGAGTGATGCCCTCCGGCACGTGCACTGCGAACCGGGCGGACACTACGGCGTATTCGGCGAAGGCGCCATCGATCGAATAGCCACTGTCCAGCTGCTGCTCGCAGAGAGTCTCACGGCCGTCGATGCAGTAGCGGCATTCGCCGCAGGCGAATCCGAGCCAGGCGATGGCGACTCGCTCGCCGATGTGCGGTTTCGTGACTCCTTGGCCGAGTTTTTCGACGATTCCGATTCCTTCATGCCCGGGCACCAGGGGCAGTGTCGGCTTGACGGGCCAGTCGCCATGGGCCGCGTGGATATCGGTGTGGCAGAGACCGCAGGCCTCCAATCGCACCAGCACCTGGCCGGCTCCCGGTTCGGGAATTTGGCGGTCTTCAATCGTGAGCGCTTCACTGAATGTGGTGACGACGGCGGCTTTCATGGGTGTCCTTTGATTGGTGATGTCACCACGCTCGTGTATCTGAGCCCTGCGACCGGGGCCAAAGGTCCCGAGACGGCGGAGAATTCCCTCAATGAGCCCGTGGATCTCCCGCCGGGCTACGGTGAGAGGTGCCTTCGCATTACGTAATTCAAGAAAAAGGAGATGACTCCCGATGAGCCTGCGCTTCGAGGAGCTTGACTTCCAGCCGACACCGATGGGGGACCTCACCCTTCGTCGGCGCGTCGAACCGACTCTCGGTGTCGATGTGTTCGAGGTGAAGTTGGGGGAGGAGTTTCTCATGTCGAGCCTTTTCACGGTGGCGGAGGAGCAGCTCGCGACGTTCGGACTCGCGGCGGTCGAGGCAACGACGGATCTCGACGTGCTGGTCGGGGGTCTCGGCCTCGGCTACACCGCCATTGCCGCCCTCACCGACGGCCGAATAAGTTCGCTCACCGTGATCGACACCCTGCCCGCCGTGATCGACTGGCACCGACGTGGTTTGCTTCCCGTCTCGGCGACCCTGACCGATGACCCGAGAACGACCCTGGTTCACGGCGACTTTTTCGCCCTGATGCGACATGAACCCGAGGCATCCGCCCTCTACGACGCGATCCTGTTGGATATCGACCACTCGCCTCGTCACCACCTCGACCCCAGTCACGCCGAGCTATATACGATCGACGGGATGCGCGCGCTCGCGCGACACCTGAAGCCCGACGGTGTATTCGCGCTGTGGTCGGATGATCCGCCGGACGATGATTTCGTGTCGCTGGCATCCGTCGTCTTCGGCGCCGTCGCGGCGCATATCGTCGAGTTCGATAACCCGCTGACCTCGGGAATCTCGTCCAATACGGTCTATATCGCAACACCGCGTTGAGTGGGGCTGGGGCGTCATCATTCCGTAAGGACAAGGATGCACACCGCGGCGGTAGCATGGCGCATGGCCAGTGAAAATGGTGTCGACTACAGCGACCTGAAGGCCCTGTATGTCAATTGCACCCTCAAGAAGAGTCCGGAGCTCAGCCACACCCAAGGGTTGATCGATCGAAGCGTCGCGCTGATGCGCGCCCAGGGCGTGGGCGTCGACAGCATCCGCTTCATCGACCACGACGTTGCCACCGGCATCTACCCTGACATGCGCGAGCACGGATGGCTTGCGGATGCCTGGCTCGACGAGGTGTGGCCCCTGGTTGATGCCGCGCACATCCTCGTGATCGGAGGCCCGCTGTGGCTCGGCGATAACGCGTCGATCACCCGCAAGTTCATCGAGCGGCTTTATGCCATGAGCGGCATGTTCAATGAGCGCGGCCAGTATGTCTTCTACGGCAAAACGGCGGGCGCACTCATCACGGGCAATGAGGATGGCGTGAAGCACGCGGCAATGTCTATTCTGTACAGCCTGCAGCACATCGGCTATGTCATCCCACCCGCTGCGGATGCCGGCTGGATCGGCGAGGTGGGGCCTGGCCCCAGCTACCTCGACCCGGGATCTGGTGGACCACAGAATGATTTCACGAACCGCAACACCACGTTCATGACCTGGAATCTCCTGCATCTTGCCCGGATACTGACGGATGCCGGTGGTATCCCCGCCTTCGGCAACGTGCGCGAGGCGTGGAACGCGGGGGAGCGCTTTGGCTTCGACGCGAACCCGGAGTATCGCTAGGCACCCCTAAGGGAACGGGACCTTCGACCCTCCCGCGTATCGAAAACGGGCGTTGACTCGTTAGATACGACAGGAAGGTCACCCCATGAAAGCCCTCGTCTACAAAGGTCCCGGCCAGAAGAGTTGGGAGGAGGTTCCGGATCCGGTGATCCTCGCCCCGACCGACGTGATCGTGAAGATGGTCGCGACCACGATCTGTGGCACCGACCTCCATATCCTCAAGGGTGATGTACCGGAGGTCGACGTCGGCCGCATCCTCGGCCACGAAGGTATCGGCGTGATAACCGAAGTCGGTGACAGCGTGAGCCAACTCGCAGTGGGAGACCGGGTGATCCTCGCCTGTGTCAGTTCCTGCGGCCAGTGCTCCAATTGCCGTAAGGGCCTCTACAGCCACTGCCTCAATCCGGAGGGCACCGCGGGAATCGGTTGGATCTTCGGCTACATGATCGACGGCACCCAGGCCGAGTACGTTCGCGTGCCGTTCGCCGAGAATTCGGTCTACAAGGTACCAGAGGGAGTGACCGACGCCGAGGGAATCCTGCTCTCCGACATCCTGCCGACCGGCTTCGAGATCGGCGTCCAATACGGCAAGGTAACGCCGGGTGACGTCGTCGCCGTCATCGGAGCAGGACCGGTCGGGCTCTCCTCGGTGATGACCGCGCGCCTCTACGGTCCCTCGAAGATCATCGCCATCGACCTTGACAACGCCCGGCTCGCCCGCGCAAAGGACTTCGGGGCCACCGACACCGTCAACTCGGGTGACACCGACTGGAAAGAGCAGGTGCTCGCGCTCACCGACGGACTGGGGGTGGATGTCGCGATCGAAGCCGTCGGCGTTCCGGACACCTTCACTATGGCCACGGTCATCGTGCGTCCCGGTGGCCATGTCGCCAACATCGGGGTGCACGGCAAGCCGGTCGAACTGGCGCTCAACGAACTGTGGATCAAGAACATCGACATCTCGATGGGACTCGTCAACACCAATACGCTCGGGATGCTGCTCAAACTCGTGGCGGAGCACAAGCTTCCCGCCGACAAGTTCGTGACCCACGAGTTCGGATTCGACCAGGTACTCGAGGCCTACGACATCTTCGGCCACGCGGCCGACCACGACGCTCTCAAGGTTCTGATCCACTAATTCGGGCCTCATCCCCCCCGTGTGTTCCCCTGCGTCAGCTTCGTTCCGGTTCGAGCCGCACCAAACCTGACGCGGGGGATCAATCGTTGGGAAAACCGGTGACTGCGCGGAGCCGGGCGGGTGGCTGCTCGGCCAGTAGTCTCGCGGGCTACCTGCCGAGCACGATGGTGCCGGCGATCGCGATGAGCTCGTCTTCCTCGACCGTGATCCCCGCGTCCCGCAATCGCACGCGCAACCCGGCGAGCAGATCTTCGTGAGGCCTGAGGGCGAGATCCGCGGCGACCTGGCTGGCAAGACCCGCGATCTTCTGTTCGCGCGTCGCATCGACGCTTCCATCCTGCACGGGTTCGCTCAGTTCGCCGGAGTCGGTCATGCGCTCTACTTTCGTTGGGGACAGATTCCAGCGTATCCGCC
The DNA here is from genome assembly GCA_046597035.1 of Lacisediminihabitans sp. Classification (GTDB taxonomy): domain Bacteria; phylum Actinomycetota; class Actinomycetes; order Actinomycetales; family Microbacteriaceae; genus Lacisediminihabitans. The sequence goes on from JBKJLH010000097.1 coordinate 44,760, forward strand.
CGGAACGGGTCGGGATGCGCACTCGATCGTGCTCCGTGGACCACACCCGTGCGCTTGCGGGCTGCGACGGAGCAGGAATCCTCTACACGGGCACTGCTCATCGGGCTCGAAGCTGATGCCCTACTCGCTCATAGCTGACGCATAGACGAGAGGACTGTGCTGGGGTACACCCCGATGGAACAGTCGGTCGAAGGGACGCCAGTCGCATGAGCATCAACGAATCCGAACCAAATTCTCCGGCACAGCCTGTGCAGGGCCCGCCCGCCGGCGAGCAGCCGACGCACGCCGTCGTCACCCCTCGCCGAAAGTGGCGGCCGCGGTCGGTCGTGATCGCGGCATCCGTTGGTGCATTGGTCATTGCGTGCGGTGCCACCGGTATCGCCGCGACCGCCCGGGTGCTCTCGCTCGAGTCCCCAGCCTCCTCGTCGGTGAACTCCGGGGGCACGAACGCCACTCTGCTGCCGCAGCGCGGTGCGTCCGGATCGATGTCACGTGCCACCGAATCCACCGGCGCGAGCCCCGCCACGAGCGCCCAGTCGGTGGGCGTCGTGGTGATCGATACCGTGCTCAAGTACGAGGGCGCCGCGGCGGCAGGCACGGGCATCGTTCTCACCTCGAGCGGCGAAATCCTCACCAACAACCACGTGATCGACGGCGCTACCAGCATCACCGTCACGGTCACCAGCACCGGTACGACCTACCCGGCGCAGGTCGTCGGCACAGATGCGACGAGCGACATCGCCGTGCTTCAACTCCAGGGAGCAACGGGTCTGAAGACCGCGACCCTCGACAGCACCTCGCCGGTCGCTGTCTCAGATGGCGTCATTGCCGTCGGTAACGCGGGCGGCACGGGAACTCTTGCGGCCGCCGCCGGCGTGGTCACCGCCGTCGACCAGAGGATCACCGCGGCAGGCCAGTCCGGGAGCAACCCCGAGACTCTCACTGGTGTGATCGAAACCAATGCGAACGTCGTCGCGGGCGATTCCGGAGGCCCGCTCTTCAACTCCCACGGAGAGGTCATCGGGATCGATACCGCGGCATCGAGAGGCTCGGCTGCTGTCAACGGCTATGCCATCCCGATGTCCACAGCCCTCAGTATCGCCACCCAGATCGAGTCCGGCGTCACTAGTGCCCCGATCACGATCGGCTACCCGGCCTTCTTGGGCGTGGCAATCGGGCAGCCCACGAACCTCAGCGGTGGAGCTCCGATCGCGGGCGTCGTCCCCGGGACGCCGGGGGAGTCGGTCGGACTCGTCGCCGGCGACACCATCACCACCGTGGATGGCACGGTGATCGCCTCGGGCGCCCAGCTCAGCTCATTGCTCGGCAGCCACAGCCCCGGCGACTCGGTGACGATCGGCTGGATGGATGCCACCGGCGCAGCACATTCCGCTCCGGCCACCCTCATCGAGGGTGCCGCCAACTGAGAAACGACCGGCCCGCCGACATCCACCGGTGGGCCGAGACTCCTAGAGCGGGTCGGTGAGCGAAAGCTCCCAGACTGCCAACCCGTGGAGGTTGCGGCTGAGGGCGAGGGCTCGCCGCTCCGACCGGGAGCGGGAATCCGACCACCAGACGATCGTGTCATCTGGTAGCTTTGCCATCCACTCCGCCTCGGTCGGATCCCAGCGGGCGAGGTCACCCGCGAGGGTGCGAGAGTCCTCGTCACTCAGCCGCTTGCCGTCCGTACCGTTTCCGGGCCAGGAGTAGCCGTATCCGGCCACGCCGAGGTCGATCTGGGCCGTGGGCACGCCAGCAGCGATGAGCGCGTCGAGCGCGGTGGTGGCCCACGGCAGGCCTCCGACGGGCCCAGGCTTCGACCAGGTAGGACCGTGCTGGTCATACGCCTTCAGGATTACCCGAGAGAGTATCGGCGTCAGCTTCGCGAAGTCGTAACCGCTGCCGAGGTACCGGCCGGGAGACGACTCGGCCGTCACGGCCATCGTCACTGACTTGGGAGCACCGAGCGCGTCGTGCAACTGGGTGGCGAATGCGACGAGCCCCGCAGCGTCCCCGAGCTCCAGCGACTCCAGGTCGATCTGCACCCCATCTAAACCCGCGGCGCTGACCTGCCCGACGAGTTCGCCGACGACGGCGGAGCGGTGCTCTGCACTGGCGAGCATCGCCGTAGCGATCTTCGGTGAGAAGTCTCCCGTCGTCTTGTCGAAATTACTGACGAGCAGTTCGGCAGTGAGACCACGAGCATGCGCCGCCGCCACAAGCTCGTCGGCATTCGCGGCAAGTTCCGACACATGGTCGCCGGCCGCGGAGAGCACAGCGCCTTCGATGCCGATGGTGGTGATCGCGTGGGCATCCCGGTCGAGCGAGCTGGCAGTCGCCTTTTGCGGAACGAGATAGAGCTCGGTCGGGATTGCGGGTGAGGACGGCGTGGCAGTCGGTGTTGCCCCCGGTGTGGCAGCCGTGGCCATGCACCCGCTCAGCAGCACAAGCAACGCGGCGATGCTGAGCGAGGCAACGATTCGACTCGTCACGTCTGCCTCTTTCCCTGGATCGGCCCCTGCGGCCTCGATCCAGAGTAGACGGCTGCTCGAGTGAGATCGGACCGCGCCGCGCCGCGAGACCGTCGCTGGCACTGCCGATTCAGTCCTCGCCGATATCCTCGTTCCAGAGCGCGGGATGCTCCAGCGTGAATGCCTTCATCATCGTGATGAGTGCGGGGTCATTGATAACGGTGAGCTGAACGCCATTGTCTGCGAGCCAATCCTGCCCGCCGAGGAACGTCTGATCGTCGCCGACCACAATGCGGCCGATACCGAACTGGCGCACCAGCCCAGAGCAGTACCAACAGGGCGACAGCGTTGTCACCATCACGGTGTCGCGATAGCTGCGTTGGCGACCGGCGTTGTGGAACGCATTGGTCTCTGCATGCATGGCGGCGTCGTCATCCTGCACCCGACGATTGTGTCCGCTGCCGAGAAGTGTGCCGTCCGCGGAGAAAAGGGCCGCCCCGATCGGTACTCCTCCCTGTGACGCTCCGAGAGCGGCCTCTGCCGCGGCCACCTGCAACTTCTCGGCATCGCTCGAATAGACCTGCCCGACGATCCCGGCGCTCATGCGGTCGGATCCGATGCGTCCACTCCGGAAGCGATCACCGGAGACGCGCCGAGCTGGCCGCCGAGTCCGGGCTTCAGCGCGCGGAACAGGATGAGGTAGGACGCCGCAGCGATGACCAGGCCGACGATTGCGGTGAAGTCCCCGATGCCGTTGAAGTCCGTCTTGGTGAGGGACTGGGCGACGAAGAGGCCGTGGAAGAACGATTGGTTCGAGAACAGCAGCACCGAGATCACCAGTCCGAGGACGAAGGCGATCACTCCGGCGGAGGTACGGTATCGCGGGCTGTCGGCGACGATCGTCGCGATCTCGGTGCCCCGGCGCAAATAGCGATCGACGAGCACGACACCCAGCCACGGGCCGATCCAATAGGCGATCACCAGCAGGAAATTCTCATAGGTGTGTCCGGCATCCGGAAGCACCCTGAAGGCGATGAAGAAACCGACCACGCCGAAGCCGAGGGCGATGATCGCGCGACGCAGGGCGAAAGGGATCTTGATGCCAGCGGCCAGGAACGACATCGCCCCGGAGTAGATGTTGAGCGCGTTAGCGGCGATGGCTCCGATCGTGATCGCGACCAGGGTGAAGTCTTTGATGACGATGGGCATGCTCGCGGTGAAGGATGTGGTGGGGTCGTCCGGGTTGAAGCCCGCGATTGTCGCGGCGGCGGCACCGGCGGCCATCAACACCGTGCACGAGACGAAGTTGCCGAGCCCCGCGGCCCACGCGATGGTGGTGGACTTCGTCGACGCGGGCAGATAGCGGCTGTAATCCGAAGCATACGGATTCCATCCGGCGGCGTATCCGAAGGCGGCACCGGCGGCGAGCGTGAATCCGGCGATGCTGAAGTTGCCGCCTTTCTGAACGAGACCGAAGTCAGCGTGCAGGAATATCGTGATCGTTGCGACGATGAAGATGGCGCCGAGGATGTAGCTCGCGTACCGCTCGAACAGCTGCACGAAATCGTGCCCGATGAAGGC
>JBKJLH010000143.1:0-12747 GCA_046597035.1 Lacisediminihabitans sp.
GCACCCCTCGTCGCGGTCTTGTCCGCTCAGGGGATCGAGACCCCGTTCCCTATCCAGGTCGACACCCTGCCCGACACGCTCTCCGGGCGGGACGTGCTCGGTCGCGGCAAGACCGGCAGCGGTAAGACCCTCGCGTTCGCCATACCGATGATCGCGCGACTTGGCGGCTCGCTCGCTGGCGGCCAGCGCCGTCCGGGACGTCCGCTCGCCCTCATCCTCGCTCCGACCCGTGAACTCGCAACCCAGATCACTGTGGCGCTCACCCCGCTCGCGGATGTCTACGGACTGAAATCCGTCACCATCTTCGGGGGAGTCTCGCAACAGCGCCAGGTCGCCGCGCTGAAGGCCGGCGTCGACATCGTCGTTGCCTGCCCGGGTCGCCTGGAAGACCTGATGAAGCAGGGCTTCGTGCAGCTGGATGCTGTAGAGATCTCAGTGCTCGACGAAGCCGACCATATGGCCGACCTCGGCTTCCTTCCCGTGGTGACGCGCATCATGGACAAGACCCCGCAGTCCGGGCAGCGCATGCTCTTCAGCGCAACACTGGACAACGGCGTCGATCGTCTCGTGAAAAAGTACCTTCACAACGAGGTGCTCCACTCAGTCGACGAAGCGACATCCCATGTCAGTGCCATGACACATCACGTCTTCGAGGTCGATTCGGTCGATGCCAAGAACGAGCTCATCAAGAAACTCGCCTCCGGCACCGGGCGCCGCATCCTTTTCATGCGCACCAAGCACCATGCCAAGAAGCTCGCCAAGCAACTCACCGACGCCGGGATCCCCTCCGTCGACCTGCACGGCAACCTCTCGCAGGTGCAGCGCGACCGCAACCTCGCCTCCTTCGCCGCCGGTGAGACCCGTGTGCTCGTCGCAACGGATGTCGCGGCCCGCGGTGTGCACGTGGATGACATCGAACTAGTGATCCATGTCGACCCGCCGGCTGAGCACAAGGCCTACCTGCACCGCTCAGGCCGTACTGCTCGCGCTGGCAAGGAGGGTGAAGTCGTCACGATCGTGCTTCCGACCCAGCGTCGCGACACCGCGGCCCTGCTCAAGAAGGCAGAGATCACCGTCACCCCGCAGCACGTGACCGCCGATTCGGCCGCCGTCACCGCCCTCGTCGGCGATGTCGCGGCCTGGGTCAAACCAGCTCCACGTGCCGCAGCTCAGGTGCAGGGCGCACCGCGTGCCCGTTCCGGCGGACAGCGCCAGTCGCAGGGTGGACGCTCCGCGGGACAGGCTCGCTCGCAGGGCGGTTCGCAGGGGGCGAATGCCCAGCGCAAGCGCGCGAACCGTGACGGTGCAGCTCCCGTCGGAGGATCGCGCAACTTTTACAGCACCGCAAGCGGAGAGGGCGCTTCGGCGGCTCCCCGCACTGGTGGAGCACCCCGCAGCGGCGCTCCTCGGGGCGGCGCGGCATCCGGTGCGGGTCGTGCCGGATCCGGCGGCGGACTCGTGGGGATGTCCCAGGGCAGCGGACGTCGCCGCAGTGGCGGCGGCGGTCGCTAACCGCTAACGCGCTAGCGTTTGTGCCCGTTCGACAGGTTTGGTCCCGTTCGAGCGGGCACACTTATGTCGCGGGGGAACAATCCGGCGAAGGGGCGGGTGGCGCAGGGGTGGGCTAGTAGAGGCGACCCACGGAAGCCAGGGCCGCACGAACGAGCGCTCCGCGGCCTCCCTCCATCTCGGCCGAGACCGCGTCGGATGCCGCCTCCTGCGGCGTCATCCAGGTGAGCTCGAGCGCGTCCTGCCTCGGGTCACAGGTGCCGGTCACCGGCACGACGTAGGCGAGGGAGACCGCGTGCTGGCGGTCATCGGTGAACTGCGACCCCGGAAAGGGAAAGTATTCGGCGACCGAGAACGGAATGGGGCTCGCGGGCAGCAACGGGAAGGCCATCGGACCGAGGTCTTTCTCGAGGTGGCGGAACAGGGCGTCGCGCAGGCTCTCGCCGTACATCACCCGTCCGGAAACGAGGGTACGGGTGATCGCTCCCATCGAATTGGCACGCAGCAGGATACCGACCTGGGTGACCTGACCGACACCATCGACCCGAACGGGCACCGCTTCCACGTAGAGCAGCGGCAGTCGCCGTCGCGTTTCGGCGAGCTCCTCATCGGACAGCCAGCCAGAGTTCGGATCAGGAGTGCCTACGGAGCTCATGCTCCATTGTCGCCCCTCAGCGTGATCCCGAATGACTGGCCCCATGGCAGGTCGAGGCGGACAGCTCTCGACTGTCTCGACAATCGCTCGCAAACCCTAACTGTCAGCCGGTTCGGAGAGGATAGGAGCATGAGCGATGTGCTCGGGCGATTCTCCCCGGCGACCCGGGACTGGTTCTCCGGGGCGTTCCCTTCGCCCACCCCCGCGCAACTGGGCGCCTGGGAGGCGATCACCGCCGGCTCCAACGCGCTGGTCGTCGCCCCGACCGGATCGGGTAAGACCCTCGCTGCGTTCCTCTGGGCGATCGACCGTCTCGCGACCACTCCAGCTCCGGATGACCGCAACCTGCGCACCCGCGTGCTCTACATCTCTCCCCTGAAGGCCCTGGCCGTCGACGTCGAACGCAACCTGCGTGCCCCGTTGGTCGGCGTCACCCAGACCGCAAAGCGGCTCGGGATGTCACCCCCGGAGGTGACCGTCGGCGTGCGGTCGGGCGACACCACGTCGAGCGACCGTCGACTGCTCCAACGCCTGCCCCCGGACATCCTGATCACAACACCGGAATCGCTTTATCTGATGCTCACGGCCTCAGCCCGGGACACTCTGCGCGGGGTCGAGACGGTGATCATCGACGAGGTACACGCCGTCGCGTCGACAAAACGTGGCGCCCATCTCGCACTCTCGCTGGAGCGGCTCGATCTGTTGCTCGACAAGCCAGCCCAGCGGATCGGACTTTCCGCAACGGTGCGGCCGCGGGAGGAAGTCGCCCGGTTCCTCGCCGGTGGGGCACCGGTCACGATCGTCGCTCCCCCGTCGACGAAGAAGTTCGACCTGAGCGTCGTCGTGCCAGTAGAGGACATGACCGAACTCGGAACGGCGCCGGCGGTGCGCGAGGGATCGGCTGCGGCATCGACCCAGGCCGTGCAGGGGTCCATCTGGCCACACGTCGAAGAACAGATCGTCGATCGAATCCTCGAGCACCGGTCGACGATCGTATTCGCGAACTCCCGCCGACTTGCCGAGCGACTGACGGCGCGGCTCAACGAGATTTATGTGCTGCGGCAGGAGGAGTTCGAGCTCGCTGGTCACCTGGCGAGTGTGGGTGAGCATGTTCAGACCGAGGTCTCGACACGGGCGCTGGCGCGCCCTACTCGACCAACAGAGGCTCGACCAACAGAGGCTCGACCAACGGAACTGCTCGCCAGGGCGCACCACGGCTCCGTCTCGAAGGAGCAGCGCGCCAACATCGAAGACGATCTGAAGTCAGGGCGCCTGCGCTGCGTGGTGGCCACCAGCTCCCTCGAACTCGGAATCGACATGGGGGAGGTCGACCTGGTGATCCAGGTCGAGTCTCCGCCGAGCGTCGCGAGCGGCCTCCAGCGGGTCGGGCGAGCCGGCCACCAGGTGGGCGAAGTATCGCGCGGGATCATCTTCCCCAAGCACCGCGCCGACCTCATCCACTCCGCGGTGGCGAGCGAGCGGATGTCTGCGGGGCTCATCGAGGCGATGCGGATCCCGCAGAACCCGCTCGACGTTCTCGCGCAGCAGACCGTCGCGGCGGTGGCCCTCGACTCCCTCGATGTGGACGAATGGTTTGACACCGTTCGGCGAAGCGCCCCCTTCGCCAGCCTGCCGCGCTCGGCCTACGACGCCACCCTCGACCTGCTCAGCGGGTTGTATCCCTCCGACCAATTTGCGGAACTGCGCCCGCGCATCGTCTGGGATCGGGTCGGTGGAACGATCACGGGCCGCCCGGGAGCACAGCGCCTCGCGGTGACCTCGGGTGGAACCATCCCGGATCGCGGTCTGTTCGGGGTGTTCATGGTGGGATCCGGCACCGGGGATCGCGCGCCGGCACGCGTCGGCGAGCTCGACGAAGAGATGGTCTACGAATCCCGTGTCGGAGATGTCTTCGCGCTCGGTGCCACGAGCTGGCGTATCGAGGAGATCACCCACGATCGCGTGATCGTGAGCCCCGCGTTCGGGCAACCGGGCAAGGTGCCGTTCTGGAAGGGCGACGGCCTCGGCCGACCCGCCGAACTCGGACGCGCGATCGGCGAGTTCACCCGAGAGATCGCGGGCGGCTCGACGACGGATGCCAGAACCCGCGCCGTGCTCGGGGGGCTCGACCACCGTGCCGTCAACAACCTCGTGTCGTTCATCGACGACCAGAAGAAGGCTACCGGGCACGTGCCGAGCGATCGCACCCTCGTCGTGGAGCGGTTTCGCGACGAGCTCGGGGACTGGCGCGTCATCCTCCATTCCCCGTACGGCATGCAAGTGCATGCACCGTGGGCATTGGCAATCGGGGCCCGGATCCGCGAGCGATTCGGGCTCGACGGGGCGGCAATGGCGAGCGACGATGGAGTGATCCTGCGCATCCCCGACACGGAGAGCGAGCCGCCCGGTGCGGAGCTATTCGTCTTCGAACCCGCTGAGCTGCGCGACATCGTCACCGAGGAGGTGGGGGGCTCAGCGTTGTTCGCGTCCCGGTTCCGCGAGTGCGCAGCTCGAGCGCTGTTGTTGCCGCGCTACAACCCCGGTCGCAGATCCCCGCTCTGGCAACAGCGCCAGCGAGCCTCCCAGTTGCTGGATGTCGCCCGCAAATACCCGAGCTTTCCGATCGTGCTCGAGGCCGTGCGCGAGGTACTTCAGGACGTCTACGACCTGCCCGCCCTCACCGAGCTCGCGGAGCAGATCGCAAGTCGGCGCATTCGCATTGTCGAGACCGAGACTGAGCAGGCGTCACCCTTTGCACGCTCGCTGCTGTTCGGATATGTCGCTGCGTTCATGTATGAAGGTGACTCGCCGCTCGCCGAGCGCCGGGCCGCCGCGCTGTCACTCGACCCGACTCTTCTCGCTGAGTTGCTCGGCCGCGCCGAACTTCGCGAACTGCTCGACCCGGCCGTGATCGAGCAGCTTGAACTCGAACTTCAGCGGCTCGCGCCGGACCGACGTGCCCGCGATGCGGAAGGCATCGTCGACCTGTTACGCATTCTCGGTCCGCTGACCGAACCCGAGATCGAGCTGCGCCTCGATCCGGCGAGCGGACTCGTCGGTGCAGCGCTCGACGCGGCACTCGCAAGCCTCGTCCGGTCCAACCGTGTTTGGCGCGCCGGGAGCGACCGCTGGGCGATCATCGAGGACGCCGCCCGCCTGCGCGACGCGCTCGGTACGCCGCTCCCCATCGGTATTCCCTCGGCGTTCATCGAGCCGGTGGATGACCCACTCGGCGACCTCGTGAGCCGCTTCGCGCGCACCCACGCGCCGTTCACCGTGGCGGCTGTCGCTAATCGACTCGGCCTGGGAACGGCCGTGGTACTCACTGCACTTCGATCGCTAGCGGGCCAGAGACGGGTGGTCGAGGGAGAGTTTCGTCCGGGCGCGACCGGTAGTGAATGGTGCGACGTCGAGGTGCTACGTCGCCTCCGCAGTCGTTCGCTCGCTGCGCTCCGCCACGAGGTGGAACCGGTGGATGCTGTGGCCCTCGGCCGCTTTCTCCCGTCTTGGCAGCACATTGACGAGCCAATGCGGGGCGTCGACGGCCTCGCCGCGGTGATCGACCAACTGGCGGGGGTCGCGTTGCCGGCATCCTCCTGGGAGTCGCTGGTGCTCCCGGCACGAGTGAAGGATTACTCGCCAGTGATGCTCGACGAGCTCACCGCCACGGGCGAGATCATCTGGTCGGGCGGAGGCGCGCTTCCCGGCAATGACGGCTGGGTGAGCCTGCATCTGGCCGAGAGCGCCAGCCTCACCCTGCCCGAACCGACCGGTGCCGAGACGACCGAATTGCAGCGTTCGATCCTGGCGAACCTCACCGGTGGTGGAGCCTATTTCTTTCGACAGCTGTCGAACGCGGTGGGCAGCACCGATGACAAGGGACTTCTCACCGCGCTGTGGGATCTCGTATGGTCAGGGCTCGTGACCAACGACACCCTTTCTCCCCTGCGCTCTTACCTCGGCGCGACCACGACCAAGGCCCGGGTCGTTCCCCGCTCGCGCGCGTACCGCGGTCGCGCGCGCCCCACAATGCCGAGCGCTGGCGGTCCGCCGAGCGCTGCCGGCCGCTGGTCGCTTCTACCCCTTGCCGAGCCGGATGCCACGGTGCGCGGTGTTGCGACGGCGGAACTGCTGCTCGAGCGGTACGGCGTCGTCACGCGCGGAGCCGTCGTGAGTGAGGGGATCCGCGGTGGGTTCTCCCTCGTCTACCGAGTGCTCAGCGGGTTCGAGGAGACCGGTCGTGCACGCCGCGGCTACTTCGTCGAGGGTCTTGGCGCGGCCCAATTCGCCACCGGCGCCACGGTCGACCGGTTGCGCTCCTTCGTCAGGGAGCCTGACGCCGAACGCCCTCCGGTCGCGATAGCGCTCGCTGCGACCGATCCGGCCAATGCCTACGGTGCCGCGCTCGCCTGGCCCGCGAGCACCGTTGCCGAAGGAGATGTCGATTCCAAGCGCGGCCACCGCCCCGGCCGGAAGGCCGGAGCTCTCGTGGTTATCGTCGACGGTGCGCTCGCTCTCTACGTGGAGCGCGGCGGAAAGACCATGCTCACTTTCGCGGAAAATGACCGCGCGATGACCGCGGCGGCGCACTCCCTGGCCACAGTCATCCGACGCTCGGGCGGGCGGCTCAAGGTCGAGCGGGTGAACGGCGACTTCGTGATCGGTACCGCCCTGGGCGATGCCCTGGTTGAGGCTGGCTTTACCACCACACCGCAGGGCCTACGGTTACGCGGGTGAGGAATCAGCGCTTTAAATGACAGGAGCCTGACATGCCGGAAGGCGATACCGTCTACCGCACAGCCGTGAACCTGCACGCGGCACTTGCCGGGGGGGAACTCCTGCGCTGCGACATCCGCGTTCCGGCCTTTGCCACCGTCGATCTCACGGGCGACGTCGTCGAATCAGTGGTCAGCCGGGGCAAGCACTTGCTGATTCGTGTCGGTGGACACAGCATCCATAGCCACCTCAAAATGGAGGGTTCCTGGCACCTCTACCGGCACAGCACGAAGTGGCGTCGACCGGAGTGGCAGGCGCGCGCCATCCTCACCACCGTCGATTGGGTGGCAGTGGGTTTCCAGCTGGGCACACTCGACGTGGTCGCGCGTGACGACGAAGCGAGTGTTGTCGGCTATCTCGGCCCCGACCTTCTCGGTCTTGATTGGAACGCGGATGAAGCGCTACTTCGTCTCACCGCCGACTCTGCCCGGGCGGTGGGCCTCGCCCTGCTCGACCAGCGTGTAATGGCGGGACTCGGCAACGTATATCGCAACGAGCTCTGCTTTCTGCGAGGCCTCCTTCCGACTCGACCGATCGGCCAGATCGAGGATCCGGCAAAACTGGTGGCGCTCGCCCACCGACTGATCGATGCGAACAAGGACCGGGTCGACCGCACCACCACCGGTTCGCTGCGCGGCGAGACGGACTGGGTGTATCGCCGGGAGGCCAAGCCATGCCTTCGCTGCGGAACACGCATCGAACACGGGATGCTCGGCGAAACGGCTCTACAGCTCCGCGACACGTACTGGTGCCCGAGCTGCCAGAGCTAACCAAGCATTCTTACAAAGCCCGCCAGCGTGGCCAGCTCAGCGCCGGCGAGCCGCCAGCAGGAACAGGGTCGCCGTCGCGGTTGCCAAACCGAGAACCACCAGAAGCGGGGCGGCGATCGTGTAGACGAGCACCAGGTTGTAGTCGAACGCACTTCCGGTTGCGCTCAGCTGCTCCATGCGATCGGCGATGTAGCGCAGAATAAGCAGCCCAGCGGCGATAAACGCGAGGCTGAGTGCCCAGAGACCCGCAAGATACGGGTCCAATCGTCGGGAAATGGCAACTGTCACCTGCGGATCGCGCGCCACACCGGCAGACGGCGCTGCGTCGGGCGCCGCGATCGTCGAAGCCGCCGGATACGGGATCTCAATAAGCTCTGGTGCCGGAGCGCGGTACGGAACAACCGGCGGTTGCGCGTGCACGCTCGGGTCGTAGCCGGGTTGAAAGGCCGGATTGAAACGCGGGTCGAATCTGTCGCCGGTGGAAGTGTCCGTCATAGTGACTTCGATCCTAGGCTTCTGCCCGTCTCGCGCACCTGATTTTCAGGACCAAAGACCCGTGACGCTCCCGGGCGGGATGTTAGGGTGGCCTAAGTTGGGCCTGTTGACCCGTGCTGGTTCTCGAATCGAAGGGGTTCATTCCAGATGAGCTACGTCAAGTCCGCACTGCTGGACGAAAAAGGCTTCGTCATCCTCGATTCATACGACCAGGCTGCCGATCCCGAGGAGTGGAAAGACCTCGAGTTCGTCGATTGGAAGTCGTCCGGTGACACCAGATTTGCGCCCCTCGCCAGTACAGTCGGCGAGATCGAGGTCAACGGATTCTGGAATCACATCCCGCCGCGCACCGACAAGGACGGCGTCTGGATCGCCTCTCAGGTCGCGAAAGCCCCCCATCTCATCGCCCGTGCCACCGAGCCCGGTAGCAATGTCGGCCGTTGCCGTGTCATCGAGCTGCAACCCAACGTCTATTCCGAGACCCTCTATAACCTCCACCAGGACGACAACAATCGCCTCAACCCCGACCACTCCGGCTGGATCGTGCGAGGTTTTTTTAACCTGACCGATGACGCCGAATCGTTCCTGACGCTGCGCGAAGACCGCTTCGACCCGACGAACGAGGTGCGGATCGCGCTACCAGCCGGCGCCCAAGTCATCGTCGATACCCAGCGTTTCTGGCACGCGGTCTGGCACGCAGGACCGGAGCCGCGCTACTCCCTCATCACTTCCTGGGAGTCCGGCCCGCAGCTCGACGCCTACATCGATAGGTACCACGGCACCAACGCGCACGAGAACCCGTATCTGGCCCCCGAGGCCATCGCGGATGCCCAGGCAGATGTGCAACGACGTCTCGCCGAGCGCGCTGCAGCGCTCAACGCCCGCGGCATGCGCGACGAGGCTCCTGCAGGCCCGGGGGCCTGAGCCATGCAGGGGCGGCGATCAGCGCAGGACAGCGGATGATCCACCTCGCCGCTCTCGACGGGCAGGTCACGAGCTGGCTCGACACCTTCGGTCCTGTTCTGTTCTACCTGATCGTCTGGGGTCTCGTCTTTGCCGGGACCGGCCTGTTCATCGGGGTCGTCATCCCCTTCATCACCGGGGATTCGCTCCTCTTCGCCGCCGGCATCCTTTCTGCCGGACATACCGGCATCAACATCTGGACGCTTGCCATCGGGGTGGGCATCGCCGCGTTCCTCGGCGACCAGGTCGGATTTCTGCTCGGTCGCCACTATGGGCGTCCCTACCTGGATCGCCGCACCGGCCCGTGGGTGCAGCGCAGCATCCGTCGTTCCGAGAAGTTCTACACCGACCTGGGCTGGTGGGCCGTGGTCGTTGGCCGCTTCATTCCCTGGGGCCGCGTGCTTGTGCCTCCGATCGCGGGAATCGCCCGAATGGACTACCTCAAATTCGTCGCGGCGAACCTGGTCGGGGCGCTCGCCTGGGGCGTTCTGCTCACGGTCACCGGGTACTTCGCGGCGAGCATCCCCGCGGTCAAGTCGGCGGCTTATGTGATTGGAGGGGCCTTCATTGTGGGGGCGATCATCGCTGGTGTCCTGTCCTGGAGGCGCAATCGCGCGGCGGTCTGAGGGCTGGCGCTAGCCCAGCATGTGCGGCAGCAGCACCACTGCAACAAACGCGGCCGAGAGGATACCCATGACCACTACTGCGATCCCCAGGCGGGTGAGACTCGGGTTTCGCCAGGCGGCAGCCGCTCCCGCTAGCAGGGTGAGGGCCGCGACCAGCACACAGGGATAGAACGTGAAGTAGCTGAGCACCACACCGGCGTCACCGATGAGGCCGATCTGCGGGTTGATGGTGGACAGGATCACTGCCAGCGCAGTGAACCCCAAATCTGCCGCCGCAATCACCGCCACCGCCAGAAGCAGGACGGTCGCGATTTTCGTAATCGGGAATCGGCGCCCCGCGGGGAGTGCTGTCAGCTTCGCCATGCTCGCCACCGGGTGGTTCAGCGCCCGCGGGACTTGCGGGGGCGAGTGCGCTGCGGGGTGCGGCCCTTGGTCGGCACGGCCTTTTTGGGCTTGTCCGATTTCGAAGGCGCCGTCTTCGGGGTAGGTACCGCGCGAGAGCTGGCAGCGGTGCGTCCGCGCACGATACCGACGAATTCCTCCACGTGCGCGGTAGTGCGGTCTTCCCGCCACGCAATCGCGATCGACGTTCCGATGGCATCCGTGACCGCGCGCGCCACGACGTCCTTGCGGGTGTGCAGGCGGGCGATCGACTGGGGCAGGATCACGATGCCGCCACCGGCGGCGACCAGCTCGACGGCATCCTCTGCAGAAAGGGTGTCGGGCACCCGATCCTCGCCGGCCAGATCGTGCAGCGTCACGGTGTCGAAAGCGGCGATCGGATGCTCCTTCGGCACGACAACGACGGGCACCTCGTCGTAGAGCGGGATGACGCTGAGACCGGCGCGGTCTACGGGCAGTCGGACGAAGCTCACGTCCGCGAGGCCCTCATGAAGCGCAGAGACTTGGCTCGCGACATCCGTCGGCAAGAAGGCCAGCGGGATGCGGCGCTGGCGCTCCTCCCAGGCGCGGGTCCAGCGGGTGAGCGTGACGCCCGCGGCGAAGGCGATGGTGAAGGCGGCCGGAATCTCGTCCACTGTAATACCCCTTCGTTCGCAGCCACAGCACCGCGCTGCAGGGGTCTCAGGCTACGCTGGGCGCATGACCCCGGCGAAATCCCCCCAAACCATGAAGCCCGCGACGGCGGCCCAGAAACTGGGGATCTACCTCCCGGCCACCCCCGAAACCTTCCAGGCCGCGCCCGTCTCGCGCGAGCAGCTCAATCAGATGATCGCCGACCCGCCCGAGTGGCTGGTCGAGCTGCGGAAGACCGGTCCGCACCCGCGCCCGGTCGTCGCGCATAAGCTCGGCGTCTCCAACGCCGGACTCGCCAGGGGCGAAGTCACCGAGCCACTCAACACGGAGGAGATCTCCACACTGCTGCAGAAGCCGCCGGCGTGGCTGGTGCGAGAGCGCGCGACCCATGCCGAGGTCAACGAGGAGAACTCTCGGGTGAAGGCGCTCAAGGCCTACAAGCGTTCGCAACGCGAAGAGAGCGCGCGCCCCTGAATCCCCCGCACTTCGCTGGCGGCAATTCGATTCACGGTGAGTGGAGCGCCGAAGTGGGTGAGGATGTCGCGGGCCCTCAGACCAGTCTCTGCAGGCGGAAGCTATGCGGCAGGTCTGGCCTCGATCGCGCCGACGGCTAGCAGGTTAAACACGCGGGCTAGTTTGTGCTCGAGGTGCGCGCAAAACTCTCCGGGGACGGGCCGTGCGTCGAAACCAGAGGTTATTACGGCAACCTCTCAGTTGATTCGGCCTGACCCTCGTCTGAATTGGGCTCGTGCTCATCGTAAACGGGGGACGCCTCGAGAGGTTCCGCACCTTCGCGCCTTGCGTAGTGACCGGTGGGCACAACCGTTCGGGTTTCTTCGTCGCGTCGCTGGCGCCTCTTGGGATTAATCCGGGGCCTCAGCGCGATGATCGGACTGGCCGCTCGCGCGCTGCTGGCGGGGCGAGTGAGCCTATGCCAGCTTTCCCGTAGTTGTAACTAGCGAATCGTGAGGCCAGTCCAGTTGTACGGCGGCTGGCCGGTGGAGTTTGGCGCCCCAACCTGATCGAAGTGGTCGTTAGCGCGGCCTGGGCCAGACTGGGCGTCGTGCGCCGCGTCGATCGCTCTCTTCTGGGTCTGAACGCCGACCACCACGAGGACGATTCCGGCGACGAGTGCGACAATTCCGACAGCGACATCGAGCACGCCCCCGGCCGGCGCCGCGCTCAGAGCGTCGACGATCCCCTTTGGTATCAGCAACCATGATCCAAGAATCGCCAGCGAACCGAGTCCGATGAGAAGTGCACCGTTTCGACGGCCGCGCAGCCGAACCGTGTCGATTTCAACCGCACGTTCGGTCGCTGTCTGCAAGGGAACCGTACTCATTCAATCAGCCTACGTCGCGTACCGCCACGCGTCGAGGTCAGGATTTTCTGCCCCGGGGAATGTAAGCATGAAGATGATATCAACACGTCTCGTCAAGTGTTCGGTCAAGTCTTTTTTGTGGTGGTGTGTTGGTGGCTCTGTGATCCTTCGGTTCAAGCGCCCCAGGTTTTCCGCCGCTCCTGTTCGGGGTGCGGCTCTCGGTTGAGGGTCGCGTAGTGGGCTTGTTCGAACTCGACTGGTGGAACGTTACCGCGGGAGCTGTGCAAGCGTCGATTGTTGTAGCAATCGACCCAGCCAGCGGTCGCGAATTCAACGTCGATGATGGTGCGGTATGGGCCCTCGTGGAAGACGGTGGTGCGGATGCATTCGGCCTTGTAGAGGCCATTGAGGCTCTCCATCAGGGACAGTCGTATGCATCACCGACGGCTCCGATCGAGGGCAGGATCTCCTCGAGAGCGAGATGATCGGTCAGCCGAATCGACGTATGTTGCGACCCGGCATCGCTGTGATGGATCAGCTCACCGGCGACAGCGGGGTAATCCTCGCGACCTCGTTCCCACAACGCCATCCGCAACG
>JBKJLH010000049.1:0-21433 GCA_046597035.1 Lacisediminihabitans sp.
GATCGCGGCCTTCGTGATCCCCGCGAATGAGGCCCATCTGGCCGTAGGACGTGAGTTCGCAGAAGAGCTGCGAACTCACGTGGCTCGTGTCATCGGCCTGATAGCCAGGCCGCGCGATATCCTGATCGTGCCCGAGTTACCGAAGACTCGCTCCGGCAAGATCATGCGTCGCTTGCTCGTCGATATCTCCAGCGGACGCCCACTCGGCGACACGACCTCGCTGCAGGATGACACTGTCCCTGGGCGTATTGCCGCGATCATGGCGGAGGGTGCACAGAACCGCTCCAGCCGACTCTGAGACACGCTGTGATGCCGCCGTCGAGACCTGGACCGTCGCTAGGCTCCAACTATGGAATCAGGCATCCAGGTGAGAGCTGCGGTGGCCCGCGATGTGCCGCAGATCGCGCGATTGCATGTCGAGTCGTGGCGTGAGACCTACCGAGGTTTGATGGCCGACGCCGTTTTGGATGATCCCGGGTTCATTGGCCGACGCGAGCGGTTCTGGACCGCTGCGATGACAGATCCCCGGTACGCAGCGAATCGGATCGCTGTCGCGGAGCGAGATGGTGTGCTGATCGGGATAACGATGGCGGGCCCGGTCACAGAGCCCGATGTGCAGTGGTCTGCTCAGCTCTACGTCTTATATACGTACGCCGCAGTCCACGGCCTCGGCGCTGGCGCTGCGTTGCTCGATGCTGTCATCGAGCCAGCAACGACAGTCGGACTCTGGGTAGCCGACCCGAACCCACGAGCACAAAAGTTCTATCGCAAGCACGGCTTCCTTCCCGATGGAACAGAAAAGGGTGAAGACGAACTCTGCGAGATTCGGATGGTTCGCCGCTGACGAGCCGGTAACTGATATCTGCCCGAGAGATGATCTGCGGTCGAAACGGCTGGGCGTCCCGGTAGCCGTTGGCTTACGGGCGGCCGATCCGGACGAAAAGTGGCACTCGACAGTGCTCTCCTGTGCGCTCAAAATGCCGTCCGGCAAACGTCCGGCTTGCGGGCGCATCCACCACGGGTGTTCGCACTGGATCGCCGGTCCGTGGGAATGCCAGCCTCGCGGGCGATGCGGGCTTCGCAGGCGACGCAGGGGAAGGATGATCGACTCGGTGGCGCTGATCGACCACCGCGGAAGGTGTCAGCTCCTACGTGAACAGGTTGGTTTCGAACAGCCACTCTCGCTATTTCCTATGGCGAACACGACATATCATCGGGCCTTCGGGGCAGATCAAGGAAGGGGTCGGGCGCTATACGTGCTATCCGAATCTGCTTGCAACTGTTGTGTTCATCACAACGGTGCAGACCGGGGTTCCCACCCTGTGCGCTTTCTACTTTGCCGAGTGCTGCGGTAGCCGCCCTCTGGCTTTTTGGCTCGCTGGGACCGAGGTATGTCGAACGAGAAGAAAGGCAACGTTTTTATTCGCTTGATGCCGGGTATCGAGTTGCGAGGACTGTGTGTAGCTTAAGGATCACATCGGCGACCGCGTCAGCGTTGTCCTTCCGGGTGAGGAGGGAGATGTGGTTGGCCTTCAACATCTTGACCTGAACGGCGTCGGTGGACATGCCGAGCATCTTCTTATGCATCGCCCATTGTGCGTCTTGCCAAGAGGCGTAGGCAGGATCGTCGGAGACTCCTGCGCTGACAATTCTCACGGGCAGGGAGCCGAGATCCCGGAATGCGGCCGACGCAGCGCCGAGCTGTTCGAACATTGCTGAGTCACGGTCGACACCGATGAGGTTATTCGAATTGGTGGTCGAGGCGAGCATGGCAGAGCGCGCCGGCTCGGGAAGCCCGTCAACGATCGTGGCGAGAGGGTTGTAGAGACGAGTAATGCCGAAGAAGGTGGCCAGTCGAAGCAAGCCTGTCTGTCCCTGCTGGCTTTGGATAGATGCGACCATCTTTGGGGGTAGTCCTGTCATCCAGCCGCCCGGTGACGGGTCGAGGAGCACCAGCCCGACGACGTCTCTTGGGTAGGCGGCGGCGAACTCCTGGACGTAATATCCACCAATACTGTGGCCGACAAGCAGGTAGGGTCCGTGCAGGTGGAGGGCGTTGAGCCCCGCATGCAGGTCGGCTGCAACCGCCAACGCATCGGCGGGTCGGTCGACTGGGTCGCTCCATCCCATGTTGGCTCGGTCGTAGCTGACGACGGTCGCGTCGGTAGCGAGCCTTGCCTGGATCCACGCCCACACGGAGCTCGTCAGCGTGCCACCGGCTTCCAGCACGATGGTCGGACCGAGATTACCCTTACCCCGCACATCGAAATGCATCAACCGGCCACCGCCAACATCAACGAGCTCTCCCGGCGGCGGGAAGCGTGACATGTCGACCCGTTCCGCGATTAGTTGTGCGCCAGAACCGACCGCGAAGAGCCCAAAAACCGTAATCACAGTAATGATCAGCGTTCGGAGCCGGCGACGTTTGCGCATGACCGCACCGGGTAACGCGTCCTTCCCCATGACGGTCCTCTCAGTTATTCGAAGTGTTCCAGAGTGACCATGCAAAGGTCGACCCTTGTGCTCGCACAATAATGCATCGAGGTTGCACAATCACATCAGCGGAGTGGTGCTCACGAGCGGTGCGCTAGGTCGAAACGGTGGCTTCCAAACGAATAAGTCTGACTTGCCCACGATAAGTGGACGGGGCCGGACTAGGCCTCGACTGGTACCCATCGGCGTTAAAAGCGTGTTTTCGCACGTTCGACGTTCCTCATACGGAGTCTCAGGCGGACCGGATGAGCAGGCGTTCCGACTATGTCCGCATTGCGCGTGATTTGCGCCGACTCAGGTACTCGTGGAATTTGGGCGCCGTATATTCGTGGAGGCCCTTTTGCAGCCGATAAACAACGCCCTGGTCGGCTAGCCTCCCCATCAAGACGTTTACGTTGCCCTGTTTGCGCGAAGTGACCTTGTGTGTGTCAGCCGTCCGGAGTGGCGGTAATCGCAGTCGCCGGTGAGTAGGAGAAGGTCCTGCTCAGCAGGTATCAAGGAGTCGATCCAAGGTGCGTAGAAATCGTAGTCTGGACGCTTGAAGATCGCTTCGCGGAGTCCTTTCAACAGGTCCGCGGTTAGGACGTTCGATGACGTGTCGACGGCATCGTCCCAAAGTTCGGCGCCCCATAGTTGCACAAAATACGGATGACCTTCTATATCGTTCCCAGCGTCCCTTGACCACTATGGAGGTCGCTGTGCTCCGGGCTGCGATAGCTGTCGGCGTAGAGGTCCTGGAAGCCTGTTGTGGCAAGAGGCGATCGTGAGCGAGAAACTCTCCCTCTCACCGGGCATACTGGGCAGGTGACTCGAACTCAGTCGTTGATCCTCACCAGGTGCGCTGTCACTCTTATCGCCGTCGGTCTTTTCATCATGCTCTCGGTGAGTCACGACGGACTGATTTTCGTAGTCATCGGAGCGGTCAACGTGGGGATAGGCCGGCGCAGCTACCGGAAGGCCACCCAACCACTGGATTAGTGCGTTTGTGCGCGCTGTTTTCTGCTCGAACTACGAACAGTTGGCTCTTCGCTGCGAGGTACCCTTCGATGTCATAGACGCGATCACGTTCGTTTCCGAGCGCACAGTCCAGCACCGCGCCGCCGACTATTGGCAGCGATCGGCAGTTTTAGGGGCTGCGGTGCGGTGGGTCGTTCCAGATATCAATGGGGTTGCTGCAACTCTTCCTCCTGTTTGCACTGGGAAGCGTGAGCAGTGCATTCTGGGACGTCTTATCCGAGTTGGAGCAGAAAACGGTTCAACCCCGTAGATCGGTGAACGATCGCGGGATGCGGCCGTGCACTGCGGTCGAGCGGGTGCGCCGTGCACTCCCGGTTGATCCCCACAGGACGCTCGTGCGGTCGAAGTTCATTAACCTGCCGTATGAGACTTGACCTGAGTGGCTGCGATCCAAGTCGTGTAGACCCCACTTCCCTGATCCTGTCGGTATCGTCACACGTCGAACAGGGCAACCGCGCGAAGCCGGTGGGACCGCACCTCATCCGGTAAGTTGGGCAAATGGTGGTGTGGACAGATGAACGTGAGCGCCGGCGCGCCTTCCGTTTTTCTCAAGTTGCCGCCGTCACCGGTGTCCTCCTCGTGCTTGCTGGTTATTTTTGCGAACTTGCGCCGTACCTGGTCTTCCGCAGTCGGGAACCAGGTGGTTACCCCACTCTTCGCGGCGCTGCTTCATTGCTTCTGGCCCTATCGATCGTGGCGTTCAACCTGTGGGCGGAGTCGACGATCGGTCTGAGAGTGCATCGAGACACCCTTCGTGGCAGCATCGGCTGGGCTTTCGGTCTCCTCGCCGTGAGCACGATGGTCGCGGCGTTCCTCGTGATTCCTTTTTTCATTATCGGCTTCGTCACTGTCGATTGGATGGTGTGGTGAAAAATACCCGTTCTTGAGGTTCCCTGCGTTCACTTGAGCAAGGTCGATATCTGGCCTCGATCACAATGTCGCGACCACCCCGAACACGACCGGGACAAGTTCCCGCTCACGGGCGACTGATCCGGTCGAAAAGTGGTCTAAAGCGTGATCTGCCGATGGTGGGAAATCGTGTCCGGTGGCCGTCCGTCTTGCGTGACATTCGCGTGTCGGTGGTTAAGCTTCCGGCTGATGGTCATTCGGGCTGGGACGGGAAAACTTTGCGCGTCTCCGGGAATGGGAGTCATTACTGTGGTGTGATGACCGACATCCGCACATCTCGCCTCCTTCTGCATGCGATCGATGTCGCAGAGGCAGAACGTATTGTCGCGAGGACCGCCGGACCAGACGATGCGTGGGTAGACGATTTCCCCTTCGAAGGTGACGTTGGGGCAGTAGGGGTGTTGCTTCGAGCGACCGCCACGAACGGAGAGCAACGACCCTTCGGTTACTACCGGATCACCCGACTGGCCGACGGACGTGCCGTCGGCGGGATCGGCTTCAAGGGCCAACCGGACGACGGCTGTGTGGAGATCGGCTACGGCTTGGCTCCATCGGCACGGGGACACGGCTACGCCGCGGAAGCCGCTTCCGCACTGCTGGCTATCGCCGCCGACCATAAACTTTCTAAGGTGATCGCTGACACGTCTCTCGACAACTTTGCGTCACAACACACGCTAATCCGGGCCGGGTTCAGTCGTGTGCGCACCGACGGTGAACTGCACTATTACGAAGCACTCCTCGACACCGTGCCGTGAAGCATCTCAGCTGCAGTGATTCACCCAGCCATCCGCTTCAGCAGGCTGGCCCGCAGATCGTTCCACCCACGGAAAACGGTCCGCGGTCCAGCTCATAGAGTTGAAAGGTGGATACAGTGCGGGAGATTGTTGATTCGGTCGCCCGTGTGCGTGAGCACACCGAAGCTGTGGTGCTTGGTGTCTCAGGATTTGGAGGCTCCGGTAAATCCACTCTCGCCCGGGAACTCGTCGCGGTCATCCCGAACAGTGTGCGCGTTCGTGGGGATGATTTTCTGGATCCTGAGCGCTCTCATCGACGATCGCCCGATTGGGATGGGGTTGAACGGCTTCGGCTGCGCCGCGAGATACTGGACCCTTTCCATCACAACGAGCCGGTGTTGTTCCACCGTTTCGACTGGAGTAGCGGCCGACTCGGGGAACCCGAACAGCTCCCGGATGCCCGGGTCATCATCGTGGACGCCATCGGCTTATTCCACCCGGAGTTGGCTGGAGTGCTCGATGTCACGGTCTGGATGGATGTCGACCTGACCGTTGCGACGGAACGGGGCAAAGCCCGCGATCACCGATTGGGCCGTGATCACGATCAGCTATGGGAAGACGTATGGGTTCCCAACGAACAAGAATTCGTAGGCAACTTCGATCCCCGTAAATCGGCGCAATTCGTTTTCAACGCCCCGTGATTCAACGGGCTGTTGGCGACTACACGCGGCCTATCCGACAGGTCCTTCGGCTATGGGGATCAGGGAAGGGTCCCGCGTGCGCTCTTCCCCTGCCTCTGGTGGAGGCTCGTTTACTATCGTCAGATGGCTGACTCCCGTTTTCCTTCTGCTCTTGCCCTGACGGATGCGGAGCGGTCACTGATCGATCTTGCAGGAGTAACTATCGATGCAGCGACGGACGCAGGCCCAAATGAAGATGGTGTCCACACGATGGGCGCTGCGGTGCGTGCCGCTGACGGGCGAACCTTCGTCGGAGTGAACCTGTACCACTTCACCGGTGGGCCTTGTGCTGAGCTTGTTGCGTTGGGTGCTGCGCGTGCGGCAGGAGCCAGAGAGCTGACCCATATTGTCGCCGTCGGCAACCACGGGCGCGGAGTCAAGAGCCCGTGTGGGCGTGACCGTCAGATCCTCGCCGACTACTACCCAGGCATTCGCGTAATTCTGCCTTCGCCGGCAGGCCTTCAGAGCATCCTCGCCGGTGAGCTCCTCCCGCTCAGCTTCGACAACCTCACCGAGCAAGTCGACCCCAGGAAGCCTGAAGCTCCGAAATGAAGACAGCTGCACGGTGCACTCATCTTCAGGAACGTCGGGCAGAGTTTAGCTACCAGGTGCTGTGCGGGCTGGCGTTACCGCGGAGACATGCGGAATCTGATTCGACTCGATGAGTGGGCGGCTGATGACATCGAGCAGCTGTTTGCTCTGGCCGATGACCACCGCGGAGGTTCGGGCCCGAAGGTTTTCGGCTGCGCGGTGATGTTCTTCCCGCCGACGAGTCTGCGGACCAGAGCGTCGTTCGAGCGTGGCGCTTCCCTGCTGGGTCTGCACCCTGTCGTGGTCCCCAGCGACACCCTCGACAAGCCGGAGGCATTAGCGGACGTTGCGAGTTATCTGGCCAATTAGGCTGACGTACTCGTAGTCCGTCATTCCCGGATCAAGTTGCTCGATGATCTGGCATCGGCGGCCGTGATCCCTGTGGTCAATGCGATGACCGACGTCAACCATCCCTGCGAAGTACTCTCTGACCTGCACGCGTTGCGTGAGCGGCGCGACATACGGGGCCTGCGTTTCTTGTTCGTCGGCGGGGGCGGCAACATTGTGCGCGGCTGGCAGGAAGCTGCCCGTGCGCTCTCCCTCGATCTCACGCAGTGCTGCCCTGCAGAACTTGCCACACCCGGATCAAGGTGGACAGATGATCTCGAAACGGCTGTCCGGTCTGCGGACGTGATCCTGACCGACGGATGGGGCTCGCACTCAGATCAACTCACGCCCTACCAAGTTACGGCTTCGCTCCTAGACGCTGCCCCTGCTGGCGTTCAGTTGAAACCGTGGACGCCGTTCCAACGAGGACAGGAAGTCAACGCCGACGCAATCAACCACCCCGCCTTCGTCGGGTATCAGTTCAAAAGCTCGCTCCTCCATGTGCAGCAGGCCATCATGGCGACCTACATCATCGAACCCTGAAGTGCGGTGGGGGCCGGATCGGCGATCCCGCAACGAGATTACCCAGATCATGGTGAAAAACGTCCCGGTCAGGGTTCGGCTTACGGGCGGCCCTGGCACTGCAATTATCGTGACCGCAGCCGGTTGGCACGGAGTTGAAGCCATTTCCCTCCCCTCTGCCGTGGTGGTGATGGTCGGATGGTTCCGCGTCATCATGGGCTCATGACTATTAATGACGTCGGGTGGCCGCTTCGGACTGAGCGGCTAGCGATTCGCCCCGCGACGGTTACCGACAGTGAGGCGATGTGGCGGTACCGCCGCGTCCCGTCGGTTGCGAGGTGGATGACGAGTTCCTCCGCTGATCGGGCGGATTCCCTGGCTAAATTCGAACTGCCGGATCGGCTTGCAAAGACGCTGATCATCGAGCGCGACGGGGTGATCATCGGCGATCTGATGTTGGCGATCGAGGATGCCTGGTCGCAGATCGAGGTGACTGAACAGGCGAAGGCGGTGCAGGCGGAGATCGGATGGTGTTTGGATGAGGTGTCCACAGGTTACGGGTATGCAACTGAGGCGGTGCGGGAATTGATCCGCATCTGTTTCGAGGAACTGGAACTACGCCGGCTGACGGCTAATTGCTTCGCCGACAACACGGCATCCTGGCGCCTGATGGAAAGAGTCGGCATGCGCCGGGAACTGCATGAGGTACGCGGGTCACTGCACCGTGCGGAAGGATGGGTCGACAGCCTTGGGTACGCGCTGCTCGCGGAGGAATGGCGAGAATAGGCCCAAAGGTTCTCGGTAGGGGCGGGCGAATCATCCATAAACGATGTCAAACCCGACTCCAGCGACACGATGAATAATCGGCCGGTCGAGGTTCCGCTTACGGGCGGGCCGCGAAGAGTGTGAGTCTGATTCTGTGGTGGGTAATGATCGACAAGAGCGCGCTGAAACGGCCGGTTCTGACAGCGAGTCCCTCGGTTCACAGGATGAGCTCCTCGCTGCAGCTGCAGCTGCAGATCGACGACGTCGTAGAAGAGAGCCTTTCATGGCTGCCCTCGCAGCCGTGCGTACCACTGAGACCCACGATCGTTGACCAGAAAAGCGAATAGATGATCCTTGATCTTTCGATGTGGCGCTGGAGCAATTACGCTCCGGCAAATACGACGACGAAACCCGCGAGTGGATCGTGCGCATATTCGAAACGCGCGCGGCGGATCCGTATTGGGAGACCGTGGTGGAGAGGTTCCGCGCTGCACCTGCCGAAAGCCGGGAACGAAGCGGGCTTGCGGTCACCTCCAAATACATCGACGATCCCGTACTCGGACGCGAATCGGAGGCGATCACGAAACGTTGGTCGTGTGGTCGTGGCTAGCTCTGCTGCCCGTCCCGCAGCCCTTCGGCTGCTCTACGCCTTTGTCGGATCAATGGTTGCCAGGCCGGGTAGTTGACGACGGGTTCAAGTAGTCGTCGACGGCGGCCTCACCGTTGTAGATGATGACATCGTCGAAGGTGTGCACGCCGGGCAGGTGGGCTATGGCGACAGCTCGTTCGCGCAAGCTCACAAGCTGGCTGGGGCGCATGGGCATCGGCGCCTCGCCTGGGTGGCTGAGTGAACCGAGTGGATGATCTTGGCCCGGCGTAGACGACATCTCAATGTGGCATCCCAAAAGGTAGGAGACGGGAACCTCAGCCATGACAGTGATGGCTCTGTCCAGAGTGGCAATATAGGCGGGCATATCCACGACGTAGAGGCGACCTGGGTAGACGGTGTCGCCCGTGAAGAGGACGCCGGTCCATGGATCGTAGAAGAGCGTAGCGGCCTCTTCGTGCCCGGGACCGGCGATCACGCGCAGGATCCGTCCGCCCAGGTCGAAAGATACCGTCTCGTTTGGCCAATTCGTGAATCCGAAGAATTTTTTCATGCCGTCAAGAGACGCCGGAACCACGGTGGTGTTGGCGCGGTTGGAGAACTGCGAATCTCCGGCCGTGTGGTCCCCGTGACCGTGCGAGTGGGCGACGGTGAGCGAATACGACGGGGAGGGATGCGCGACGAGCCAGTCCGTGATGATTCCGTCGACGATATGGCGCAGTGGCCATGTCTCTTCGTCAGAGGTCGCACCAGTATCGATCATGAGTGCGCCCGTGTTGCCGAGCAGGAGAAAGACGAATGGTCCCTCGTGGTGCGTCTTCAGAGACTGGCGAAGGACGTAGCTGTGTTCGTCGAGTGCGTGGACCTGGACCAGTGGCTCGTTCAACCCCGAGCCGTCCATCCATTTGACCGCCAGGTCGACGTCGACGGGCGCGCGGGAGTGGAAGTCCACGGTTTGGGAAGTCATGCGGGCCACCTTTTCGTTGTGATTTTTCTGCTTCAACTCAGTGTGACGCGCGGATCGAGTCTGGTGCCCACGACGTCAACCACGCCGCTCAAAATACGAGCAAATGCGTATTGCTGGGGTGCGGATGTCGGTCGTTGAGTACAGGGTGAACGCATGGCCGATATCGCATTGTTCCATTCCGTTCTCGGCGTCCGTCCTGGTATTCACGATGCGGCCTACCGGCTTCGTGCCGGGGGCCACGATGTCGTGGTGGTGGACCAATACGACGGCCGAGTTTTCGACGACTATCAAGAGGCAGGGGTGTTCGCAGAGTCGATCGGTTACCCCGAGTTGATGCGTTTAGCTGTTGAGGCTACGCGGCATATCCCGGATGGGTTCATCAGTGCGGGGTTCTCGAACGGCGGGGGCATGGCCGAGTACGTTGCGACACAGCGTCAGGTACGCGGTGTTCTGATGCTGTCGGGTGCATTAGATCTGCGCATGTTGGGTATCGACGCATGGCCGGCAAGCGTCCCAGCGCAAATTCACTACACCCTCGATGATCCCTTCCGGAATCAAGCCGGAATCGACGCTGTTATCGACCAGGCTCGCGCCGGCGGGGCAGGCGTCGAGTTATTCGATTACCCCGGTGCCGGTCACCTCTTCACAGACCGGTCGATTGCCTCCGAGTACGACGAGGATTCCGCCAATTTACTCTGGTCGAGGGTGCTCTCGTTCTGCGCGTGAGCTCGAGTCGACCACGCCTACGGGTGACTCGACCGAATCGCAATTGCCGCGCCACTTCACGGTCGGGCGACGGGGGAATGCTCGGCGCACGGAGGCGGGCGAAAAGCAGCGGGGTATTCTGCCCGGCGTTCCCGGCGTTCTCGGCGTCTTGGGTGGGTGGGGTTACTTTGCTCCGGATATTCCGGCTCGGCTTGCCGCAGCAATAAGGGCCTCGTCAAATAGTGCGATTTCGGGCTCTGTGCGGATGGCTGTGTGGAGGGCGACCGCGACAGTCATTCGGAGCCGATGGCAGTTATGGCCCTGATCCGGTTGGGCGTACACCTCACAAGAGACATTCTTCATCATGGCAAGATCACGTCGGGATTTCACTCCTGAGCGCAAAGACGAGGCTGTGAAGCTGGTCGTCACCACAGGGAGAGCGGTCGCAACCGTCGCCCGTGAATTCGATATTTCCGAACGGCGAACTCAATCGGTTGTCGCAACACCTCGGTAGTGGAGATACTGAGTGGTGCTGCGAGGTAACGATGAGATATTTTGGCCGGCGCGAATACTTGAGCGGGCGCGTCACACCGGCGGTCTCCGTGAGCGGAACGGTCTACGGGCGCTGACCTCGGCCGCGGGAGTATGTCGAAACAGCCGGGGCATCTGGTTCGACTGAGGGCGTACGTCCTCTTTACCCGCATCCCGCCGGGCTCGACGGGTGAGGACATCCCAACGATCGGGTTGGATGGCGCTGGATCCCTCCGGGCTGGGTCAGGCGGGGAGGGCTGAGTGATCGTCCTTGACGACTTTTCTTTAAGTGAGGGCGCGAAGGAGGTTTTGGGCGACGTGCTCGACATCGGTGACGCCGAAGAACGGTCCGATATGTATCAAGTAGGAACCGACAAGTCCGTAGTAGCTTCCGGGGCCCAGGCAAATGAAGGAGGCGTCTCAATACCCCCGGGCGATCGGTAGATCTGTGCAGTCGATCCCGAGTGCCTTGAATGCACTCAACAGCTGCACTGTTCCCGGGCCGTCGATCTCGACGACGGAGGTTGTCCGCCGCCCTGGCACAGAAACCGTGCAGTGACGCAGAATCCTATAGGCCAACGTCTCGCGGGCTACCGCGTGCTGGACGTTGGCGGTCTCGTCGACGACTGAGGAGACAGCGACGTTCGCTGCAGCGAACATGCCCCTGATGACATCACACGTTGGCACAACCCCGGCGTCAGCCTTCGAACTTGGGGCACGGGAAGGAGTGGCTGTGGGACTCCTGTGTGCGGTGGGGACGGAGGCCACACCCGTCGGGGATGCTGCAGCACATCCGGTCAACACCGCGACGGAGAGCATCGCAGCAGTGGCCGGTAGCCTCTTCGCCATTTTCGCAACCGAGACACTACCGGCCGAGTGGCAAGTGGTCGAATCTCTTGGCCAAACTCTTGCCGACAAGCGGCACCTCCCACGTCGCCGGTCCGCTCCTTCCGTGACTAGCCAACCGGCTCCCCCAGCTGCAGCGCATCCCGCTGCCGACGGCCACGGTCATTTCTCGAGACGAGAAGTCGCGGTCCAAAATACGCCTGAGCCAATCACCCGGCTTCCGGGTGGTCGACGTGGCGCATTTGTCATAGACGATGGCTGCGCATTCGGATGGGCCGCGGTGACTGCTGCACTAGGGGTGCCGTTGTGCGTGACGGGTGCCTCCTATTTGGCCAATCCGATCGTGCTGGACTTTGTCTCCGAGGTGGTGACGGGGTCCCGGTGACGGTGGGGCACGCCTGATTGGAATTTCGCAATCACGAGATAACTGGGGCAAGCGAGTATGCCGACTTGCCGTAGTTACCGGTGTCGGCCGTTCACGCATCAGCTCCGCTCTAGCGCTCGGCGGGAATGTTTCACAATTCATCGTTCCGTGAATCGTGGGACAGGCTGCCGTATTCGTAATTGTGGCGGCCTCCGCTACAGGCGCGATCCCGATTTCGGTTTCGATCTTGACTGTTCCGGCATCTGTGCTGCCGATCGTCTACGTCGTCTCCCTTTTCGTCGGCACTGGTCGCATTCCGTCCGATCGCCACGCTGGAACCATCGCGATAGGTCGGCTCGCCTTCCGATGTGCACGCTTTGCGGGAGTGCAATACCCCGGGGCCGAAAGACGAAGATCGAGTGGGCAACGCAAAGGGTGCCCGCAACCGGACAGCGGGCGGGCGATGAACTGAATCTCCGAGAGGGGGCCAGTTGCCCGGGTGGGTGCGGCTTACGGGATTGTCCCTGATCCCATGGCCCGACGCGACGCTGTGGAAGCTCTCGGTGTTCGATCGTTCCTGGTCGCTTCTACCCACGGCCTCTACCCACGGCCTCTCCGGCATCCTCCGGGAGTGTCGAGACCGGCCCGTCCACAGAACCCTGAGCGACACATTCGCCGGTCTCCGGCGCGGAGCAAACCACCCCTGCATCGGGACCACCGCCAGCGATGCGAGTCGCGGCCTGACCGCCTGAGGGTCAGTGGGGGTCTGCGACGGGGTTATGCCTCCTGAGTGAGGCCACTTCACTCGGCGGGAGCGCTCAACGTTGAGAGAACCGCTGCCGGGATTGCCAGGGCCGTGAGCGAGAGAGCGAATTGCTCGCCGTTGGTGAGGTCAACGACGATGCCGGGTCCAGTGCGGAGGATTATGGCCGATCGGCCAGCGATGACCCGGTATCCCCAGCCGCCCCAGTGCACTGGTTCCAGGGCTTCGGTGTGGACGGACTCGACCGCAGCAAGTGGAATGGTTTTCAGCGCGATGCCCAAGATCCAGGTGACAACTTTCAACCCTCGCCAGTCCACACTGATCCGCAAGCGAGAAAATGCCAGCATCGGCACCGCCAGAACCAGCAGGACCACAGCACTCCACAGGTCACCTCCCGTGGACCGGCCGCGGGAGGCAAGGACAAGCAACGCGACTGCGCCGGCAAGCATTGCAACGCCGACGATTGCAAATTGTGGAACGGTGGTGGTGGATATCCAAGATCCAGTTTCTGTTGGCGTGAAGACCACCTCGACCGGGGGCTCGGTCGCTTCTGGTTCCACCCACCGATGCGCAATCAGGAACGGGATCAAGCCATATCCCAGCAACACCATCAGAAGCAACGGCCACGCGCCGACCTGCGGCACGGCGCTCCCACCAGAAGTGATCGTCGAGCCGGCACTCAGCAGCCAGACCCCACACGCGAGACCCGCGGCGAACCCACTCCATAGGAAAGTCTTCCGCTGAATATAAGCCGCACTCTCTCGAAGGGCGAAGGTCGCGATGATGGCAGAGCCAAGGCTCACCAGCGACAGCAGCGCTATCGCCATACCTGTCGGCCAGGTTGAGCTCACGCCCGTGCTGCCCCACTCGCGTGGCAGATCCGACGGCAGTGCTTCGCGCCAAACCAGCCACGTCGCGACTATGACGGCGAGGGGAACCCAGAGCGTCAACGCCGCAACGACATCTGCACTCGCGTTTTGCCGGAGCCCTGGGTGTCCTTGATTACGTTCCTTCGATTAGCCGACGAATCTCCGTTTGGGACAATCCCAACCTTCGCGCCTCTGCTCGGAACTGCTCGGCGATCGCGGCCAACCGCACAAATCCCGGCTCCACCTCTGGGTGCACCCACCCTCCCCGGCCCTGCCGCATCTCTATGATGCGCTCATCATGCAAATCACCGTCCGCACGAAGCACCGTGTGCATATTGATACCCGACGACGTCGCCAATACACGAGCTGGCGGAAGTCGCTCGCTCGGCATCAGCTCGCCGGTGAGCACCGCCACCCGAATCTGAACGGCGATCTGCTCCGCAAGGGACACTGTGGATGCGTGATCCACCCGGAACAACATGTTTTAGACACAAGTAGAACAATCTACTTCCCGTTTCGTGAGGATACGGAAGGATTCCCCCCGGGTGACTGATGCTGAAGCGCGGACAGCGCGTGCCCGCAACCCGGCCCCGGATCCTGACTGAGGCTCGAGCGGACGCGAGCTTATTTGACGGGTTTGATGGCGACGCGTCCGCTGCCGGTGCGTGCAAGGTATAAGCGGGCTCCGGTGCGGGCGAGAAACTCATCGACGGCCTCACGCGACCCTTGCCACCAGCCGTAGTCGTCGAGCAGGAGAACACCGCCCGGCATGAGCCGGTCGTACAGGTGCGCCAGCTCGTGCGCGGTCGATTCATACCAATCCGTGTCCAGCCGCAGCACGGCGATGCGTTCGGGTGCCTCGCTGGGAATTGTCTGCTCGACCGGCCCCTTGATGAAGTGCAGCATCTCCTTCGGATAGGGGACGTGACGGAAGCCCTCCTGCACATCCTCCAGCGAGGCGCACGCCCACACTCGGGATGTCTTGCCGTAGGACGCCATCAGATCGGCAGCGGTTCGACCGTCGCCACGCCGGTCCCGTGGTCCGGGCGGGGTCATCCCCTCGTACGTGTCGAAGAGATACAAGTCGCGCTCGCGTGAGCCCTCCGCGTCAAGCGCCCGGGCAATCGCTTGCATACTGCCACCCCGCCAAACACCGCATTCCACGACCGCCCCGGGAATCTCGTGCCGGGTGACGTAGCGCGCTGCTGTGATCACCGCGTACAGCTTCTCGACGTTCGTCATCGTGTAGGGCGCTACCGCGCGGATTATTGCCGAAGCCTCGTCGTCGATATCCGCTGGAATCTTCCCCGTCGCGGCCCTTCCGCCATCCTTACCGCCACGATTGGCGCGCTTCAGTTCGTACCCGGTCAGCTGGGAAAGGGCACCATTGAGATTTTTGCGCCAGGGCATGGTCCACAAGTTACCGCACCGTTGGCAAGAACGGGGGAGTCCACACCGTCGCCGTCGTCCCGCCGTCGGCTCGCGGGTAGCAGTCTGGCAACAGAATCACCGAGACCTCTGCGCTTTCTCCGACGGTGGAGTCGTGGGGTGCCCGTGGATCCGCTTCGGGGCGTATCCAAGGCCAGTCGGTCCCGAGGTCATCGAGCACCTTGTTCACCTAACAGTTTTCGGCGCACCGTTCGGCGCCTTATCTGGTGCATGGTTTGGCCATGGTGAAAATAAGGGTGGCGGCGGCAGAATGACTCCGCGTGATGATGGGGTCAGGACCATCATCAATGTCGAGTGGCCGATGCTGGGCGCGCGCCGGGCAATTCGGCCCGCGACAAGTGCCGACGGCGAGGCGATGTGGCAGTAGCGTCGTATCCCGCCGGTGGCGATGTTGATACCGAGTTTCTCCGCTGATCTGGTGGAATTCCCGGCTAAATTCGCGCTACCCGATTGTCTGGTGTCTGGATGCGGCATCCACAGGTCAGGCGCATGAGACCGAGGCGGTTGGGGAGTCGGTCCGTAGCTGTTTCGATGAACTGAAGCTGCGCCGGCAACGGGGTATCATTGCGCCCGATGGAGCGGATCGCGATATAACGGGAACTTCACGAGGCTTCGAGGAGTTCTCTGTTCGGGCACCCCTCTTAGCGATAAACGCCAACGAATGCGACTCCAGCGACACGATAGATCACCGCCGGGCGGCGCCCCGGCCAGTGATTGGTTTCCGTGACCGCTGGCGTCCTCGACGGAATCAGTCATCCGTGCACCTTGATCAACGGAAGCATCCTCTTTGCAACGAGATCAATACCGATTCGCCGAGAGACCACGTGTCGAGGTCTCCATTCTTCCCGGTATCGGCCGCCCGCTTACCGTCGGGGATAGGAGCTCGCAACGCACGATGAGCACACTGCTTGCAGGGGCGGGGCACCTTCTGAAGACAACCAGGACGGCAGCAGCTCCAGAGAAATCCGCGGGTTACTGGCAATTTCATGCATCAAAAGCCCAATGCCTGAGGAGACATTTATATTGACTTATTGTTCTAACTTGTTCGTGATTAGCCTGACTTGCTATCGGCCTCGCCCCTGCTGGAGGACACACTTTGAATATTTCTCGTCGCAATCTCCTTGCCGTTGGCGGAGCGATCTCGGCCACCGCGCTCTTGTCGAGTTGCGCTGGGTTCAGCAAGCCCCAGGCGTCATCGGCCAAAGGCACCCTCATGTTCACGACGTGGGGCACCGATTCGGAACTGGCTGGATTCCGCACTCAAATTTCCCGCTTCGAAAAGGCGAACCCCGGTACGAAGATCGAACTCAATGCGGTTCCCTATGCGCAAATGTTCACAAACATCGACGCGCAACTCCAGGCGGGCAATCCACCAGACATGTTCCGGGTGCCCTACTACACGTTCGGCAGCTATGCGGGCAGAGGCCAACTGCTCAACCTCGCCGATCACCTCGAAGCTGGATTTGCCGATCGATTCACTCCCGCGGCGTGGGCTGCAGTGCAGAGCAAAGGCAAGCCGTTCGGTGTTCCTCACCACACGGACACCTCGGCGATTATGTATAACAAGGAGATGTTGGCGGCAGCCGGCATCAAAAATGTACCCAAGACCCTCGAAACAGCCTGGACCTGGAAGCAGTTCGACGAAGTTGCCGCGACCCTGCGCAAAAACCTGCCTGCAAACCAATACCCCTTCGCCTACAACTGGCAGGGGAACGGCGTCACGCGATGGCTCACCTGGCTATTCGAAGAGAATGGTCGCTTTCTCTCTGAAAACCTGATCGATCCTTCCATCGACTCCGCCGCGGCCCGCAAAGCGCTCGACTTCACGTCCTCGTTCTTCACCAAGGAGTACGTGCCCAAGAATGACACCGTGAAGTCGGCCACCTACGCCCAGGACAGTTGGTATTCGCAAACGACCGCCATGGTCTTCTCGGGAGCATTCGCAATTCCCGCCGCCGATCAGACCCTGAAGTTCGAATGGGGAGCCACCTTCGCCCCTCGCGGTGCGCGCGCAGCCAGCGACTTCGGTGGAAACGCGCTCGTTGCGACGAAGGATGCTAAGAACCCCGCCCTGGCCGCATCCTTCCTCACTTTCGTGACGGAAGAATCAGCGATGCGGGAATTCTGTGCGGGCGCGTCTCTGCTCCCGACCCGTCGTGACCTGATCAAAAACGGTATCGACTTCACAGTGCGACCCGAATTGGCGCCTATTTTCATCGGGCAGGCCAGCACGGTGAGAGCATCCGATTCGGGCCAGGTCGCTTCCCCGTCGATGTCGTCGATCATCACCGTTCTGAAAGATCAGCTCGAATTAGCGTTCACGGGCGCACAAGGAACGGATGCCACCGTCCGAGCGATCTCGAACGGCATCGCTGCGGCGACCAAGGCGGCCAGTTGACGGCGACTTCCAGTCGGTCGCGGCAGAAAATAGTTCAACCACGGTCGTCTGCCTCGTTGAGGACTCGATCAAAAGAGGAAGCGACAACAGCGTGGGCGCTGTTGTCGCCGAATCTCTTCATGCTCACGCTTTTCGTGCTCATTCCCATCGGCTGGGCCGTCGTAGTCAGCTTCCAACGGACTGATGGCTTCGGCGGTGGCACATTCACTGGCTTTGCCAACTACCTTCGCCTACTGGCTGACCCGGTGTTCTGGCGGTCGGCGCTGAACACTGTCTTATTCACTGTGATCGTCACCCCGCTATCCATGGGGTTCGGCCTCGGTGCCGCAGTATTGTTCAATTCGGTGTTGCCTGCTCGCAAGGTGTTCCGGTCGATCTTGATTCTGCCCATGGCAGTCTCCGGGATCGCCACCGCGTTGATCGGCGTGCTTCTCTTCGACGAGAACAGCGGCCTTGTCGACAAGTTGGTGCGGGCTATCGGTCTGCCGGGCGTGCCCTGGCAGTCGGATGGGCCAGCAGCATTCCTGTCGATCGTGTTGGTCACGCTCTGGTCCCGGGTGGGTTTCAACATGCTGATCTACCTGGCGGGACTGCAGGGAATCGGGCCCGAGATCTATGAGGCCGCGCGACTCGATGGCGCAGGGGGGTGGCAGAGGTTCCGGCACCTCACAGTGCCACTCCTCGGTCCCTCATCTTTCTTCCTGCTGATCCTCAATGTCATCTACTCATTCCAGGTGTTTGATCTCGTATTCGTGATGACGGGTGGCGGTCCCGGCAACGCGACCTCGGTGATTGTCACCTATGCCTATGACCAGGGATTCGTGACCCGGGACCAGGGTTACGCCGCGGCAATTGGAATCGTGTTGCTCCTGGTGATGCTCGCGTTCACCGTTGTGCGCTGGTACACCAGCCGGTCCCGTGATCTCGTCGAGTGAGGAGAGAGCTATGACTTCAGCATCAGCACGCCTCGAGGAGGCGAGCATGCGCGGTATTGCGCGCCCACCGCAGGGTGGACGTGAGCGGAGATTCCTGGCCGTTCGTCTTGTGGCCGCGATCGTGATCTCCATCATTGTGCTGTTCCCGCTGTACTGGATGGTTATCGTCGCGTTCTCAACCCGGGCCGACCTGCTCGGCGGTGCCTTACATTTTTGGCCGACCACGTTCACTCTTGAGAACTTCACTCGGGTCATGGGCGCATTTCCCATCACCACGTGGTTCGGCAACTCCACGGCCATCGCGCTCGTGGTGGCAGTGATCACGGTCACCATCAACATGCTCGGTGGATACGCTTTCGCGAGACTCAGATTCCGAGGGTCGAATGCTGTGTTCCTGGTGGCTTTGGCGACTCTCATGATTCCCGTGCAGGTGATCATGGTGCCGCTCTTCTCGCTCGTGACGAAACTGAACCTCTACGGCACGTATTGGGCAGTAATCCTGCCCACCGCCGCGTCGGCATTCGGCCTCTTCCTAGCGCGGCAGTTCATCCTCGGCATCCCCACCGAGCTGATCGAGGCAGCGCGAATCGATGGCGCAAGTCATCTACGTGTTTTGCTCAGTATTGTGCTGCCGCTGTCAAAGCCGCTCATCGCGGTGTTGTTCTTCATGAGCCTGCTGCAGACCTGGAATGATTTTTCCTGGCCCCTCATTGCCTTGAAGCAGAACGAGCTCTTCACTCTTCCAATCGGTCTGCTCTACCTGCAGGGGCAGTTCGGCTCGGACTACGGCGGCACGATGGCGTTTGCCTTGATTAACGTCACACCTATGGTCGTGCTGTTCCTGGTTTTCCAACGCTACTTCGTGCAGGGGTTCGCGAGAAGCGGGATCCGCTGACGTGTAGGTCCGATTGTTGATTCGGCAGCGCGCGGAATACGGGTTGGCGCATCCCAAATCCGGTCGTTCTGTGCGAAGCCGCTTTACTCGGCCCGCTTGTCGAAACTGGGGAATTTGATATTTGCGCTCACGGAAAGCCAATAGCGCCGAATAGTCGGCTGAACTTCTGGTGCAAGCAGCAGATTCGGCAGCAATTGCCAGGACCCGACAGAATCTGGTATTTCTTGCAGCACCGTTCCGCTGGTGTGAATTTCGATCGACTCTGCGGCTTCGGCGTCGTTTGGGCCGCGGTGCCAGAGCCCAAATCTGTGAGGCTGGACCGGTTCACCGTTGTTGAGTGACTTTGCAAGTTCAACCCACTGCTCTACGGTGTGCGAAATCCGGTAGGCGACGGAGATGTCGTTTCCCGGCAAGAGTCCATAACGTGTTCGTGAAACCCCGGCGACGAAAAAGGACTCTTCGTTGTAGGCGTGCAAATCCACCATGCCTGGACCATCGCTATGGACGGAAAAGTTGAGGGTCACTGCAACACACTGATTTGCGTCCTTCGGCAGCTGGAAGATCACCTCCGGCCAGATCTGTTCAACGCCCCGATCGGTGAGTCGGTCAACGCGTGGATTTTGAGGTTCGGCAATGACGAGCAGCCGCGGAATTGCAGTGTCGATTCGCGCGAGCTGAGTCTCTTGAAGTATTGCTTGAGAGATTCCCACCGCAGCTGCCGCTGCTTCCGCACCCTGCTTGGCCGCAGCTACCGACTTCTTCGTCTGAATCGATTGGTATGCAATGACGATCGCCGACGCTGAAGTTGCTATTGCACCGAGAACTGCCCAACTATCTGAAGCCATGAGCTGACACTACCGGCCGCTACCTTGCGAAGATGAGATTCTGGGCCCAGACGGACTCCTCGTAAGCGCGAAATAACGTGGCGAAACAACGGTGTCTGAGGCGGGGCTTGGATGCTTGATCGGTTTGGGGTTTTGAGACCACGCGGGAGACGAGCGGTGCGGACAGATTGGGTTCGCCGCCTGGGTCCGAGGTAACAGGTAACGCACCCGCGCCGTCCTTGCCGTGGAAGAAATCATCCTCGGTGCCTGCCGGAACATTCGCCCGCTAATCGCCTCTGATGCCGGACTTCATGAAGGGGAGTACCGCATCACTGCAGAACGTATTAAACGAACGGTAATCACTCTCGCGCTGGCTCAAATCATGGGACCAATGGCCCTGCTCCACAGGCCGCCCAGGGGCCTAGATTGGCCGTGTTGCCTCAATCCCGGCACCGCATATGCACGGCTGGGCGATTGTCATGAGACGAAAGTTTCGTGAACCCGATACCGTCGCGCTTTTCAACGAAACTGAGGATAGGTAAGGGATTTGTATGCGTCAGTGAAACACTCCGAAACGTTGGTTCTTTTCGATGCCGGCGAGGGGCGGTGGGTTCTGAAGTATGCAACCACGAACGAACCCGCAAGAACGCCGATGCACACGAAGCGCTGATGCACACGACGCAAGGAGTCGCGCCGCGTTATGAGGACTCACGGTGCATCGACCCGGGAAAACATCCTCGTTCAACCGTTGTCCGCCTCGCAGTGGCGACTGATCGCTCGAGCTGTGCCAGGGACGGATACCCGTGGTCTGCTGGGCTCGGTCGAAGAGGACAACCATCAGTTCGAGGTGACGCGGGTGCGTCACGGGGTGCACGCTGGCCGGACGTTAGTGGATTAGGGAGAAGTATGGGCGTCCTCAACATGGCGACCATCGCCGCGATTGTCGTGGAGTTTGTTTTCGGTGCGCGGGCACTGGCTGCTATTCCTGGCTCCCACCAAAGTTTTGTGGCGTTGAGTTTCCGGCGCATCGCCTCGTGGAGTGTGATCGCCCTGTTCGCCGTCCAAGGGCTGCTCGGGCTCACCACCGGCAATACAGCGGACGGTGTCTGGAGGGTGATCTATGTTGGTAGTGCCTTTTGGTTGGCACTGTCGGAGCTGCGAAACCATACCGACGACGATGAC
>JBKJLH010000075.1:0-11389 GCA_046597035.1 Lacisediminihabitans sp.
GGTGCCGGTGACCACGCCGCGCTCATTCCACTGCACGCTTGCCTGCGCGGCGATGAGACTCGGGGTGGCGACAAGTCCCAGGCCGAGTCCGACGACGAAACAGCTCGTCGCGACGAGGGCGATGCTCGGCGACTGGCTGGTGAGAGCGAGCACCAGCGTGCCGATGACGGCCACGGCCATGCCGATCAGCGCGGTGGTGCGAAAGCCGATGCGCAGGTACAGCTTGCCCGACTGCGAGGCTGCGATGGGCCATCCGATGGTCAGGGCGGCGAGGGCGAGGCCCGCGACGAGCGGGGGAGCTCCGATCGAGCGCTCGAGGTAAGTGGGCACATACGAGGTGAGTCCGATGAGCACCGCGCCGACCCCCAGCGAGATGAACGCGGTGGTGAGCAGCAGCCGGCGAGAGAAGACCCACAGCGGCAACACCGGTTCGGCCGCGTACTTCTCGGCAACGACGAATCCGGCCAGCAGCAGTGCGCCGAGTGCGAAGGCGCCGATACTCTGAAGGGAGTTCCACGCCCACGCCTGGCCGCCCTCGAGTACCGCGAGGATGATCAGGCTGAGGGAGACCGTGAGCAGACTCGCACCCAGGTAGTCGACCTTGTGTCTCCTCCGCTCGATCTTCTCGTGGAACACCCGCACCAGCAGCACTATCGCGACGATGCAGAGCGGTACGTTCACGAAGAAGATCCAGCGCCAGGAGAGGAACTGCGAGAACAGTCCGCCGAGGGTCGGTCCGACAACGGACGACACCGCCCACACGCTCGCGAGGTAACCCTGCGTCTTTGCGCGTTCGGCGACTGTGTAGATGTCGCCTGCGATCGTGATGGCCATCGGCTGCACGGCGCCCGCTCCGAGCCCCTGGATGGCCCGGAAGGCGATCAGGGCTGGCATGCTCCAGGCGAAGCCGCACAGGATGGATCCGAGCAGAAAGAGCCCGACACCGATCAGAATGATCGGCTTGCGCCCGAGGGTGTCGGAGAGCTTCGCATACACCGGCACCGACACCGCCTGGGCGAGAAGGTAGATCGAGAAGAGCCAGGGGAACGCTGAGAAGCCGCCGATGTCGCCGACGATCGAGGGCACTGCGGTCGCGAGAATGGTGGAGTCGATCGCGACGAGACCGGTCGTCACCATCAGGGCAATGAGGATCGGGCCGCGTTCGGATCGGAATCCCACGTCGAGGGTCTTGGGCGCAGAAGTCACTAAATGGCTAAGTCATCGATCTGGCCTAATATTCCCGCCGGCGTGCACTCGACGGCATGTCGCCCCCAGCACCCTCAGCACCCTCGGCCTCAGGCGTCGTGCGTCAGGCCCAGAAAAGCACTGCGCTCACGGTGCTGGCCCACACCGGCTACGCCGTCAACGGCATCCTGCACCTCCTGATTGACGGAATAGCCATCGGGGTCGCGTCGGGAGCCGGGGTTGGATCCAGTGGCGAAGCGGACCAGTCGGGTGCTCTTGCCGCCCTCGCCTCAGCACCAGGAGGCGTTTTGGTGCTCTGGCTGGTGTTCTTCGGGCTGGCCGCACTCGGCCTCTGGCAGCTGCTCTCGGCGGCGCTGGTGCGGGACCCCGATATCGCTAAGCGAGCCGTCCATATCACCGGCGAACTGGGCAAGGCGGTCGCCTATCTCGCGATCGCCGCTACCGCGTTCACTTTCGCGCGCGGGGGCAGCAGCAGTTCCGCCAGCACGGCCAAGGGTTTCAGCTCCACACTCTTGGCGAGCCCCGGAGGGGTACTCATTCTCATCGTCGTCGGTCTTTCCGTGCTGGCGATCGGCATCGTTTTCGTCGTGCGCGGTGTGCGGCAATCTTTCTCGAAGCGCATCCGGGTTCCGAATGGCACAGCGGGTAGGGCCGTGCTCGCGCTCGGGGTCGTAGGGTATGCGGCCAAGGGCATCGCGGTAGGGGTGGTGGGCATCCTCTTTATCGTGGCCGCGGCGACTGCGAATCCCGCGCAGGCCACCGGGCTGGATGGCGCGCTGCGGTCCCTGCTCGGATTGCCGTTCGGTGCGGTGATCGTCGTGGCGGTGGGTATCGGTGTGATCGCGTACGGTCTGTATTGCTTCGCGCGGGCACGGCTTGCGAATCTGTAGCGCCGACGGGCTCAGTTTGACGGGCTCAGTTTGACGGGCTCAATTTGGGAGGAAGCTCCAGCGCACCCGCGGGGGGTTCGGCAGCTTGGGATCGGGCAATCTCCCGCCCCGGCGCGGAGTTCTCGTAATGTCGATAGTGTTCGGTGGAACGAACCACGGCACATTGTCGATCACCTCGATGCCCCAGTCATCTCGATGAATGTCGTGATGATGCCGGGAACACACCGTAATTGCGTTGTCCAGATTCGTCAGCCCACCTTCGTTCCACCATTTGATGTGGTGAGCCTCGGTGTGGGTCGGTGGAGATTGACACCCGGGGAATGCACATCCGCCGTCCCGTTCAGTGATCGCGAGACGCTGCGCTCGACTGAATAGCCGCCGGGAAGCGCCGTAGTCGAGCACTTCGCTGTTGCCACCGAGTACTTCGGGGATGATTTCTGCATCCGCGGCCATGATGCGGGCGGTGCCGGCGGAGATCGGTGTCTCAATGCCGTCGATGTATGCGGCTCCGAGGCCTGTGATGAGAGATTCGAGAGACATCCGCACAACGATGCTCGTCGCGCGAACAGGAATCTCGGTGTTGGTGCAGGCGATGCCATGACGAGCCAGCTGCACGATACTTTCCGCAGCAACCTGCTCGAGACTGCGAGTGTTCTCGAGCATGTCTGCACCAGCGCTGTCTGCACCAGCGCTCCCGGTACCGCTGGCTTCCGCGCCATCGAACCGCGGACGCCGAATGGTGGCCCCGACATGCCCGTCGATTACCGCATCCAGATAGGCAGCGGCGATCGGATCCGCGTCGAGTACGTAGCGCTTCATACCGTTCGCGCGCACGAAACGATGTAGCGATGTCAGCTTCGTGAGAGCTTTTTCGCGAGGTTCAACGCCGTCGACATCGAGCGCATCGCGCCATCGCGCGGCAAGCACGCGCACGGCATCCGCCGGATTACGCGTGGCGAATCTCACCAGTAGACGTTCGGCCACGGCAAAGTTCTCGAGCATTTCAGCGTCCGCGTCGGCATCCGCGCCGACCAGAACGTGCGCCCGGGTGCCCGCCTCATCCAACGCCACGATGATCGCGTGGGCAGAATCCATCGGGATGCTGAGGGCACCGAATGCCTCGCGCACCCGCTCGTAGGGCGCCGGCAACTGCTCGCCGAGCAGCGTAGTTCGTTCGGTGATGCCGCGGGCGACCCGGCAGATGCGCAACGCTTCGTGGATCGAGATGAGTCCGATCTCAGCGATCGAGTCAGC
This sequence comes from Lacisediminihabitans sp., assembly GCA_046597035.1. Classification (GTDB taxonomy): domain Bacteria; phylum Actinomycetota; class Actinomycetes; order Actinomycetales; family Microbacteriaceae; genus Lacisediminihabitans. The sequence goes on from JBKJLH010000075.1 coordinate 3,351, forward strand.
CACGTCACGATCCGCCCGCCGCGCGGCGACGCGCGCGCCGGTTCCGATGCTCGCGGACGCCTCCGCCAGCTCGAGCGAGATCGAAGCCAGGTGCACCAGATCCGCATCTATCTTTCGTTGGCGGGCGAATGTCTCGGAATACGACCCTGCGAGCGCAACACCAACTTCGTCGACTCCGTCGCCATCCTCGTCGAAGCCGACGCCGGGGCACGCCCACTCCCCCGGAGCAGCCTCCGCTGCGACGGTCGCTACCGCGACGCCCGCCACCGCGACGGTCGCAAGCGCAACAGCCACAGGAGTGGGCCACATGGCCGGCTGCTCGAGAAGAGCTGCGGATGAGGGATTCATGCTTTATATTATTGCATATCGGAGTGATAAATACAAGCTTAATATGCTTCTGATCAGGGGTTTCTGTGCATAAAGCCTCGAGCGTCGGGACTGAGAAGGAGAGGACGCAGAAGCCATCGCAGCGGGCGCTCGGGACACTTTCCTCGCGCCTGAAACTGGCAGCGCCGCGCAACCGGCATGGGCATGCAGTACCGGCATCGGCACGCAGTACCGGCACTCTGCACGCGACACCAACTGCAGTCGCCCACGTACCGTCCACCGCGCACCGCGCACCGTCCACCGCGCACCGCGCATCGTCCACCGCGCACCGCGCACCCAGCACCGCGCACCGCGAACCGCACCGGTAATTCCGCGAGGCAAAGAAGACGCAGACCGCTCTCAGCCGGCGGCAATCGCCACCCCCGAACAGGAGATAGACGAGCTCTTCTCAGTGGGCGATGATGAACCGAGGATGGATCAATGACGATCCAGGCGTGCACAACCAGACCCAAACAGGCCCAGGCATGCTCACCCTCCCCACCCATCCCCAACAAGGCCGACCGTATTCGAAGGAAATCAGATGACTGCAGGACACTCGGCGGCAAGCGAAGCCGCCAGATACCTGACCCGCGCCGAAGAAGCCGAGTACGTGGCTCGCACTTCACGAGAGATGTACCGTAACTACTCGGCAGCGGCAACTTCAGAAACACGTCTCGGGAGATTGCTCGAACCCCTGGCCGAACGCGGATACCACGTGCTCGCGGATCGTCTGTGGCCCGGCTCGAAAGTGGCGAACGTCGATTTCGTGCTGGTAGGCCCATCGGGCGTCTTCATCATCGACGCCAAATCGTGGAAAGACGTGAGCCTCATCGGCGACCGCGTCTATCAGGGCCAGGACGACGTGACGGAGCGCTTCGAGAACCTGAGCTCCCTGAGCGACGCGACCGAATCAGCGCTGGCAGACGTGGGCCTCGCCCCAGGAGAGGTTCACATCGTCGCCGTCTTCATGGGTCGGCAAGATATCGCGGGCAGCGTGGGAACCGTCCAGCTCATCAGCGAAAACACCGCTCCGCAATTCTTTCTCGGCCGCGGAGAGCGCCTCACACTCGACCAGATAGCGATCGCCCGCGCCGCCCTCGAGCAGGTCTTCCGCCCTTATTCGGTGAGGGATGTCGCGGTGGAGCTGACGCTCATCGAGCCGGTGATTGCGACATCCGATTCCAATGCACTCATCACTCTTGCCGAGGTCGAGGAGGCGCTGTATGCGAACATCATGGTGCGTCCGATTGAAGAGTGGATGGCCTTTCTCCATCCCGACCAGGCGCGCCTGGCTCGTCGATCGTTCAACGGCCCCTCCCGCATCCGCGGCGCGGCGGGCACCGGAAAGACCGTAGTCGGATTGCACCGTGCGGCGTACATCGCCCGAACCCGCCCCGGCACCGTTCTCGTCACGACGTTTGTGAGGACACTTCCGGCTGTGCTGTCGTCACTCATGGAGCGGATGGCGCCGGAGGTCGTGGACCGGGTCGAGTTTTCCGGCATCCACGCTTTCGCCCTGAAACTTTTGCGAGAGCGCGGGGTGCCCGTATCACTCGATCCGGCAAAAGCTGATCTGCAGTTCGACCTCGCGTGGCGTTCCGTCGGCAAGGATGGAGAACTCGGCCGCATCGATCCGCGCCCGGACTATTGGAAAGATGAGATCCTCTGCGTAATCAAGGGACGTGGCCTCGTTCGCTTCGAGCAGTATGCGTCGCTCGCCCGTGTCGGTCGCAAGCGCGGGTTGACGAATCCGCAACGGATCGCCGTGTGGAAACTTCATTGCGCGTACTTCAATAATCTGCGCGAGTCTCACGTGCATGACTTCGCCGACGTCATTTTGCTCGCCGAGAAGTCGCTCATGCAGACACCGCTCGTCGGGTACAGCGCGGTTGTCGTCGATGAAGCTCAGGACCTTTCCTGCGCAATGATCCGGATGCTGCACAGCATTGTCGGGGACCGTCCCGATGGACTCAACCTCATCGGTGACGGGCAGCAGACGATCTACCCGGGCGGCTACACGCTTTCGGAGGCGAACATCTCGATTGCCGGCCGAGGCGTGATCATGACGAAGAACTACCGGAATACGGTCGAGATCGCGGATTTCGCGCTGTCGCTGGTCGCTGGCGACGAGTTTTTCGACATCGAGGGCACACCTTCGAAGGCGGATGTCACCTCAGAGGTGGTGCGGCATGGCGTGAGACCGAAGGTCACGCGTTTCACCTCTCGCGCTGGGCACGACAGTTCGCTGATCGAGCACGTGCGAATGCTCATTCTTGCCGGTGTTCACTTGGGCGACATCGGCATCCTGACTCCCACAAACCATGCCGCAGGTGATGTGAGCAAGGCCCTGGCGGCTGCCGATCTGAAGTCCATCGAGCTTCTTGCCTATGACGGAAAGCCGATCGAAGCAATCAAGGTCGGGACCATCAAGCGAGCAAAGGGCCTCGAGTTCAAGCAGGTGCTTGTGGTGCGGACGCCTCCCCGCCTCCTCGAGCCTGGCCCCATCTCGGAGGACACGGCCGAGACAGAGAGGCGCGAGCTGGATCGCCGGGAGTTGTACGTAGCGATGACGCGTGCGCGGGATGGGTTGTGGGTGGGGGTTGCTTAGGTGGGCACTCAAGTCCCGAGGTCTCCACTCGAAGTAGATTTACAGTCAGTTAAACCGAGGAGGTTTGGGATGCCGAGATTCTTCGGTACGCCGGACGGCATTCGAGTCGGACAGCAATTTGTCGAACGCAGAGAACTTTACGACTTGCATGTTCATCGGCACCTCCAAGCCGGCATTTCGGGAACCAAAGCCGATGGCTCCGACTCGATTGTGGTCTCAGGAGGTTACGTCGATGACGAGGATCACGGCGATTGGATCGTCTACCCGGGGCACGGAGGAAACGCCGGGAGTTCCCGCCGGCAAGTTGCGCACCAATCTATTGACACGGCTGGGGATGCAAGCCTGATCAGAAGCCGTGCACAGGGCCTACCGGTCCGCGTCATTCGACGCAAACACATCTCAAACTCGAGCGATTGCCCGAGCAGGCAGCGCTGGTTACCCGGGCCCTCCCCGATCCTGACCAGTCCTACGCTACGAGCACAGTCTCGAGGCGAATTCGCGACATTGCGCTCTCGCGGGAAATCAAGAAGATTTACGAACACCACTGCCAGATTTGCGGAGAGATGATAGCCGGAGCGGATGGTCGCGTGTACTTAGAGGGCGCACATCTCAAACCTTTGAGAAGACCTCATATCGGGCGAGACTCCCTGGACAATCCTCTGTGCTTGTGCCCGAACCATCACGCTCAACTCGACCTCGGCGGACTGGTGTTATTCGATGATTTTTCAGTAGCCCGAATCGCCGACCTGAGGCCATTTGCAAGCCTCTCGTTCAAGAAACATCATCGCCTGGACGTTGAGAATGCTCGATATCAACGACAATTCTGGACATGGGAAGCCTCGCCGGCCGTTCCCTAGGGGGCCAGTTCGAAACCACAGCGCAGCCTGAATTCCCCTCGCCTTCCACAGGACCAAAGCCCCCAACCCCGGCCCTCCGCGAGACCAGGATTGAATAAAACATCCGCCCTCGAACACTGGAGTTCCCCATGGCAACCTACGACGTGGCCCACCGCTCGGCGATTGTGACCGGCGCGGGATCGGGCATCGGGCGCGCTGTCGCCCTCGAACTCGCGGCTAACGGCGCATCCGTTATCGTCGCCGACCTCGCAGGCGCGCCGCTGACGACGCTTCTTGAGGAGATCCGTGCCGTTGGCGGCACCGTCGAGAAGATCGTCGGCGACGTGTCCGATCCCGATTTTGCCATCGCCTGCGTCGCGGACGCCAACGCACTCGCCCCGCTACGCATCGCCGTCAACAATGCGGGCATCGGTGGTGAACAGAGTCTCATCGGCGACTATTCGCTCGATGGCTGGCGCAAGGTGATCGAAGTGAACCTGAACGCGGTGTTCTACGGTCTGAAGGCACAACTGCCGTCGATGGCCGAGAACGGCGGCGGATCCATCATCAACATGGCGTCCATTCTCGGGAGCGTCGGCTTCGCGACATCCAGCGCCTATGTCACTGCCAAGCACGGCCTGCTCGGACTCACCCAAAACGCCGCGCTCGAATACGGCGCGAAGAAGGTGCGCACCAACGCGGTCGGGCCCGGGTTCATCCACACCCCGCTCGTGGACAGCGCTCTGGATGCCGCCACCCAAGACTTCCTGGCCGCCAAGCACGCGCTCGGTCGCCTCGGCACCCCGGAGGAGGTTTCGGCGCTGGTCTGCTTCCTCGCCTCGGATGCCGCGTCCTTCATTTCCGGCAGCTACCACCTCGTCGACGGCGGGTATGCAGCGCAGTAACGCGGGTGGTCGGCCACGACGGCGTCTGGCACGCTCGTCTGGCTCAATCGTCTGGCCGTACGGGTCGAGTTCCTGACCCTCTTCAGCCGGTAAGGCGAGCGGATGCTTCCAGCCCCACGTCCCGACCCCACTGCTCGGCGCGCGAAAGTTCGGCCGGTACGAGCGTTGTCTTATCCGTGACCAGGAAGCTCTCCGGAGTGACGAGTGACTCGAGCCCCCGTGAGCGCAACAGCCGCGAGATGTGCGGTGCCGCAGCGCCGGTCATCCATCTCGGCATATCGATGCGGGTGTCGAATGCAGCGAAATAGCGCGCTGAGGTATCAATCTCAGCCAGCCACTCGCGCACTCCCGTACCGACAGCGTCAACGTCAAGCGGGAGTTCCACCGACGCTGAGGAGATCGCGGCGTCCCTTGTGGTCTGCCGTGACAAACCATGAATGTGGGTTGGCGCGCCAACCACGAGAAAGTCGATCGTGAGAAGCGAGGTCGGCGAAGTATGGTTCACATTCACCACGGTCACCGCCATGAGGGCTTCGATGCCCGTGGCGATGGCGTGAGCAAGGCTGTCGGTATTGCCATACATCGATTCGTAGACAACGAGAGCGCGTTTGCGTGGGCTCCCGATCGTTTCAGTCATTGCCGCCCTCCGCTCAGGTGTTGTGAGCAAGTCTCGACCTGACTGAACCGCGAACCAGGGGCTAAAGTCCCGTCGTTTGCAGAGCGGGGAACGCCTCAGGCACGCTCCGGGTGATCGGAACGTGACGCATCACGAGCACCGAGTCGAGCCGCACCGAACCCGCCGGCAGTGACAGCGAGCCAGGACACACTGCGCCGCTTCGGCACGGATACGCCCAGATAGGTGCCCTGCGCGTCGTCCCATCCGACCGCGATGCGGTGCGCCGCGTTCTCCGCGCCCCAGCCGATCCGGGCAGGAAGGCCGACCCGGGTGAAGACCGCGGGTCGCATCCCACCGAGACGCAGAAGACAGATGCCGGCGACCGCGCTGCTGTCGATCAACTGTGGTCGAAGGCCACCCGGGAGAGGATGTGGTGGGAGTGCCGCCGCTCGGTGATCAGCCCGGCGCCCCGTCGCACAGAGAGGTGACGGGAGATGGATGGTCCGGAGATCGTGAACTTCGCCGCAATCTCGTACCTTCGCACTATTGCAGTGTTGCCACACGGCGCTGTGGCTACATTATTGAAGGTGTTTTCTGGTGAACGCGGCGATGGTCTCGATGGGGTCGCGGAGCGATTGACTCGATCCGCGTTTTTGTGAATGGGCAGCCCCACCGCGGCCGACAGCAAATGGTAACCACGAGTTCATTCACCGTTCTCCAGAGCGCGGATTTCGAGGCCTAACGTTCCCCACGTGATCGCCGATTGCGCGACCAAACGTTGAAAGGATGCACCCCCGTGACTTCAGTACATTCCTCCCTCCCTCGCTATGCACAAGCCGTCGGCGCCGTCGCTGTCAGCGCACTTCTCCTCGCCGGATCGGCCGCAGCACCGGCACTTGCCGACAGCAGCGACTCCCACGACTCGCGGGAGCACGGTGGCGCCAAGCAGCAACACGTCCTCCTGCTTTCGGTCGACGGACTGCACCAGAAAGATCTGGACTGGTACGTCACGGCGCACCCACACTCGGCCTTCGCGGCCATCGTGGGTAACGGTACGAGCTACACCAATGCACAGACTCCGGTGCCGTCGGACTCGTTCCCCGGACTGATCGGGCAGGTCACAGGCGGCAACCCCGGCACGACCGGCATCTATTACGACGACACCTACAACCGCGCACTGCTCCCCGCAGGCACCACGAACTGCTCCACAGCAACACCGGGGGCCGAGGTCGCCTTCACCGAAGGGGCCGATAAGAATCCCCTCGCCCTCGATGCCGGAGCGGGACTCGCCGGACTGCCCTCCAGCATCCTCTCCCTCACCGGTCACCCGGAGACCCTGCTGAACCCAGCCGCACTGCCGGTAGACCCGAAGACCTGCACACCGGTGTATCCGCACCAGTACCTCAAGGTGAACACGATCTTCGAAGTCGCAAAGGCGGCAGGCCTCACGACGGCCTGGTCTGACAAGCACCCCGCCTATGAGATTCTGAACGGTCCGTCAGGCAAAGGTGTCGACGACCTGTTCACCCCGGAGATCAACAGCACGGCGCCCGCCTCCTACGGCTCTGGTGACTGGACCAAAGACAATCTCGCCACCCAGCAGTACGACGGTTACAAAGTCCAGGCTGTGCTGAATGAGATAGGCGGCACCGATCACTCCGGCACGGTGAAACGGCCGGTTCCGGCCATCTTCGGTATGAACTTCCAGAGCGTATCCACCGCCGAAAAGTTGCCGATCTCCGACGGACTGTCCGGCGGATACCTGCCGGGTGGGGCAGTGCCCGGCCCGCTTCTGAGGAAAGCGCTCGATTATGTGGATGCTTCGCTCGGCCGCCTGCAATCGGCCATCGCCTCTCACGGGCTGGCCACGCACACTACGATCATCCTCTCGGCCAAGCATGGGCAATCCCCCACCGATCCGGCAGCTCTCTTGCGCGTTCCGGACGGCCCGATCATCGACGGCCTGAATGCCGCTTGGAAAGTCGGCCACCCGACCGCCGCAGATCTCGTCACCTTCTCGACCAATGACGACGTCATGCAGCTCTGGTTGAGCGACCACTCCACCGCTGCGGCTGCATTCGCGAAGACGTACCTCGCATCCCACTCTGCCTCCGCAAACAACATTGCGGGAGTTTCGAAGACGGTCGAGTCATCCGGGCTCAGCACGATCTATGCCGGACCAGAGGTCGCGCGCTATTTCGGCACGAGCCGATCGGATGCTCGTTACCCCGACATCTTCGGCTTGGTTACCACTGGCGTGGTCTACACCGGCGGAAAGTCCAAGATCGCGGAGCACGGCGGGGCGAGCGCTGATGACCGCAATGTTCCTCTGGTGATCTCGACAGTCGGTGTCTCCGCTGACCGTGATGATCGCCGGTCACATACCGTCGGCTCGTTGGTGGAGACTACCCAGATCGCCCCCACCATCCTGAAGCTGCTGGGGCTCGACCCGAAGCAGCTGCAGGCGGTTCGCCTCGAAGGAACGAGCGTGCTGCCGCGCCGGTAGGGGCGCGCTGCCGGGAGGTCGACCCGCGGCGGGTCTCGACACGGTCGCTGGAGCGACCTACTCGACCAGCAGAAGTTGGCGAACCCGCGGCGGGTCTCGACACGGTCGCTGCAGCGACCTACTCGACCAGCAGAAGTTGGCGAACCCGCGGCGGGTCTCGACACGGTCGCTGGAGCGACCTACTCGACCAGCAGAAGTTGGC
>JBKJLH010000132.1:0-5653 GCA_046597035.1 Lacisediminihabitans sp.
CCCTCCTCGCGACTAGAACGACCGGTGAGGAGACGATGACCAGGCTACTTTTCCGCCATCGCTAGAGTCCGCCGGAGACTACTTTTAGACCAAATCGGCCGCCCGTAAGCGGAACGTTCTGCGGACTGCTTGGACCAGACGCCCGACTATTTAATTGCGGCGAGCTTGAAAAATCATCACTGGTGACTCGTCGGTGCACGGCACCCGATCCCAGCTGCCCCAAACGGCGTCGACGGTGAAGCCGGCATTGGTTAGTTGAGATTCAAGTACAGCCCGCTCACGGAATGCGAGCGTCAGCTCTTCAACGACATCATCTCCGATGTTTTCGAACTCGTTGTGCGCGGTCAACGTCACACGTCCCGGAGCCGGTTCGCTCACCTCGAGCCACTCTCGCAGCGGACCTTGCTCGGTCGGCCGGGTTGTGGGGTTCGCCTCTGCCCAGGTATCCCATGCGCGCAACTTTGGGTTGCGGCTTTCAAATGCTAGGACTCCGCCAACGCGGAGAGCGCTGTGGATGTCGGATAGCGTGCGCTCCCACTCGCCGTCTGGAATGTGCTGAGCCATGTTGCCAGTCATGACGGCGTAGTCGAACCTGCGACCCGGGATGTCACGGCTGTCGCCTGCTACCCACCGCACATTCGCGCCATCCGGGCGACTCTCGGCCCAAGCCAGCATGTTCGGCGACGGATCAATTCCCACAACCCGTCGTCCCGGTCGCGCAAACGTAACCGTCAAAATACCGGTTCCGCACCCGATATCGACAACGGTCTGCGCACCCATCTCATCGGCGAGCGACCGGTAGAACTCATGATCTGGACCATCCGGGTTGTCCTCGTCGTACAGCGCAACGAGCCGTGCGTCGTAATCAGTCACGATCCAAGCCTAAATGGGGGAACGATCCAGAAAATTTGCTGGAAGTACGGCCAGCGGGCGATACGAGCTCATCACATCGCAGGTGGACCCGCGCCGGCAGTTCTCGTCACCCCGAGGTCTATTAGAACAAGGGTGAAGGTGGGCTGCCATTCGGCGGCACTTCGGGCTCGAACCGGTATGTGCAATCCGGTTCGTTCTCCTCGTTTCGGCTGCCATCGCTCTGCTCCGTCATCACACGGCCGTGCGCTTCATAGAACAAGCGCGCACGAGTATTGCGGGTGAAAGTGTGCAGCGAGAACCCCTCGGGTCTACTCGCTTTCACCGCCGAGAAAAGCGCTTGTCCGACACCGCCACCCTGTACGTCAGAATCAACGTAGAGCTGCACCAACCAATCCCCATCCAAGGCCGCGAAGCCCAACAGCCGCTCACGCTCCTGCGCGACGATAACCTGCTGCTCCGAAAGAACTCTCTGCATCATCCACGACAACGTTTCGGCCCTGTCATGGACAGTGGCCAGCCACGGCATCGCTGTGCTTCTCGATCGCAAATACAAGTCCGTCAGAGGTACAGTGTCGGAAGCCACGCCTCGCCTGAGTGCAAACTCCACGGCAACCATTGACCCAATCTACTGTCGACCTACTCGTACTCGGAAAAAGAGCCTCTGGCTGGACCCACCCGAAAGACGCTTCGACAGCCCGCAAGGGGAACGATCTGCGGTTTTCTTTGACGACCTGGGCTACGAGTTTGTCGTCGTAATCGTGGGGTTGGTTCGTTGTGTCCAGACTCGGCGGTGAGGTATGCACAGGATTGCGAAGGCGAGGGAGAGGGCGGCAACGCCGATCATTGCCGAGCGAAGTCCGAACGCCCCGGCCAGGAAGCCAACATAAGCGGGGCCGGCAAGGAATCCGAGATACGCGATCGTTCCAATGGCGGAGGTTGCCCGTCCACGTCGGTCGGCCGATACGTCCTTGGTCGCGCTACTCAGAAGTGTGGGGAACAGCACTGAGGTTCCGACCGCGGCAACAGCCAAACCCGCCAGAGCCACGATGACCGTCTGGGATGCGGCAACTAGGAGAGTCCCACCGCACGCGATGACCGCTCCACCAAGCAGGAGACCGTCGGGCGGTAGTCCTCGTGCGTAGCTGGTCACAAAACGGGTAACTGAGGAGAGGGCTGCAAATGTGGCCGGCGCAAGTGCAGTCAGGCCAACCGTTGCTCCGATTTCCTGTTGGAGGAACACCGCGCCCCAACTTTGATGCGCATTCTCGACCGCAAACGCCAAAGCACCCACGAGACCGACCAATGCGAAGGGCATCAACCATCGAACTCCCGCGGTCGCCCGCGATGATGGGGCACTTCCAGTTTTGATTGGTGGGGGTGCTCGCAGGATTACAGCCACAGCAATCCCTTCAGCTGCGATGACGGTCGCGACGCTTGCGAAGATGACCGGGGTCGGGGTGCCGAGGCTGCGCAGCGCACCAGCAGCAAGGCTTCCTGCTACGACAAAGGCGGAAAATACTGCGTGGGAGCGGGTGATGACGCGGGTCCCTGATTGTTGTTCGGCAAAACCCGCCAGGGAGTTGATTGCGACATCCGCAGCCCCAGAGGCTGCCCCGAGTAGAAGCATTGCAAGTGATGCGGATAGCGCATCATGGGCGAGGATGCCAACAAGCGCCGCCGCGATCCCCAACCCGATGAGGGCGAACCCGGTGACCTGTGGCCCCAACCGATCGACTGCCCGGCCGGACAGGAGCATGGCTGGCAGAGCACCAGCACCGACGAAGACGAGCGCTGCACCCAACTGGGCGTCATCGAGAGACGCCTGTTCGCGAAGCGCCGGAAGAAGAGCACCCCACGTGCCCCAAAATATGCCGAACGCAGCGAAGCCCAGATAGGACACTCGCGTGAAGTGAGGCATGCACACAATGATGCCATCCCGCAAATCGAGTCACCGTATTCCATCGATTCCGCCCGCCCGGGAAATCAACGTTTGAAACACAGACACAACGTCCGCAAGCGGAACGGTCAGTGCGACGGAGCGGATCGGTGGAACCGTGGTTGACTACAACGTGCCGAGAAATCCATTCATGAAAGGATGCGAGCCCGCTGGTACGGAGCCTTTACCCAGTCACACTTGCAGTCGTACAGTGGTGCGATGATCGGAACTTTTGACGTCCTTGTGATCGACTGTCCCGAGCCGGGTCTGCTCGCCGACTTCTATGCCAAGTTGCTTGGCTGGCGCAAAGTAACCGATGACCCGAGTTGGGCGGAGATAATGTCCGGACCGGACGACCGCCCCATCATCGCGTTTCAGCAGGTCGAGAACTATTCCAAGCCCGAATGGCCACGGCAGGAGCATCCACAGCAGTCGCACATCGACGTGAGGGTCGATGACCTCGACGAAGGCGAGCGAGCAGCGATCGCGATCGGGGCTCGGCCCACAGGATCAATAACCGATATGTTCCGGGTCTTTCTCGACCCCGCGGGACACCCGTTCTGCCTAATCAGACCGAACGACTGAGCTCCCACCCGCAAGCCGAACCTTTTGTGACACGGTGTTCACGGGCCGATCCCTGAATGGACGCGGAGCGCTCTCGGTTCTGCCCGGGAGTAGATTTCGCGGATGCGTCGATGATGCCCAGGAGTTTGGGTCGGAAGGCGTCGAACCAGTAACCGTAGCCACGATCGTTGAGGTGCGGGGGCAGGAGCGAGAAGATGTCGAGCCGATGGCCGTCTCCCGTGAACACAGAAGCAAAATCCGCCCTGGGGACACCAGAGGCGTCGGCGACCTGCTCCAGTACCTCTTGGTACGCGCCGCGTCCTGGCATCAGCGGCAGGTCAGAGACAACGGTCCGTTCGGCGGGGAGGGCGGCCAGTACTAACTCAAGGTCCTCACGGTATCTAGGCAACGGTACGCGCTGCTCGAGGTCGTTGGAGGTGCAGAGCAGTACGAGGTCGGCAGAGTGGGCGTCGATACGGGGAAGCTGTTTCTGGAGGACATCGTTGACTGTGGCCCCGCCCGAGGCCAGGTTCACAATGTGTACCGGTCGGCCAGTGTGCTCGGTTACCAGCTTTGCCGCGCGAGAAACGAAACCGTTCGACGGATTCAGAGCCCCCACCCCGACCGTGGCGGAATCTCCGAAAGCCACCAGTGTGAGCGCATCTGCCGGCCGGGGTTCGGCGGCACGGTCCCGCCAATACTTTTCGTATCCTGCCGCGCGGATGCCCGTGTACGTCGCCACAGCGGCAACGGCGACGACAGGAAGGGCGAATAGCCCGGCAATGACCCGCCGCGCTTTCACCGTCCGGCCCGATCATCGATAGCTGTGTCAGTGCTTTGACCGGATCGGGCAGCGTTATCAGGCACAGAGCGCACCCGGGATTTCACCCGGTTGATCGTGGCAATCCCCGCCACAACTCCGAGCACTCCAACCAAAAGAATCAGCGGAAGCGGGGCACCTGAGTCGACCGCGGACACGATGGCGAAACCATCGAAGAGGGCGATTACGGTGAAGCCCACATGGTCGACATAGCGTGTTCGCCACCCGACCAGCTGCCGGCTTAGGGCACGGTACGCCTGCCCACCACGGGCGGCGGTGTAGGTGCCAAGTACGGCGAGGAGCGAGAATGTGACGCGCTGACCCAGGCTCAGTATCCCCCAGTCGTAGACGACAACAGCAACTAGCAGCATGACCATCGTGAGAAGTGCAGCATAGTAAATGCGGAATGCCACTGAGAAGCGGGCCGGTGGCCGCAAGGCGACGCAGCCGAATACCAGAGCGACAGCGCCGGCGGACGCATGGCCGAGAATCAGGATCGTGTGGATCATCGTGGACTCCTCGTCGTGGATTTGCCATCGTGACCTTGCGATCGTGGCGGGTCGAGCAAGCCTTAAACTTACCACCGGTAAGTTGCTCTTGGTAGGATTACTTTTATGACCGATTCCTATCACCATGGCGACCTGCGCGCTGCAGTGGTGCGACGCGCGCTTGAGGTAATTGCCGCCGAGGGACCCGACGCATTCACCTTGCGCTCACTTGCCATCGATCTCGGTGTGAGCCACACAGCTCCACGGCACCACTTCGGTGACCGAAGAGGCGTACTCACCGCGATAGCCACCGCAGGCTTCACCGAACTCGGCAATCGGCTATCGGCTATCCGACACTCAGGCGGCACATTCCTGGATCAGGGAGTTGCTTACGTCGAGTTCGCTTTAGCTCGGCCTGCGCACTTCCAGGTGATGTTCACCCCAACACTGTTCGACCAAAAGGACGCTGCATTCCTCACCGCACGGTCCTCCGCATTCACGGAACTACGCATCGGTGTTGACGGTATGCGCGACGGACCCGACATAGAAGACGCCGCCGCTGCGGTTATCGCAGCATGGGCGTTGGTGCACGGAATCGCCACCCTTGGCCTCACCGGTAACCTCGACGCCGCAGACCTGCGAGCCCTTATCGCCAGCGGCGATCTCAGCACCATCACTAGACGAAGCGCCTCACTGCTCTACGGATCACCACACCCAGAATCTAAAGACCAGCCCATCAACAGCTGATCTTCCCCGGTCTCAGAGCGTCAATTCGACTAGCCGGCATCCTGGTCGCACTACCTCTCAACGGGGCCAATAGCGCAACCAACACCTATCCCGTCGCCAAAGCAGGTCAACCAATACGACATGAGGTATTCCGTAAGGGGGACGGTGAACGGGCGGCCTTTCGGGTACTCACCGAAGCGCGATCAAGGCCAGATTCCAACCGGGAGGGCCGCCCGTATGGGGAAC
>JBKJLH010000059.1:0-49748 GCA_046597035.1 Lacisediminihabitans sp.
GCTCAAGAGCCGTTGGGTCGTGCCGGAACGACTATTGGACGCCGGTTTCGAGTTCGCCTACCCGGATCTTGCGCCCGCCCTTCGTGACATCATCGCGACGCGGAGGCTTGGGGCTCCCTCCGCGGACCGGACCCTCCCGGTGGTCGGTTAGCTCCTCCCATCTGAGGAGCTGCAGATCCTTTAGGGGCGCGCGCCGCCCTGCACGAAATGCAGGAAGACCTGTCACTGCTGAGGCGCGTGAGCCTCACCCGTCACTTGCGTCACATAAACTCCTGCATTTGCAACGGATTGGAGCCAACCGCCGCGGTGGACGGAGGATGGCCCGGATGGCGTACCTTCGCCGGGACCGTCTTCCGCTCTCCGCATCAGCGCGCGAACGCGTCGGCGCACGAACGCGTCGGCGCGCGAACGCGTCGGCGCGCGAACGCCTCAGCTGCGCGAACGCCTCGGCTGCGTGAACTCCGAGTGGGTAACGCTCACGGTAGCGTGCTCCTTTCGGGGGCTATAGACTGAGGCGTCGCAATTCTGCGGCGACTTATCCGCGTGCCAGTCGCGGAAATCACACAGAATACTCTCGCGTGAGAGCACTTACTCGCGGCCGGCCCTGAAAAACGTCCATCCTGGAGCAACTACTACATGACAATCGTAACGACCGACAAGGCGCCCAAGCAGGTCGCAATCAATGACATCGGATCTGCTGAAGACTTTCTCGCCGCGGTCGAAAAGACTCTCAAATTCTTCAACGACGGGGACCTCATCGAGGGCACCGTCGTCAAGATCGATCGTGACGAGGTCCTCCTCGACGTCGGTTACAAAACCGAAGGCGTAATCCCCTCCCGCGAACTCTCCATTAAGCACGACGTCGACCCCACCGAAGTCGTTCAGGTCGGCGATGTGGTTGAAGCTCTCGTCCTCCAGAAGGAAGACAAAGAAGGCCGCCTCATTCTCTCCAAGAAACGCGCCCAGTACGAGCGCGCGTGGGGTGACGTCGAGAAGATCAAGGATGCCGATGGCGTCGTGACCGGTTCGGTCATCGAGGTCGTCAAGGGCGGGCTCATCGTCGATATCGGACTCCGCGGATTCCTCCCGGCTTCGCTTATCGAGCTTCGTCGTGTTCGCGATCTGACGCCCTACCTCGGCCAGGAGATCGAAGCGAAGATCCTGGAGCTCGACAAGAACCGCAACAACGTCGTGCTCTCCCGGCGCGCTCTTCTCGAGCAGACGCAGTCCGAGAGCCGTACGACCTTCCTCAACAATCTCGCCAAGGGCCAGGTTCGCAAGGGTGTCGTCTCGTCGATCGTCAACTTCGGTGCCTTCGTCGACCTCGGCGGCGTCGATGGACTCGTTCACGTCTCTGAGCTCAGTTGGAAGCACATCGAGCACGCCTCAGAGGTTGTCGAGGTCGGCCAGGAGGTCACCGTCGAGATCCTCGAGGTCGACCTCGAGCGCGAGCGTGTCTCGCTGTCCCTCAAGGCGACGCAGGAAGACCCGTGGCAGGTATTCGCCCGCACCCACGCCATCGGCCAGGTCGCTCCCGGGAAGGTCACGAAGCTCGTCCCATTCGGCGCGTTCGTTCGTGTTGCCGAGGGCATCGAGGGTCTCGTGCACATCTCGGAGCTCTCGGGAAAGCACGTCGAGCTCGCCGAACAAGTTGTCTCGGTCGCCGACGAGGTGTTTGTCAAGGTCATTGACATCGACCTTGAGCGTCGCCGCATCTCGCTCTCGCTGAAGCAGGCTAACGAGGGCGTCGACCCTGAGGGAACCGAGTTCGACCCGGCGCTTTACGGAATGCTCACCGAGTACGACGAGGCGGGCAACTACAAGTACCCGGACGGCTTCGACCCGGAGACCAATGAGTGGAAAGAGGGCTTCGAGTCCCAGCGCGAGAAGTGGGAGCAGGATTACGCTGCGGCCCAGGCTCGTTGGGAAGCCCACAAGAAACAGGTTTCGACCGCTGATGAAATCAGTGACGCTCCGGTCGCCGGGGGCTCCTCGTTCTCAAACGACGCCGACTCTGCCGGAACGCTGGCGGACGACCAGGCTCTCGCGGCACTTCGCGAGAAGCTGAGCTCCAACTCCTAGGCACTATCCTTCGGCACGGTCGGACCCCTCGGGTCCGGCCGTGTCGTCGTTAAGCCTGCCTGACGGCGTCCGGTTCTCGGCGGACTCCCCGGGCCGGCACGCCCGCCCGGGGGAGCCCGGGACGGCCCGGGTTGCGGAGGAGATGGCAACTACCATTGACGACGTGTACCTCATCGGCCTTACGGGCGGCATAGCTTCAGGAAAGACCGTCGTCGCCAAGCGTCTCGAACAGCTCGGGGCAACAGTGGTGGACGCCGACCAGCTTGCGCGGGATGTGGTCGCGGCCGGAACCCCTGGTCTCGTCGCTATCGTGGACCGTTTCGGTCCCGGGGTCATCTCGGCCGACGGATCCCTCGACCGTGCGGCCCTCGGGGGCCTGATCTTTCAGGATCCGGATGCCCGGTCCGCGCTCAACGCGATCACGCATCCGGCTATCCGAGGCCGCAGTGCGGAGTTGTTCGCCTCCGCGGAACGCACCGATCCGAACGGAGTCGTCGTCTACGACGTTCCGCTGCTTGTCGAGGCGATGCGCGATCCGGACCATCCTGATTTCGACCTCATCGTGGTGGTGAGCGCGAGTGTCGATACGCGATCGGACCGCCTGGTCGCACTGCGTGGTCTCACTGCGGTGGAGGCTCAGCACCGACTCGCCTCCCAGGCGACGGAGACCGAACGACTCGCCATCGCGGACGTGGTGATCGACAGCGACGGGAGCCTGGAAGAGACGCTTGGGCAGGCCGACAGCCTGTGGGAGAGCCTCGCCGAGCGGCGCTCGTCCGGTTCTGGTCGACGGTGATTCTGCTCACGGAGATATCCGGCATCACTGTCAGTGGCGCTGCCTAAGCTAGAAACATGCAACCGACACGCTCTGTGCGCCCGTTCGAGGTCATCAGCGACTACGTGCCAAGCGGAGACCAGCCAACGGCGATCGCAGAACTGACAGCGAGGATCAACGCGGGCGAAACGGATGTCGTGCTGCTCGGCGCGACCGGTACCGGCAAGTCGGCGACCACGGCCTGGCTCATCGAGGCTGTGCAGCGCCCCACTCTCGTTCTCGCGCACAATAAGACCCTCGCGGCGCAGCTCGCCAACGAGTTCCGGGAGTTGATGCCGAACAATGCTGTCGAGTACTTCGTGTCGTACTACGACTATTACCAGCCCGAGGCCTACGTGCCCCAGACCGACACCTTCATCGAGAAGGACTCCTCGGTGAATGCCGAGGTCGAACGTCTCCGTCATTCGACAACCAATTCGCTGCTCAGCCGGCGGGATGTCATCGTCGTGTCGACGGTTTCCTGCATCTACGGTCTTGGCTCCTCCGAGGAATACCTCGAAGCCATGATGGCACTCCAGGTCGGCATGTCGATCAACCGCGAGACGCTCATCCGCAAGTTCGTGTCGATGCAATACCAACGCAATGACGTCGACTTCTCCCGCGGCAACTTCCGCGTTAGGGGAGACACGATCGAGATCATCCCGATGTACGAGGAACTCGCGATCCGGATCGAGATGTTCGGAGACGAGATCGAGGGGCTCTACAGCCTTCATCCCCTCACGGGTGACGTGGTGCAGAAGCTCGAAGCGGTTTCCGTTTTCCCCGGGTCCCACTACGTCGCAGGCCAGGAACGCATGCACGCGGCGATCAAGACGATCAAGGTCGAGCTGGACGAAAGGCTTACACAACTCGAGCGCGAAGGCAAGCTGCTGGAGGCCCAGCGACTGCGGATGCGCACGACCTTCGATATCGAGATGATGGAGCAGATCGGATTCTGCAGTGGCATCGAGAACTACTCGCGCCATATCGACCAGCGCCAGCAGGGGGAGGCCCCGCACTGCCTCATCGACTACTTCCCTGATGACTTCCTCGTCGTCATCGACGAGTCTCACGTCACAGTTCCGCAGATCGGTGCGATGTACGAGGGGGACGCGTCTCGCAAGCGCACTTTGGTAGACCACGGGTTCAGACTGCCAAGTGCGCTCGACAACCGTCCGCTGAAATTCAATGAGTTCCTCGACCGGGTGGGCCAGAAGGTATACCTGTCGGCCACCCCGGGCAAATACGAGATGGGTATCACCGACAGTGTGGTGCAGCAGATCATCCGTCCCACCGGCCTCATCGACCCGGAGATCGTGGTGAAGCCCTCAAAGGGCCAGATCGACGACCTGCTCGAGGAGATCCGTAAGCGCACAGCGGTCAACGAGCGAGTGCTCGTGACGACGCTCACCAAGAAGATGGCGGAAGAACTTACCGAATTCCTCGGCGAGGCTGGCGTGCGCGTGCGCTACCTGCATTCGGATGTCGACACGCTTCGCCGTGTCGAGTTACTCACCGAGCTGCGGCAGGGCGTCTATGACGTGCTTGTCGGGATCAACCTGCTTCGAGAGGGCCTTGACCTTCCCGAGGTATCACTTGTGGCAATTCTCGACGCAGACAAGGAGGGATTCCTCCGCTCCTCGACTTCGCTCATCCAGACGATCGGCCGGGCAGCCCGCAACGTCTCCGGTGCCGTGCACATGTACGCCGACGTGATGACCGACTCGATGAAGCTCGCGATCTCGGAGACCACCCGTCGCCGGGAGCTCCAGGTCGCCTACAACCTCGAGCGCGGGGTCGACCCGCAGCCGCTCCGCAAGAAGATCGCAGACATCACCGAGTCACTCAATCGGGAAGGCGCCGACACCGCAGCGCTGCTCTCCAGCAGGGACGGGAGGAAGCGTTCCCCGACCCCGAACCTGAAGCGGCACGGAGGACTCGCGGCATCGGGAGCGAACGATCTCGAGTCGATCATCCGCGACCTCAACGACCAGATGCTGCAGGCAGCGGGTGAGCTCAAGTTCGAGCTCGCCGGACGGCTGCGTGACGAGGTATCCGATCTCAAGAAAGAGTTGCGCCAGATGGAAGCCGCCGGGCACCTCTCTTAGGATTTCGATGCACTGGATGCCAGCGGACATCTAGCAGGGATGTCGCGAGTCGTCTGGGCTCATTGAGCGAACCCCGAGGTTCACTGTCGGTGGTCTGCATAGAATCTATAGAGTGTCTATTTCTCGCGTCGAGTCCGGTTCGAAGCTCTCCGTCCACGGTGCGAGAGTGCACAATCTCAAGGGGGTCGACCTCGAGATTCCCCGCGACTCGCTGGTGGTGTTCACCGGTCTCTCCGGATCGGGCAAGTCATCCCTCGCGTTCGACACGATCTTCGCGGAGGGCCAGCGTCGCTATGTCGAGTCTCTCTCCGCGTATGCGCGGCAATTTCTCGGGCAGGTGGATCGTCCCGACGTTGACTTCATCGATGGGCTGAGCCCCGCGGTCTCGATCGACCAGAAATCGACTAACCGCAACCCGCGATCGACGGTCGGCACGATTACTGAGATTTACGACTACATGCGTCTGCTCTGGGCGCGAATCGGCGTGCCACACTGTGCCGTCTGCGGCGAGAAGATCGAGCGCCAAACCGTGCAGCAGATCGCCGACCAGCTGATGACTCTCGAGACCGGGGTGCGGTATCAGATCGTCAGTCCGGTAATTTCGCAGAAAAAGGGCGAGTTCGTCGACCTGTTCAAAGAACTCGCGGCCAGCGGGTACTCCCGGGCGATCGTCGACGGAGAGCAGATTCAGCTCAGCGAGCCGCCAACGCTGAAAAAGCAGTACAAGCACGACATCTCCGTGGTCGTGGACCGACTTGTCGCCGCCGATGACATTTTGACCCGCCTCACGGACTCCCTGGAAACCGCCCTTCGTCTCACCGACGGACTGGTGAGCGTCAACTACGTCGACGCCACTGGTCCCGACGCCTGGCGCAACTTCAGTGAGAAATTATCCTGCCCTAACGGTCACCCGGTGCAGCTCATTGAGATCGAGCCGCGCACCTTCTCGTTCAACGCTCCCTTCGGTGCCTGCCCGGCGTGCTCGGGGCTCGGTACCAAGATGTCGGTCGATTCGGAGCTGCTGCTCGGCGACCCCGCGCTCAGCCTGGCCGATGGGGTGATCCTCCCGTGGACCCAGAGCGGCAAGGGACTCTTCAACTACTTCCAGCGACTGCTCGAGGGGCTTGCCGCTGACCTCGACTTTTCGCTCACGACACCGTGGCACGATCTCGACGCCACCATTCAGAATGCGATTCTCAAGGGGAACGACTTCGAGGTGACGGTCAGGTGGAAGAACCGCTTCGGCCGGGAGATGAAATATTCCACCGGATTCGAAGGCGTCATGCCCTACATCGAGCGCAAGTTCCTCGAGGCGGAGACCGACTCGGCACGCCAGCGCTACTCGGCGTACCTCCGGGAGATCAACTGCCCGGTGTGCGACGGCAAGCGGCTGAAGCCGGAGGTTCTCGCCGTGACGGTTTACGATCACAACATCGCGGACGTTGCGGAACTCAGTCTGCTCGACGCCTTCGACTTCATGCAGCGTCTCGAGCTCTCTGCCCGTGACGCCAAGATCGCCGCCCAGGTCCTGCGGGAAATCCGGCTTCGCCTCGAGTTTCTCATCGAGGTGGGCCTGAGTTATCTGAACCTCTCCCGCTCGGCAGGATCCCTCTCCGGTGGCGAGGCACAGCGCATCCGGCTCGCCACGCAGATCGGTTCGGGTCTCACCGGGGTGCTCTATGTGCTCGACGAGCCGAGCATCGGCCTTCACCAACGCGATAACCGTCGTCTCATCGAGACCCTCGTGAAGTTGAAGAACCTCGGCAATACGCTCATCGTCGTCGAGCACGACGAGGACACCATCCGCACGGCCGACTGGATCGTCGACATCGGTCCGGGCGCGGGTGAGCATGGGGGCGAGGTCGTACACTCGGGGTCGTATGAGGCGCTTCTTGCCAACACAGAGTCGATGACCGGCGACTACCTATCCGGTCGCCGGTCGATCGAAACTCCGAAATCCCGCCGTCCGATCGACAAGAAGCGGATGCTCACGGTCGAGGGAGCGCGCGCGAACAACCTGCGCAACGTGACCGTCGAATTCCCGCTCGGAACCTTCACGGCGGTAACCGGGGTCAGCGGATCGGGCAAATCAAGCCTCATCAACGACATTCTTTATAAAGTGCTCGCCAACGAGCTCAATGGGGCTCGCCAGATTCCGGGTAAGCACACCCGCGTGACCGGCCTCGACAACCTCGACAAGGTCGTGCACGTCGATCAGGCGCCGATCGGGCGCACGCCGCGCTCCAATCCGGCGACGTACACCGGAGTGTTCGACAAGATACGTACCCTGTTCAGCGAGACGCAGGATGCGAAGGCACGCGGATACCTCCCCGGTCGGTTCAGCTTCAACGTCAAGGGCGGCCGCTGCGAGAACTGCTCCGGCGACGGCACGATCAAGATCGAGATGAATTTTCTTCCCGACGTCTATGTGGTCTGCGAGGTCTGCAATGGTGCCCGGTACAACCGTGAGACTCTCGCGGTGCATTACAAGGGCAAGAGCATCGCTGAGGTGCTCGACATGCCCATCAGCGAGGCCGCGGACTTCTTCGAGGCCATCTCGTCGATCAGTCGATTCCTCGGCACCCTCGTGGATGTCGGGCTCGGCTATGTGCGCCTCGGACAGAGCGCCACGACCCTCTCCGGAGGTGAGGCTCAGCGGGTGAAGCTCGCAACGGAGCTGCAGAAGCGGTCGATGGGTCGCAGCATCTACGTGCTTGACGAGCCAACCACCGGCCTGCATTTCGAAGACGTCCGCAAGCTCCTACTGGTGCTCAACGGTCTCGTAGAAAAAGGCAACACCGTCATTGTCATCGAGCACAACCTCGACGTGATCAAGTCCGCGGACTGGCTCATCGACCTCGGCCCGGAGGGTGGTGCTGGCGGCGGCGAGATTCTCGCAGTCGGCACGCCCGAACATCTCGCAACAGTCGAGTCGAGCTTCACCGGGTCCTTCCTCAGAGAGATCCTGCCCGAGGTCGTGGCATCGGTGCGACGCAAGAAGCCCGCGACGGCCCGGGCCAAAGCCCTCGCGACGACCTAGCCGCCATGTCTGACACCGTGATGTGGCGCCCGAAGGCCGGCGAGATCCCCCAACAACCGGGGGTCTACCGCTTCAGGGACGTTGCCCAGCGTGTCCTATACGTCGGTAAGGCGAAGAACCTGCGTGCGCGCCTGAGTAACTATTTCGCACCGTTGGCGAGCCTGCACGAGCGAACACGGCGGATGGTACTGAGTGCGGCATCCGTCGAATGGACGGTCGTCGGCACAGAATTCGAGGCCCTCCAGCTCGAATTCACCTGGATCAAGGAGTTCGACCCTCCGTTCAATGTTCAGTTTCGCGACGACAAGTCCTATCCCTACCTGGCTATCACCCTCGGCGAGAACGTGCCGCGAGTGCTTGTCACCCGAAACAAGGGCCTCAAGGGGGCACGCTACTTCGGGCCATACACGAAGGTCTGGGCGATCCGCGAGACGGTGGATCTGATGCTCAAGGCCTTCCCGATGCGCAGCTGTTCAGAGTCCACCTACAAGCGTGCCGAGCACACCGGGCGGCCCTGCCTGCTCGGAGACATCGGCAAGTGCGCAGCTCCCTGCGTCGGCCGGATCACGAAGGAAGGGCATAAGTCGATCGCACTCGACTTCGCCTCGTTCATGGCAGGCAACGACTCCAAGTACGTCGGCGAGGTCTCCAAACGTATGAAGGCCGCGGCTGCAGTGCAGGACTACGAGTCCGCGGCGAAGTACCGCGACCAACTCGGGGCACTCGAGACGGCACTGTCGAAGAACACCGTCGTGCTATCAGAAGACGTGGATGCCGACATCTTCGGCATCGCGCACGACGAGCTCGCCGCAGCAGTGCAGCAGTTCACGGTGCGCGGAGGCCGCATCCGAGGTGTGCGCAGCTGGGTGGTCGACAAGGAGCTCGATCTCGAGCTGGCCGAACTGGTCGAGACCGTCGTGCATAACGCCTATGACGAGCTCGATCCGCCGAGGCTTGTCGTGGTGCCCGAACTACCGGATGACGCGGTCGAGCTGGAGACCTGGCTTACCGAGCTGAGGGCCGAGCGAGGCCTCACCCAGGGCCGTGCCGGGCAGGGAAAGGTCGCGATGCGGGTCGCGCAACGCGGTGAGCTTGCGGCCCTCGCCCTCACCGTCGCGACCAATGCGCGTAACGCTCTCATCCTGTATAAAACCCGCCGCAGCGGCGACTTCGTCGCCCGCTCGCAGGCCCTCGCCGACATCCAAGATGCCCTCGGCATGGGGGATGCTCCGCTGCGGATGGAGTGCTACGACGTGTCGCACCTCAGCGGCACCAACATCGTCGCATCGATGGTGGTGTTCGAAGATGGACTTCCGCGCAAAGACCAGTACCGGCGGTTCAGTATCCCCGAGTCCAGCGACGACACGGAGTCGATCTACCAGACGCTGTCCCGACGGCTCGCGCACCTCGATGACGATCCGGTCGCTGCCGTGGTGGAGGCGATATCTGCCGCCGAGACCGGCAAGGTGACCGAGCCGGGGGAGAGCGCTGTGCGACCGCGCTTCGCCTACCGTCCCAATCTGCTTATCGTGGACGGCGGCCAGCCACAGGTGGCTGCTGCCGCGCGCGCGCTCGCGGATGCCGGAATCACGGGAATCGCCCTGTGCGGTATCGCGAAACGACTGGAGGAGATCTGGCTTCCCGGCAATGATTATCCGGTGATCCTACCGCGCAACAGTGACGCGCTCTTTCTGATTCAGCGCATCCGTGACGAGGCTCATCGCTTTGCGATCACCTATCAGCGTCAGAGGCGCAAGCGCGACGTGGGCTCGGTGCTTTCAGAAATTCCCGGTCTCGGACCGGCACGCGTAAAAGAGCTCCTGCGTCATTTCGGGTCGGTCACACAACTCCGAGGCGCCGAGCCCGCGGCGATAGCAGAAGTGAAGGGAGTCGGCGTCGTAATCGCGCAGACCATCTTCGAGAAACTCCGGGAGTGAGTTGGTCGATAGGCTGGACGCACAGGCAACCGTTCAGAGGTGAAGGTGTGAACACGCGATGACCGGGGACGGCTACCGCCAGGCGGATCAGCGCCAGGAAGTGCTCATTGTCACCGGCATGTCCGGAGCGGGGCGTTCAACGGTCGGCAATGCCCTCGAGGACCTGGGTTGGTACGTCGTCGACAACCTACCGCCGCAGATGCTGCGTCCATTGGTGGAACTCGCCGGCAAGGCGGGCAACAACCTGCCGAAGGTCGCTGCCGTCGTCGACGTGCGGGGAGGCAAGCTGTTCGCCGATCTCGAGGAGACCGTCGAAGTCCTGCGCGAGGCGACACCCGTGCGGGTGCTGTTCCTCGAGGCCACGGATGCCGCGCTTGTGCGCCGTTTCGAGCAGGTGCGACGCCCGCACCCGCTGCAGGGCGACGGCACTCTGCTCGACGGTATCGGAGCGGAACGACAGCGGATGCTGGGCCTCCGCGAGTTGAGCGACATCGTCGTCGACACCTCAGACCTCAACATCCACCAACTCGCGACCACAATCTCCGATATATTCTCCAGCGCCGATACGCCGGGACTCCAACTCACTGTGCTGAGTTTCGGGTACAAGTACGGCCTCCCCGCGGACGCCGATCTCGTGGCCGACATGCGCTTCCTGCCTAATCCGTTCTGGGTACCAACACTTCGCGGGCTGAGCGGACTGGACGCACAGGTCAGCGACTACGTGCTAGCCCAGGAGGGTGCGGCTGAATTCGTCGACCGGTACGTGCTCGCGCTCGCCCCGGTTCTCGCCGGCTTCCAGCGGGAGAACAAGAGACACGCTACGATCGCCATTGGATGCACGGGAGGAAAGCACCGGTCGGTTGCCGTCGTTCAGCGGCTGGCTGCTCTGCTGCGAGAACAGCCCGGAGTAGCAGTCAGCATCAAGCATCGCGACCTTGGACGCGAGTAGCCGGTCGACGACCTCCCCACACAGCTTCGCTGGCTCCGGACCCCGGCTGAATTCCCCCGGACCCGGCCACGCCATCTTCGAATATCTGACAGTTAGGAACACGGATTGGCTCTCACCGCCGACGTCAAAGATGAACTCGCCCGCATCGAAGTCAGCAAGACCACGGTTCGCGCCGCGGAACTCGCGACCATTCTGCGGTTCTCCGGTGGTCTGCACCTGATCTCTGGACGAATTGCCGTCGAGTCCGAGCTCGACACCGCGCAACTCGCCCGGCGCGTGCGTAAAGACCTCGCAGAGCTCTACGGCGTGAAGAGTGAGATCTCCGTTATCTCCGCCTCCGGGCTCCGTCGAACGAGTCACTATCTGGTACGAGTCCTCGACGGGGGGGAGACGCTCGCTCGGCAGACCGGGCTTCTGGATGCTCGCCGTCGCCCCATCCGAGGACTCCCGAACAAGCTCACCACCGGCAGCGGTGAGGAGCTTGCCGCAGTCTGGCGCGGCGCCTTTCTGGCACACGGCTCGCTGACGGACCCCGGTCGCTCGGCGGCACTCGAGATCACCTGCCCAGGCAATGAGTCGGCGATGGCGCTGGTCGGCGCCGCCGGTCGTTTGAAAGTCGCAGCGAAGGCGCGTGAGGTGCGAGGCGTACACCGGGTCGTCATCCGTGACGGTGAGGCCATCAGCGCGATGCTGGTGCACATGGGAGCCCATTCCACCGTGCTCAACTGGGAAGAGCTGCGTCAACGTCGCGAAGTGCGCGCGACAGCCAACCGGCTCGTCAACTTCGACGACGCCAACCTGCGTCGCTCTGCCCAGGCCGCGGTCGCGGCGTGTGCGAGGGTCGAGCGGGCCCTCGAGATCCTCGATGGCGATGTGCCTGAGCACCTGCGATACGCGGGGGACCTCCGGCTTCGGTTCCGGGACTCGAGTCTGGATGAACTCGGCCATCACGCAGATCCACCGATGACGAAGGATGCCGTCGCGGGTCGTATCCGACGTCTCCTCGCCATGGCCGACAAGCGCGCGGTCGATCTCGGCATTCCCGGCACCGACGCGAACCTGCCCCCGGACTACGACGACGCCTGAGACGGAAATCACAGTCTCCTGGACCGGTTCTGAACTCCATCAGACCGGGAAGGATGTGTCGATGGGGTGGACAGCCGAGCCGAGTACACTGAAAAAAGACCCGGATCGATGCGGAACTGTCGTGTCGACGGGACTGATCACAAAGGAGATCGCACTATGGCCGATTACACTCTGCCCGAGCTGGGATACGACTACGGAGCTCTCGCTCCGAGCATCAGCGGCGCCATCATGGAACTTCACCATTCCAAGCATCACCAGGCCTACGTGACTGGAGCGAATGCGGCCGTCGCAGGTCTCGCTGCCGCTCGCGACTCCGGAGACCTGGCCAACGTGAACAAGCTTGAGAAGGATCTCGCGTTCAACCTGGGCGGCCACGTCAACCATTCCATCTTCTGGACCAACCTCTCTGCGGATGGCGGCGACAAGCCTGTCGGGGAGCTTGCCTCGGCCATCGACGAGAATTTCGGATCCTTCGACAAATTCACGGCGCACTTCACGGCCGCCGCCCTCGGCGTGCAGGGCTCGGGCTGGGCCGCACTCGTATGGGACTCGATCGGCGAGAAGCTGCTCATCAGTCAGTTCTTCGACCAGCAGTCGAACTTCGCCGCCGGTACGGTGCCGGTCCTCTTGCTCGACGTGTGGGAGCATGCCTACTACCTCGACTACAAGAATGTGCGGGCGGACTACGTGAAGGCGTTCTGGAACATCGCAAACTGGAGCAACGTTCAGCGGCGGTTCGACGTTGCTCGCGAGAAGACGAACGGCCTGCTGGTACTGTCATAGCGACTCGGCCTTCTTAGCAGGCCAGCGCGATGCGGCCGGGTCAGCCTCGGCCGCATCCGTGAATCTGCTCGGTAAAAATCCCCCATAAAGTCGCGCTCACGGCGCCTCAACAACAGGAGTTCACTTGACTGTCAAGATCGGAATCAACGGCTTTGGCCGCATTGGTCGCAACTACCTCCGCGCGGCACTCGCGCAGGGCGCTGACCTTGAGGTCGTCGCCGTCAACGACCTCACCGACCCCAAGTCGCTCGCGCACCTCCTCAAGTATGATTCCGTCGCCGGACGCCTGTCCGAAGACGTTTCGGTCGACGGCGAGTACATCGTGGTCGGTGGCAAACGCATCAAGGTCCTCGCAGAGCGCGATCCCGCGAACCTCGGCTGGGGCGAACTGGGCGTCGACATCGTCATCGAATCGACCGGTCGCTTCACTAACGCGAAGGATGCCGCCAAGCACATCGAAGCAGGCGCGAAGAAGGTCATCATCTCCGCCCCGGCTACCGATGACGACGGCACCTTCGTCATGGGTGTCAACGAGCATCTCTACGACGCCGCGACCCAACACATCCTCTCCAACGCGTCCTGCACCACGAATTGCCTGGCGCCGCTGGCGAAGGTGTTCATGGAGGCCTTCGGCATCGAACGTGGCCTCATGACCACTGTGCACGCGTACACCGCCGATCAGAACCTGCAGGACGGACCGCACAGCGATCTCCGTCGTGCCCGTGCCGCGGCACTCAATATCATCCCGACCTCCACCGGTGCAGCAAAGGCACTCGGACTTGTCGTTCCCGAACTCGTCGGCAAGCTCGACGGCTACGCGCTCCGGGTGCCAGTGCCGACCGGTTCGATCACCGACCTCACGGTCGAGGCCGGACGCAACGTCACGGTAGCCGAGGTCAACGCCGCCTACAAGGCGGCATCCGAGAGTGGCGCTCTCAAAGGCTTCCTCAGCTACACGGAAGATCCGATCGTCTCCAGCGACATCCAGGGCGATCCGCACTCGTGCATCTTCGACGCGGGACTCACCAAGGTGCTCGGCAACCAGGTGAAAATCGCCGGGTGGTACGACAACGAGTGGGGCTACTCCAACCGGCTCGTCGACTTTACCGAATACGTCGCAGAGCGCCTGTAAGGCAACCGGATGACCCTCCGCACGATCGATTCCCTCGGTTCGCTTGCGGGCAGGAGGGTCATCGTCCGCTGTGACCTGAACGTTCCTCTCAAGGGTGCCCAGATCACGGACGATGGCCGCATCCGAGCCTCGCTGCCCACACTGAACCTGCTCATCCACGCCGGAGCACGCGTGGTCGTGGTGTCACATCTCGGTCGCCCTAATGGTGTTCCAGACGTGAAATACAGCCTAGCTCCGGTGGCTCAGCGGCTCAGCGAGCTTCTCGGCAAGGCCGTCACCTTCGCCTCAGACACCATTGGCGCCTCTGCCGCGGATGCGGTCGCCGGCCTGGCCGAGGGAGACGTCGCGCTTCTCGAGAACCTGCGCTTCAACCAGGGAGAGACGGCGAAGAGCGCGGATGAGCGCCGGGAGTTCGCGAGCAAACTCGCCGCCCTTGGCGATGCGTTCGTGTCCGACGGGTTCGGAGTCGTCCACCGCAAGCAGGCGAGTGTGTATGAACTCGCGGAGTTGCTTCCCAGTGCGGCCGGAACGCTGATCGCCACCGAGCTCGATGTGCTGGATCGTCTCACGGAGAATCCGAGCAAGCCCTACGCGGTGGTGCTCGGTGGATCGAAGGTGTCAGACAAGCTCGGCGTCATAGCGCACCTGCTCCCGCGAGTCGACTCTCTCCTCATCGGCGGCGGCATGCTCTTCACCTTCCTCGCAGCGCAGGGTCACAAAGTGGGCGCGAGCCTGCTCGAGATCGACCAGCTGGAGGTCGTGCGCGGGTATCTGGCGAAGGCCGAGGAACTCGGGGTCGAGATCGTGCTGCCGACGGATGTCGTGGTCGCGTCGAAGTTCGGTGCCGATGCGGAGCACCAGGTGCGCCCCGCTGACGACATCGAAGGCTCGCCCTGGGCGGAGTCCGGTCTCGGACTGGATATCGGCCCGGAGACGGCTGCCCGCTTCGCCGACGTCATCCGCGGGTCGAAAACCGTGTTCTGGAACGGCCCGATGGGCGTCTTTGAACTCGCGCCCTTCGCGGCGGGTACCGAGATCGTCGCCCAGGCGTTGACCGAGGTCGATGGCCTTTCCGTGGTGGGCGGGGGAGACTCCGCCGCCGCCGTGCGAGCTCTCGGTTTCACCGACGACCAGTTCGGCCACATCTCCACCGGTGGCGGCGCGAGCCTCGAATTCCTGGAGGGCACGAGCCTTCCAGGCTTGCAAGTACTGGGATGGACAGCAGCATGACCACACGTACCCCGTTGATCGCTGGCAACTGGAAGATGAATCTCGATCACCTCCAGTCCATCGCCTTCGTTCAGAAGCTTGCCTGGAGCCTGAAGGACGCGAAGCTCGACTACGGCACCGTGGAAGTGGCGGTCTTCCCTCCATTCACCGACCTTCGCTCGGTCCAGACTCTGATTTCGGCCGACAAGCTTCCACTAAAATTTGGTGGTCAGGATGTCTCGGCGCATGACTCGGGTGCGTACACGGGTGAAGTCTCCGCAGCCTTCCTCAAAGCACTCGACTGCCAATACGTGATCATCGGACATTCCGAACGCCGCGTGCTCCATCACGAGACCGATGAAGAAGTGGCGGCAAAGGTCGCCGCGGCGATCTCACACGGTCTCGTGCCTGTGTTGTGTGTCGGAGAGACCGCGGAGGATCTTGAGAAGCATGGTCCGAGTGCGGTTCCGGTCGCACAGCTTCAGGCGGCCCTCGGCTCGGTGACGGTCGGCGCGAATATCGTGGTGGCCTATGAGCCGGTGTGGGCGATCGGCTCCGGCCAGGCGGCGACCCCGGCTCAGGCCGAGCAGGTCGCAGCTCAGCTGCGAGCCACTCTCGGCGAGATGATCGGCGAAGACGCGGCATCCGCGACCCGCATCCTCTACGGCGGGTCGGTAAAAGCCTCGAACATCGCAGGCTTCATGCGCGAGCCCAACGTGGATGGTGCATTGGTAGGCGGGGCGAGTCTCGATCTCTCGGAGTTCTCCAGCATCGCGCAGTTCCAGAGGCACGTCGGCACTTGAGCCGAGCCCAGCCCGGCGATTTCACAGGAAGCCGCCTCGGCAAGATATACTAAAAGCGCCCCGATAGACCTCATCGGTGTGCCCCAGAGAGGCTGTTCGTGGAAATTCTTCAGGTCATACTGCAGGTGGTACTCGGCATCACGAGCCTCCTGCTGACCCTGCTCATCCTGCTCCACCGCGGTCGCGGAGGCGGGCTGTCCGACATGTTCGGCGGCGGAGTGACCAGCAACCTCGGAGCATCCGGTGTCGCGGAACGAAACCTGAACCGCATCACTCTGATTCTCGCGTTGATCTGGGTATCATCGATCATCGTCCTTGGTCTGATCACCAAGTTCGACGTAACCAGCTAGGAGACGTACGCATGGCTTCAGGTGGTAGTGCTATTCGTGGGTCCCGCGTGGGAGCCGGGCCGATGGGCGAGCAGGATCGTGGTTTCCACGCCGAGCGCCTGCAGGTATTTTACTGGTGTGCCAAGGGCCACGAACTGAGCCCGCATTTCCTCGCCACGATCGAACCGGATGAGATCCCCGAAACTCTCGATTGCCCGAACTGCGGTCTCCCGGCCGGGCGCGACAAAGAGAACCCTCCATCGGTGGTGAAGATCGAGCCTTACAAGACCCACCTCGCCTACGTCAAGGAACGCCGGACAGAGGAGGAAGCGGCGACGCTCCTCGACGAGGCACTCGAGCAGCTCCGCGCGCGTCGCGGTCGCCTCACGCCGCAGTAGCCCGGGCACCTTTCCGTACTTCGACGATCCAGGGACGGTATCGTCTTCGGCTCTTTCGTCTGCAACTCCTGCAGAGCGGGGCAATCTCCAGACGCGACTCCCCGATTCCGGAGCGCCCGCCGTGTCGCCCGCAATAGTGCCGGAGTTGTGCGGAGAAGTGGGGCTGTACTCCGGACCCTCGCACCGGTGGACTTCCCGACCCCGGTGAGCAGATCTGAGCAGCGCCCTCCTCGCCTAACTCCTGCTATTCGAAGAGCCCGAGAAGAGGGGAGGCGCCAAGCTGACCTGCTTCGAGTCCCCGGCCCTCAATTGCAGGAGTTACGCAGGCAACCGCAGTTCGCCGAGGGCGTCTATCGGACTGCCTCAGTAGTCGGCTGTGATCAGGTCGCTCGGCACCTCGGCGGCAGCCTCCCGGTCGACGAAGAACACCGTGCGCAGGCGACCCTCGACTCCGGCCACGGGCACCTCCCAGGAGCTGGCGCCTGCGAGGGCCAGCCCCAGCGCTGAAGCCTTGTCCGGTCCGGACAGAGCAAGCCAGACCCGGTCCGCGCTGTTGATCACGCGCAGGGTGAGGCTCAGGCGCTCGGGTGGCGGCTTGGGGGAGTTGCGAACGGCGATGAACGTGGCGTCCGTGACACGGATGCCGGGGGAATCCGGGAACAGCGAGGCGACGTGCCCGTCCGGACCGACGCCGAGAAACAGGATATCGAAGCGCGGGGTATCCGAGCCGTCGCCCGCGGCATCCGCAAGTTCCGCTGAGTAGGCGGTGGCGGCATCATCGAGGCTCATACCGGAATCCGGGGCAGGGCACCAGTGGATGTTCTCGGGCCGCAGCGCGACGTGGTCGAGCAGCGCTTCGCGTGCCTGGGTGTCGTTGCGCCCGGCATCACCACGGGGGAGCCAGCGCTCGTCGCTCCACCACAGCACGATGCGAGACCAGTCGATGCTATCGCGGGCAGGCGATTCGCGGATCGCCTCGAGCACGGCGCTTCCGACGGTTCCTCCGGTGAGCGCGATGTTCACCCGGGACTGCTGGTCCAGCAGATCGACCACTTTCGTGATGAAGCGTGCGGCGACCGAACCGGCGAGGGCTTTCCTGTCCGCGTGCACCAGGACGCGACGGGCGTTGGTCATGGTTCGGAGATCGTGATCGAACCAGTGACGGTCGGAGCATGCAGGCTAGCGAGACCGTGCTGGATCACCGCTCCGAAGAGGTCGTCCGGGTCGAGTCGTCGTAGCTCTTCGGCCAGGCAGTCGCGAAGGCTGCGGCGGATGAGAGAGATGTCGTGAATCGGCTGGTTCGGCTGGACGAGAGTGACGATATTGGTATTGGTGCGCTCGAGTTCGATGACGCCGGATGCACGATGCAAACGGACCCCCTGGATCCCGCTCGATCCGTGGGCGGGGGTGACGAGCTCGTGGCGCGCTGGCACCGTGAGCTGCATCTGCAGCCACGCAGCAAGAAGCCCCGTCGATGGCGAGTCGGGCGCTCCGTGCACCTCGACACTGGTGATCGTCTCGTAGGGCGGCTGATCCAGCACCGCGGCCAACTGCGCACGCCAGAGCGTCAGTCGCGTCCAAGAGAAATCCGTGTCTCCCGGGCTGTAGGTGCGGGAGAGGTGGTTCAGGAACCCCCGCGGATCACGCTGGGCCGCAGCATCCGTGATGCGTCGCTGGGCGATGCGACCGAGCGGCGAATCGGAGGCGACCTCCGGAGCTTCGCCGGGCCACCACGCGACGACGGGCGCGTCAGGGAGCAGCAGGCCGGTGACCAGTCCCTCCTCGTCCGAGGCGGTGTCCCCGTAGGCCTTGAGCACCACGACCTCACTCGCGCCGGCATCGCCGCCGACACGGATCTGCGCGTCGAGACGCGGTGCATCCGACATGTCCTGGCCGTTGGCTCCGGTCGATATGACGATGACCCGCATTGGATGCTCGCGGGATGCGTCGTTGGCGGCCTCGATCGCCTCCTCTTCGTGTCCGAGGTTCGTAGAGATCACGAGGGTGAGCACGCGTCCGAGCGCGACCACACCGCCCTCTTCACGGATCTTGACGAGAGTTTTCGAGATCTGGCTCGTAGTGGTGTCGGGAAGGTCGACGATCATGAACGTCTCCAGATTGTGGTGGTCATGGGCGCCGCCAGACGCGGCCGTCGCGGGCGAGCAATTCGTCGGCGGATGCGGGTCCCCAGGTGCCCGGTCGGTATTGCTCTGGCTGGCCCTGGGTTGCCCAGAACTCCTCGATCGGATCGAGGATCTTCCAGCTCAATTCGACCTCCTGATGGCGGGGAAACAGCGGAGGATCGCCGAGGAGGACGTCGAGGATGAGGCGCTCGTACGCCTCGGGGCTCGCCTCGGTGAACGCGTGACCGTAGCCGAAGTCCATGGTGACATCACGCACCTGCATCCCTGCTCCGGGTACCTTCGAGCCGAAGCGGATAGTGACACCCTCATCCGGCTGCACGCGGATCACGAGGGCATTCTGGCCGAGAGCGGAGGTCTGGCTTTCGGCGAAGAGATTCTGAGGCGCGCGTTTGAAGACGACCGCAATCTCGGTGACACGGCGACCCAGCCGCTTGCCGGCGCGCAGGTAGAACGGCACGCCAGACCACCGGCGGGTGCCGATGTCCAGCCGGATGGCGGCGAAGGTCTCGGTAAGCGAGCCCGGGTTCATCCCGTCTTCCTCGAGGAACCCGACCACCTTTTCGCCGCCCTGCCACCCGCTCGCGTACTGGCCGCGGGCGGTGGAGTGGGAGAGGTCCTTCGGAAGACGAATGGCCGAGAGCACCTTCTCTTTCTCTGCACGAAGGTCCGTCGCGGCGAATGACACCGGCTCTTCCATCGCCGTGAGGGCAAGGAGCTGCAGAAGATGGTTCTGGATGACATCGCGCGCGGCGCCGATTCCGTCGTAGTAGCCCGCTCGACCGCCGACGCCGATGTCCTCCGCCATGGTTATCTGCACGTGATCGACGTAGTTCGAGTTCCAGAGGGGTTCATACAGCTGGTTGGCGAAGCGAAGGGCCAGGATATTTTGCACTGTCTCTTTGCCGAGGTAATGGTCGATTCGGAATACCGAGTCCGGCGGAAAGACCGATTCGACGACGTCATTGAGTTCGCGGGCAGTCTCGAGGTCGCTGCCGAATGGTTTTTCGATCACGACGCGGCGCCATGCGCCGTCCACCTCGTCGGCGAGGCCCGAACGGCGGAGCTGCTCGGTGACCTGGGGGAATGACTTTGGCGGGATCGAGAGGTAGAAGGCGTGGTTGCCCATCGTGCCGCGCGTCTGATCGAGTTCCTGGAGCGTCGTCTTGAGGTCGGCAAACGCCTTATCGTCGTCGAACTCTCCCTGGACGAAACGGATACCCTCGGCGAGCTGCTTCCATACGTCTTCATCGAACGGTGTGCGCGCGTATTGTGCGACGGCGTCATGAACGACTTTGGCGAAGTCCTGGTCGACCCAGTCGCGACGGGCGAAGCCGACGAGGGCGAAACCCGGAGGGAGCAGACCACGATTGGCGAGGTCGTAGACCGCAGGCATCAGCTTCTTGCGGGCGAGGTCGCCCGTTACTCCGAAGATGATCAGGGCACTCGGCCCGGCAATCCTGTTGAGTCGTCGGTCGGAGGGCAACCGTAGCGGGTTGAACTCCGGAGTGATTTCCACCGGGGACATTCGGCTCCTAGCGAGTTCGTGTCGGTTGGGCGATGAGGAGATCACGCAATGGCCCTGAATAGTGCCGCGAGATTGCGCGCGGCGTCCGTGAGCGTGAGCGTGAGCACTGGGCGACCGTGGTCGGTGAGTACGCTCGCGTCGCCGGCGGCCTGCGCCTGGATGAGGTAGCCGTAGGAGAACGGGCTCTCCGGGATCTCGAGATCGGCCGGAGCCGTCGCCGTGATCTGGAGGAACACTCCGGTTGCCGGGCCACCTTTGTGGTACTGACCGGTGGAGTGCAGGAAGCGTGGTCCCCAGCCGAAGGTCACCGGGCGACCGGTCTTCTCGGCGAGGAGGTCGCGCAGTTTTGCGAGCTCGTGGTTCGCGTGACGGTCGACGTAGGCCTGCACTGCCAGGTACCCATCCGGTCCGATGTGGCTGAGGAGCGCATCGATAGCGGCAGACACGGAGTCCGCTCCCGAGAGAAGTTCTGACGACGCGCGCACCTCGATTCCGTCGACGATGAAGGCGGGGGCGACGGGCTCGGGGCGTGAGTCCAGCAGCGCGCGGGTCGCGATCTTCGCCGATTCGACATCCGGCTGGTCGAACGGGTCGATTCGCAGCAGCCGACCGGCGACCGCGACCGCGTATTCCCAGACGAGCAACTGCGCGCCGAGTGTCCCACTGATCTCGATTTCTCCGTCCCGCACTTCTTTTGTGGCACGAGCACTCTCAACCAGGCGGACTATCTGGACGTCGGCGAGATCCTCCGTGAGCTCGGGGGAGTGCAGGTCGAGCACGACCGGAAGCAGCCCCTTGCCCTCCTTGCCGGTGGACTCGGCGATGAGCTGCTCAACCCAGTCACCGAATCCGACGATGTAGGTGCCGTCGGCAACGATCCCGACTTTGTCCTTCAACGGGGAGGTGCCTGCAATTGCGGCTCCGAGGATTAGGCCGGGATTATCGAGTCGGTCGACCATGAGCTGGCCGGTGACGGCAGATGCCTCGGCGAGCAGTGCGCGGATGTCCACGCCGGCAAGTCCCGACGGCACAAGCCCGAAAGCGGTGAGGGCCGAGTATCGACCGCCGACATTGGGATCGGCGTTGAAGACGCGATAGCCGGCCGCTCTAGCGGAGTCATCAAGGGGTGAACCCGGGTCGGTGACGACGACTATGCGCTCGGCCGGGTCGATGCCGATGCCGTGGAAGGCCTCTTCGTACGACTTGCGTTGGCTGGCCGTCTCGAGCGTCGAGCCCGACTTCGACGAGATGACGACAGCCGTCGTTTGAAGGCGATCGCCAAGCGCGGCAAGAATCTGGCCCGGGTCGGTGGAGTCGAGAATGGTGAGTTCGACCCCGGCGGTGCGGGTGATGACCTCGGGTGCGAGCGACGAACCGCCCATTCCGCCAAGCACGATGTGGTTGATGCCGGAGGCGTGCAACGTGTCGCGAAGCGCGATGATGTCGTCGATCAGGTGCTCGGAGATGACGACGGCCTCGGTCCAGCCGAGCCGCTTACCGGCCTCGGCTTCGGCTTCTGTTCCCCAGAGAGTCGGGTCCTGGTCGGCGATGCGGGAGGCGACAAGGTCACTCACCAGCTGTGGAACGATGCGGTCGACGGCTTCTGCTGCGGCGCCTCTCACCGTGATGTCGAAGCTCACTTCGCAACCTCGGCGTTCGCGGATTCGAGCGCTGCCGTCACAGTGTCGAGCAATTCGTTCCACGACACGATGAATTTCTCAACGCCTTCCTTCTCGAGTAGCGCCGTGACCTCTTCGTAAGAGATACCCAGTGCATCGAGTGCGTCGAGCACCGAATTCGCGTCACCGTAATTACCAGTGACCTGGTCCCCGTCGATTAGTCCGTGGTCGAAGGTGGCCTCCAGGGTCTTTTCCGGCATGGTGTTGACGGCGTTCGCGACGGCCAACTCGGTGACGTAGAGGGTATCCGGAAGCGTCGGGTCCTTCACGCCGGTAGACGCCCATAGCGGACGCTGCGCGTTGGCCCCGGCAGCGATGAGACCCTTGGCTCGCTCACTGGCGAAGGCCTGCTCGAACACCTGGTAGGCGAGGCGCGCGTTCGCGATTCCCGCCTTGCTCTTCAGTGCGATCGCCTCCGGGGTACCGATGGCATCGAGGCGATTGTTAACCTCGGTATCGACGCGGGAGACGAAGAATGAGGCGACCGAATGGATGGTCGACAGGTCGTACCCCGCCGCCTTCGCGCGCTCGAGACCGGTGAGGTAGGCGTTGATGACCTCTCGGTGGCGTTCGAGGCTGAAGATCAGAGTCACGTTCACGCTGATACCCGAACCGATGGTCTCGGTGATTGCTTCGAGGCCCTCGACCGTGGCAGGGATCTTGATCATCGCATTCGGACGGTCGACCTTTGCCCAGAGCTGCTTGGCTTGAGCGGATGTCGCCCCAGCATCGTGGGCGAGACCGGGCTCCACCTCGATCGAGACACGACCATCCCGTCCGCCGGTCGAGTCGTAGACCGCACGGAAGATGTCGCTCGCGTTCGCGACGTCCTCGGTGGTGATCTCGAAGACGGCTTCGGTGACGCTCTTGCCCGCGGCGGCCAGCTCCGCAACCTGGGCATCGTAGGCCTCTCCCTTGGCGAGTGCGCTGGCAAAAATCGTCGGATTGGTCGTGACTCCCACGACATTGCGGTCCGCGATCAGGTTCTGTAGACCTCCGGATTTGATCCTCTCGCGGGAGAGGTCATCAAGCCAGATGCTGGTGCCCAGGGCGGAGAGGGCGGCGGTGGCGGTGTTCTCAGTCATGTTCATTTCCCTGTTCTTCGACGCCTAGACGGCGGCGATCGAGTCCTTAGCGGCGGAGATGGCGTGATCAGTTGTCAGTCCGAACTCGCGGAACAGCGTCTTGTAGTCGGCGGATGCTCCGAAGTGCTCGATCGAGACGCTGCGGCCGGCGTCTCCAACATACCCACGCCAGGTGAGGTCTCGTCCTGCCTCGATGGAGACCCGCGCCCTCACGCCCTTCGGCAGTACCGATTCGCGGTACTCCGCGGACTGTTCCTCGAACCATTCGAGACATGGAGCCGAGACAACCCTCGCGTTGATGCCCTCGGCCTTCAACTTTTCGCGCGCGTCGACCGCGATCTGCACCTCAGAACCGGTAGCGATGAAGATCACGTCCGGTGTTCCATTCGGTGCTTCAGCGAGCACGTAGGCACCCTTCGCCACATACTTAGCGGCGGCGAAGGTCTCGCCGGTGGCGAGGTCCTGCCCGCGCCTGAATACGGGGATGTTCTGGCGTGTGAGCGCAATACCGGCGGGTCCTTTACGACGGTCCAGCATTGTTTTCCACGCCCAGGCTGTCTCGTTCGCGTCGCCGGGGCGCACTATGTCGAGGCCCGGGATGGCGCGGAGGGCGGCGAGTTGCTCGATGGGCTGGTGGGTCGGCCCGTCCTCACCGAGGGCGACCGAATCGTGCGTCCAGACGTAGATCGCCGGAGTCTTCATCAACGCGGCGAGGCGTACCGCCGGGCGCATGTAGTCGCTGAAGATCAGGAATGTGCCACCGAACGGGCGGGTGTTCCCGTGAAGGACGATGCCGTTGAGGATCGCCCCCATTGCATGCTCGCGGATTCCGAAGTGAAGGACTCGGCCGTACCTGTCTCCCGTCCACTCGTGGGTCGAGTGCTCGGCCGGCACGAAGGACGGCGCCCCGTCGATGGTGGTGTTGTTGGACTCGGCGAGGTCGGCCGAGCCGCCCCAGAGTTCGGGTATGACCGGGCCGAGGGCGCTGAGCACCTTTCCGGATGCAGCGCGCGTCGAAACCTCCGTGCCCGCTTCGAACTCGGGGAGCGATTCTTCCACGCCTTCGGGGAGGTCACCGGAGAGAATTCGATCGAGCAGCACTTTGCGCTCAGGATTGGCGACCGCCCAGGCATCGAACTGGATGTTCCACTCGGCATGGGCGGCTTGTCCGCGATCGACGGCCTTGCGGGTGTGCGCCAGAACGGCCGGATCGACATCGAAGGTCTTTTCGGGATCGAAGCCGAGCACCTTCTTGACGGCGGCGAGCTCATCTGCCCCGAGCGCCGATCCGTGGATCTTGCCCGAGTTCTGCTTCTTCGGGCTCGGCCAACCGATTATCGTCTTGAGGATGATGAGCGAAGGCTTGGAGGTCTCACCCTTCGCTGCCTCGATGGCATCGTTGAGCGCTGCGACGTCCTCGACATACTGTCCGGTCTTCTTCCAGTCGACGACCTGCACGTGCCAGTGGTACGCCTCGTAGCGCGCCTTGACATCCTCGGTGAAGGCGATATTGGTGTCGTCCTCGATCGAAATCTGATTACTGTCGTAGATCGCGATGAGGTTGCCGAGCTCCTGGTGGCCAGCGAGAGAGGATGCCTCACTCGTCACGCCCTCCTGCATGTCGCCGTCTCCGGCAATGGTGTAGATGAAATGGTCGAACGGACTAGTGCCTTCAGCAGCATCCGGGTCGAACAGACCGCGCTCGAAGCGGGAGGCGTAAGCGAATCCGACGGCGGAGGCGATGCCCTGCCCGAGGGGTCCGGTAGTGATCTCGACCCCGTCGGTGTGGCCGTACTCTGGGTGGCCGGGGGTCTTGGACCCCCAGGTGCGGAGTGCCTTCAAGTCGTCGAGCTCGAGGCCGTAGCCGGCGAAGTAGAACTGCACGTACTGGGTTAAGGAGGAGTGTCCGACCGAGAGGATGAAACGGTCACGCCCGATCCAGGTGCTGTCGCTCGGGTCTCGGCGCATCACTTTTTGGAAGAGTAGGTACGCGGCGGGGGCCAGACTCATTGCCGTGCCCGGGTGCCCATTTCCGACCTTCTCCACGGCATCCGCTGCCAAGACGCGAGCGGTGTCTACGGCGGTGTTGTCAATGGGATCCCATTGGAGAGCTGCCACGAGAATTCGACCCTTCTGTTGCCTGCGATGTCTGTCCCGGGTGGGTCACACCGCCTGAGGTAAGTGCACACGCTCGCCTGGCGATATCGGCAGTGCTGTGGGCAGACCGGAGCGCCAATCAAGGTGGGCAAGGGCTGGGGGCACGACACGCGAGCAATCCAAGTATAGAGAAACCCGTGACTGGTCGTTCCAATGCCGACCGCAGTGGAGTGGCGGCTGACAGGTGCTCACAGCCGGGGCGCTTAGACTTCGAAACGGGTGAGATTGGGTGTTAGAGGAGCAATGGACGTAGCGGTAGAGACTCGGCAGCCGAGTACGAGCATCGGTTTCGTGCGAAAGTCGAAGGCCTATTTTGCTTTGACTAAACCTCGGGTCATCGAACTGCTTCTGGTGACGACGGCACCAGTGATGATCCTCGCCCAGGGCGCCCTCCCTAATCTGTGGCTTGTGCTCTGGACTCTGGTGGGGGGAGCACTCAGCGCCGGTTCTGCCGGCGCTTTCAACTGCTTCATCGACCGCGACATGGACCGTGTCATGAAGCGCACAAGCAAGCGCCCGCTAGTCACCGGGGAACTCACCGATCGCGAAGCATTCGTGTTCGCCTGGATCATCGGTGCGGCATCGATCCTGCTACTCGGGCTGCTCGTCAACTGGCTCGCCGCTGGGCTGTCTCTTGTTGCCATCCTCTTCTACGTGCTTGTATACACTCTGGTCCTCAAGCGTCGGACCCCGCAAAACATCGTCTGGGGTGGCGCTGCGGGCTGCATGCCCGTCCTCATCGGCTGGGCAGCGGTGACGGGGTCCCTCAGCTGGGCTCCGGTCATACTGTTCGGCATCGTGTTCCTCTGGACGCCACCACACTACTGGCCGCTCTCGATGCGATACCGCGCAGACTACGCATCGGTCAATGTGCCAATGCTCGCAGTGGTGCGGGGCCGAACCGTGGTCGGTCTGCAGGTCGTGCTCTACGCGTGGGCGACGGTGGCGTGCTCGCTTCTTCTCATCCCGGTGGCGCACATGGGAATCCTCTATTCGGTCGTCGCGATGGTGGCGGGCGGATGGTTCGTGTTTGAGTCTCACCGGCTATATGCCATGGCGATCCGCCATGACACGGTCAAGCCGATGCGCGTGTTTCACAGTTCGATCAGCTACCTCACCCTGCTCTTTCTCGCCGTGGGTATCGACCCGCTGCTCGGCCTCCTGCGCTGATCACAGCGCTGACCCGCGATTTCCGACAAAAGGACCGTCCCATCGTCACCCCACTGAGCTGGTTGGCCAGCCGCTACACCCTTGGCGCCCGCGCACTGCGCTGGGGCACTACCGCCGCCCTCGTGGTGAGTATTTTCATCGTCCTTACCGGGGGGGTGGTGCGGGTCACCGGATCCGGGCTGGGCTGCCCTACCTGGCCGGCCTGCGAGGCTGGATCTTTCACCACCACGCCGGAGCTCGGCATCCACGGCTTCATCGAATTCGCCAATCGTGCCTTGACCGGGGTCCTGATAGTCGCCGTCGGATGGGCGATCGTTGCCGTGCGTCTGCAGCGGCCGCGCAATCGCACTCTGACGCGGCTGGCCTGGTCGCAGTTCTGGCTCGTCATCGTCAATTCCATCGCGGGCGGCATCTCGGTGCTCACCGGACTCAATCCCTATGTCGTAGCGATGCACTTCGTGCTCGCGATCGCTCTGCTCACCACGACAACCCTCACCTGGCATCGTGGAAGGCAATCAATCGCCCAGACCTTCGCCCCCGCCGCACTGACGCCGCGAGGTTCCGGGGTGTTGAGCGGCGCACTGGTCGCCGGTACTTTTGTGCTGATCGTCATCGGCACCCTCGTGACGGGATCTGGCCAGCATTCGGGCGATTCGGCGAAGGTGCCGCGCATGGGGTTCGTCTGGCAGCAAGTGGCTATCGTGCACGGAGTGCTCGGGACCCTCGTCATCGTGCTCGCGCTCACGCTGTATCTAAGCCTTCGGAGTCGTCCAGAGTTCTCCCTCGCCCGCCGACGTGTGATCGCTTTTCTCATGGTGAGCATCGCCCAGGCTGGGCTCGGACTGCTGCAGGCGAACATCGGCGTACCGGGCAGCCTCGTCGCGATTCACGTTCTCGGTTCGGCTCTCGTCTGGGTGGGAGTGCTGCGGGTGCTCCTCGACGTGCACCCCCGGCTGTTCCGCACGGTTCGACTACAAGCGCTGGTCCCGGCTGCGGTCATGACTCACCGCTGATT
This sequence comes from Lacisediminihabitans sp., assembly GCA_046597035.1. Classification (GTDB taxonomy): domain Bacteria; phylum Actinomycetota; class Actinomycetes; order Actinomycetales; family Microbacteriaceae; genus Lacisediminihabitans. Next base: position 27,446 of record JBKJLH010000059.1, read on the forward strand.
CGCACCCACTCCCTGTAGAATCTGTGCAGTAAGTAATACATAGCTCTGCCTCCGTGTCGGCGTCGATACGCATGGCGCCTCTTGTCGGCGCACATGGGAAAAATCCGCCGTCGCCGGCGGGGAGTCCGGGGAATGCTTCTCCCTCGGGTGCGGTTGCCACTGGGGAGACCAGTGCACACAGAGCGAGTGCCCCAGCGGTTTTGTTAAAGACGTAAAAGAAAGTGGGAAATCATGTCGGACACCCTGATCGACCGTCCCGAACTGGAAAGTCTCGGTATCTACGAGTTCGGCTGGTCCGACTCCGACGTTGCCGGATCATCCGCGAAACGTGGTATCTCCCCGGAAGTGGTCGCCGACATCTCCGGTCTCAAGAGTGAACCCGAATGGATGCTCAAGAACCGGCTGAAGGCTCTCGCGCTCTTCTACAAAAAGCCGATGCCCGCCTGGGGAGCCGACCTTTCCGGAATTGACTTCGACAACATCAAGTACTTCGTGCGCTCTACCGAGAAACAAGCGCAAACCTGGGATGACCTCCCGGACGACATCAAGAGCACGTACGAGAAGCTCGGGATCCCCGAAGCGGAGCGTCAGCGTCTCGTCTCCGGAGTCGCGGCCCAATACGAGTCCGAGGTCGTCTACCACACGATCAACAAGGATCTCGAAGAGCAGGGCGTCATCTTCATGGACACCGACACCGCTCTCAAAGAACACCCGGAACTCTTCAAGGAATATTTCGGCACGGTGATCCCCGCGGGCGACAACAAATTCGCGGCGTTGAACACCTCGGTGTGGTCAGGCGGGTCTTTCGTCTACGTACCGAAGGGTGTTCACGTCCAGATTCCACTTCAGGCGTACTTCCGCATCAATACAGAGAATATGGGTCAATTCGAGCGCACGCTGATCATCGCCGATGAGGGGTCCTACGTCCACTACATCGAGGGTTGCACGGCACCGATTTACAAATCGGACTCGCTGCATTCTGCTGTCGTCGAAATCATCGTGAAGAAGGATGCCAGGGTCCGGTACACGACGATCCAGAACTGGTCGAACAACGTTTATAATCTGGTAACGAAGCGCGCCATCGCCCACGAGGGCGCGACAATGGAGTGGATCGACGGGAACATCGGCTCCAAGGTGACCATGAAGTACCCGTCGATCTATCTTGTCGGCGAACACGCCAAGGGTGAGACCCTCTCCGTGGCGTTTGCGGGGCCGGGACAGCATCAGGATGCTGGCGCGAAGATGATCCACATGGCGCCGTACACGCAGTCATCCATCGTCTCCAAGTCGATCGCGCGTGGCGGTGGCCGCACCGGCTATCGGGGTGAGGTGCGAATCGCGGAGGGCGCACATCACTCGGCGAATACCGTGCGTTGCGACGCACTGTTGGTCGACGCGATCTCGCGCTCCGATACTTACCCAACGACGGATGTCCGTGAGGACGACGTGCAAATGGGCCACGAGGCCACAGTCTCGAGGGTGAGCGCAGAGCAGCTCTTCTACCTGCAGTCGAGGGGGATGCCCGAAGACGAGGCGATGGCCATGATTGTGCGCGGCTTCATCGAACCGATCGCGCGCGAGCTGCCCATGGAGTATGCCCTCGAACTCAACAAGCTCATCGAAATGGGCATGGAAGGCAGCGTCGGCTAGGTGTCTGTTCCTACTCAAACCGTGCCCGCAACACGCCCAACGGAGACTGCGGCTGCGCCCGACCATTCCCGCCTCGGCTCGAAGCAACACAGCGACGGCGGCTGGGGGCTTGTGCCCATCCAGGTGCGTTCGGCGCGATTCGCCTCCTTCGACGTCGCCGACTTCGAGACCGTCAGCGGCCAGGAAGCCGAATGGAAGCACACCCCGATCGCGAAGGTGCAACCACTGATCGATGCCACTCTCGAGAGCGACATCGAGCCGCTCACGGGTGTCACCGCGACTGGGGACTCGGCTCTCATCGAGTGGGTGCCTCGTGGTGATGCTCGTATCGGTCTCGCGGGAAAGCCGGAAGAGCGGGCATCCGCCAACGCGTGGAGTGCATTCGAATCGGCGCTCGTCATTACGATCAACGGCGAACTCTCCTCCGAGGTCACCGTCACTCGATCCGCCCTCGGCGCCACAGCGCGGGCGGCGCATACCGTCATTCACGCAACGCATCACAGCGTCGGCACGGTCGTGATCCAGAACAGCGGGGACGCTCTCCTCAGCGAGAATGTGGAGATCATCCTCGATGAGGGTGCCCAGCTGACTGTCGTCACCGTGCAGCAGTGGGATGCAACCGCCGTTCATCTCGCCAGTCACTTCTCCGAGGTCGGCCGCGACGCCCGGCTCAAGCACGTCGTCGTATCGCTCGGTGGATCGGTCGTGCGGGTCAATCCATCGACTCACCTCTCCGGAGAGGGCGGCGATGTCGAACTCTACGGCGTGTACTTCGCCGATACCGGCCAGCATCTCGAACAGCAGGTTTTTGTCAACCACGATGCGCCGAATACGAAGTCTCGCGTCAGCTACAAAGGTGCACTGCAGGGTGCAGGGGCACATACGGTCTGGGTCGGCGACGTGCTCATTCGCCCGACCGCCGCAGGGACCGACAGCTACGAACAAAATCGAAACCTCCTGCTGTCCGATGGTGCCCGCGCCGATTCCATCCCGAACCTCGAGATCGAGACCGGTGACATCGCCGGGGCCGGTCACGCGAGTGCCTCGGGACGGTTCGACGACGAGCAGCTCTTCTACCTTCAGGCGCGCGGTATCCGCGAGGATGAAGCCCGACGTCTCGTCGTGCGTGGTTTTCTCTCCGAGATCGTGCAGAAGATCGGCTCTCCCGAGCTCGAAGAACGACTGCAAAAAGCCATCGAGGCCGAATTGACCCTGAATGAAGATCCCGAATGAAGGAAGCGGCAGTGACTATCAAGATCTGCGCCGAAAGTGACATCGAGCTCGGGTCGGCTGTTCGCGTCGTCATCGACGGTACCCCGATAGCGGTCGTTCGTGATTCTGCCGGCACGGTGCACGCCATCGGCGATACCTGCACGCACGGTGATATCTCTCTCGCCGAGGGTTTCGTCGAGGATGACACCCTGGAGTGCTGGGCGCACGGCTCGAAGTTCTCCCTGCTCACGGGAAAACCGATCACGCTTCCGGCCTACGAAGCCGTGCCTGTCTTCGCTGTCTCCATCGTGGACGGCGACGTCTTCATCGACCCGACCCCCGTGGTCACCCCCTAACTCAGAAGGAGTTCGCACCATGTCAGTACTCGAAGTCACCGACCTCCACGTGAGCGTCGAAACCGAACAGGGCACCAAGCAGATCCTCAAGGGGGTCGACCTCATCGTGAACGAAGGGGAGATCCACGCGATCATGGGACCGAATGGCTCGGGCAAGTCCACCCTCGCCTACACGATCGCGGGTCACCCGAAATACCACGTGGACAGCGGATCGGTCACCCTCGACGGACAAGATCTCCTCGTACTGCCCGTTGATGCGCGCGCGCGCGCCGGCCTCTTCCTCGCAATGCAGTACCCGGTCGAAATCCCCGGTGTCGCTGTCACGAACTTCCTGCGCACGGCGAAGACCGCCATCGACGGCACGGCACCCTCTATCCGGACCTGGACAAAGGAAGTCACCCAGGCGATGAAGGACCTGCGGATGGATTCCTCGTTCAAAGACCGGAATGTCAACGAGGGGTTCTCCGGCGGCGAGAAGAAGCGCCACGAGATCCTTCAGCTCGAACTGTTGAAGCCGAAGTTTGCCATCCTGGATGAGACCGACTCCGGACTCGATGTCGATGCGCTCAAGATCGTCGCCGAGGGTGTCAACCGTGCCAAGGAGAACACTGGTCTCGGGCTGTTACTGATCACGCACTACACGCGAATTCTTCGCTACATCACGCCCGACTACGTGCATGTGTTCGTCGACGGGCGCGTCGCTGAAGAGGGGGGTGCCGAGCTGGCTGACCGCCTCGAAAACGAGGGTTACGATCGCTTCCTTGATCCCGCGAGCCTAAGCTAACCCCATGGCTGTTGCACTCGCTCCCGCGCTCTTCGACCAAGTGGAAGAGGCACTCAAGGATGTGATGGACCCGGAACTCGGGATCAACATCGTTGACCTCGGACTAATTTACGATCTCACCTGGGATGACGAGAACGACGCACTCATCATCAGCATGACGCTGACCTCCGCTGGTTGTCCTCTCACCGATGTTATCGAAGAGCAGACCGCGCAGTCCCTCGATGGCGTCGTGGACCAATTCCGGATCAACTGGATCTGGATGCCGCCATGGGGCCCGGAGAAGATTTCCGACGACGGTCGGGACATGATGAGGGCTCTCGGATTCTCGATGTAGTTTTCTCGCGATAGCGGTCGTGGAAGACAAAAAACGCCCCGGCCAGCACAGCCGGGACATTTTCGTGTGGCCACCGCCGCGTGCGGCTAATTCGCGTTGAGCATCCGGTGGTGGTCGGAACGGCTGACGCCGAACCAGGCGAGTCGGATGAATCCGGCGGCCAGCAGTGCCTTCACGATTCCACCCACTACGAACGGGTACAGGCCCGCGGCGAGAGTCTGCTCGAGGTTCAACCCGAGCGAGGCGGCCAACCACGGGAGTCCGACGGCGAATGTGACCAGTGTGCCGGCGGCGAACGAGCCGATGGCGCCCAGGATGCGGTGGTCCCAGGTGCGCTGGGCGAGCCAGCCGGTGAGGGCGGCGGCGAAGACGAACCCGACGATATACCCGCCGGACGGGCCAGCGATGACGTTGAATCCGTGGGTCGCACCGCTGAAGACCGGAAGTCCGATGATACCGAGCACCGCGTAGAGCAGCATCGAGATCGAACCTCGCACCGCACCGAGTGTGCTGCCGACGACCAGTACGGCGAGGGTTTGACCGGTGATCGGAACGGGCCAGAGCGGAACTGAGAGCTGGGCGGCGACAGCGGTGAGCGCTGCACCCGCCACGACGAGCACGACATCCGTAGCGATGCTGCGGGCCACGATCCGGTCGACAAGAGTGGGGCGGCCCGTGGCCAGCGTTAAGGTGCTCATTCGTTCTCCTTGTGTGCAGGGGGGAATAGACCGACAGGCCCACGATTTATACTAGAGGCCACCCCCTCACTCTCGTCGTCGTCAGATGACACAAAGAATTGGACTTTTCCTGTGCTCGCAGTGCACGACCTCGAACTGCGTGTTGGCGCACGCATGCTCATGGAGGACGTCACCTTCAGAGTCGAACGCGGGGACAAGATCGGCCTCGTCGGCCGCAATGGAGCGGGAAAGACGACCCTGACGAAGGTGCTGGCCGGCGAAGAGCTCGCCACCGGCGGCACGATCGATTCGACCGGCGAGATCGGCTATCTGCCCCAGGATCCACGCTCCGGAAACCCGGAAGACCTTGCCCGCACTCGTATCCTCGACGCTCGCGGCCTCGGCCAGCTGGTGATCGGCATGGAGAAAACTGCGCTCGATATGGGAGATTCCGACGAGAAGGTCGCCGCGAAGGCGATGAAGCAGTACGGCGAGTTACAGGATCGCTTCATGGCCCTCGGTGGCTATGCGGCTGAAGCAGAGGCGGCATCGATCGCCAGCAACCTGAGCCTGCCCGATCGAATCCTCGACCAGCCGCTCTCGACCCTCTCTGGAGGTCAGCGTCGCCGCATTGAGCTCGCCCGCATCCTGTTCTCGGGAGCGGACACCATGCTGCTCGACGAGCCGACCAATCACCTGGACGCCGACTCTGTCACCTGGTTACGCGAGTTTTTGAGGAACTTCCAGGGTGGCCTGATCGTGATCAGCCACGATGTCGAGCTTGTAGAAGACACTGTGAATCGCGTCTTCTATCTCGACGCGAACCGGCAGGTCATCGACATCTACAACATGAGCTGGAAAAACTATCAGCGCCAGCGCGCGGCCGACGAAGAGCGTCGCAAGAAGGAACGTGTCAACGTCGAGAAGAAGGCCGGAGTGCTGCAGATGCAGGCGGCCAAGTTCGGGGCGAAGGCCTCCAAGGCGGCTGCGGCACACCAGATGGTCCGTCGTGCAGAGAAGATGCTTTCCGGTCTCGATGAGGTTCGTGCCGTCGACCGGGTTGCCAAGCTACGCTTCCCCGATCCCGCGCCGTGCGGACGCACTCCGCTCATGGCGTCCAATCTCTCCAAGAGCTATGGCTCACTCGAGATCTTCACCGCGGTAGACCTGGCCATCGACCGCGGGTCGAAGGTGGTGATCCTCGGCTTCAACGGCGCAGGAAAGACCACGCTGCTGCGCATCCTTGCGAGTGTCGACCAGCCAGATACCGGTCAGCTCGAGCCCGGCCACGGCCTGCGAATCGGGTATTACGCGCAGGAGCACGAGACGATCGACGTGAAGCGCACGGTGCTACAGAACATGGTGTCCTCCTCGCCGAACATCACCGAGACGGAGGCCCGACGGGTTCTCGGGTCATTCCTGTTCTCGGGGGATGATGCGACCAAGCTCGCGGGTGTGCTGTCCGGTGGAGAGAAGACCCGACTCGCTCTCGCGATGATCGTCGTCTCGGGCGCTAACGTCCTGCTCCTTGACGAGCCCACCAACAACCTCGACCCGGCGAGCCGCCTCGAGATTCTCGATGCCCTGGCGAACTACTCCGGTGCCGTGGTGCTGGTCAGTCATGACGAGGGAGCTGTCGAGGCCCTCAACCCGGAGCGTGTGCTGATCTTGCCGGATGGCACCGAAGATCTCTGGAACCCCGACTATGCCGACCTGGTTTCGTTGGCGTAGCCGCTCATAGACCGGGCTTGGAGCCGATGCTCGTCTCGAGAATCTCGTCTTCGATCTCGCTGTCGCTCCGCGGCTTCATAAGCTTTTTACGTTCCTGCACCTCGAGGCGCTGTTGTTCTTCGGGATCGTCTGCATTTCGCATCCGGTATTCCTGACGGATCGCGTACCAGAGCCCGAAGAATGCCATGATCCCGAAGATCACCCACTGGATCGCATAGGAGATGTGCAGGCCCTCGTCGAGTTGTGGTTGGGGGAGTGGTCTCGGGCGCACGGCTGATGTGGGGCTCTCGGAAACCATGAGCCCGTACGCCCCTGTGTAGGTGGGCTTGCCCACCAGCTTCGCGACATCAGGCAGATGGATCGTGGCCAGTTCTCCGAGGGTGTCCGAACGACCACGCAGAGTAGCCTCGCTTGCTTTCAGTCGCACCACCACGGTGACCGTGCCGCTCCGCGGAGACGGGACGCTATCTGGCCTGTCCTGGGTGTTGCCAATCGGTACGTAGCCACGGTCGACGACGAAGACGCTGCCATCCGCGAGCAACAGCGGATCCAAAACCTCGAACCCGGGCTGGCCATTCAGCGGTCGATTGCGCACCAGCACCTGCTCATCCGTGAGATAGGTGCCGGTCATCGCCACCTGCTTCCACTGCTGCAGTGCCGAGTAAGAACCGAGCGTGGGCAGCGCCGAATTGAGGGAAATCGGGGTGCTGTGGTAATTACGATCCACGAGCTGATTCGCGTTGCGCGTCTCGTTGAGGCGCGCAACCTGCCATTGGGAGAGCGCGACACACACGGCGGCGAACACGATCGCGAGAGCAAGGTAACCGAACCAGCGCCGACTGAACGCGAATCGCCAGCGGTTCACGATGTACCTGTGGTTCCTGTGGATTCCGGAAGACATTCCAGTGGTTGCGCAAGAGCGGTGATGGCTACAGGGAAGTCACGGGCATCGAGGTAATCACGGAGATAATCGCGATGGTCATCGCAAGCACGCCAGATCTTCACCCGTTCCACACCGTGAATGCGTGGATTGCGCCAGTTGATGTTCCAGGCGGCGAGACGAGAGCAGCCGGCCCGCGAGCAGGTCGGTTCGATGGACTCGTCGTCGAACCCGATCACCGCGAATCGGGCCGGGGATTCTCGGGACCCCGGCGGACAATTCCCCCGGGACGCAGCACTTCGCTGGCCGGCGCCGAGATGGTGGCATTGGCCAGAACCACCGCGATGTAGGGAAGCACAATTGCCCCGATCGCGGGCAGGAGCCTCCACCAGCCCGGAACGACGAGGCAGAGAAGAATACAGATAGTACGAATGGTCATCGCGACCGAGTATTGGATCATCCGGCTGCGTCGGTCATCGCGAGGTGACCGGGGGAGGGAGGTAATCGACTGCTGCTGTTTTGCCATGGTGCAAATAAGCCTACGGCTAAGCTTGCGGGAGTTTGTCGGCGCCCGGCATACCCTCAGGGGGCGTGGAGGTACGCCCTCTCGGCAAGCGAATATGACGAGAGCGAGACAGTGTTGAGTAAGCCAGAAATCGTGCCGAGAACCGTGCTGGTGACCGGCGGCAACCGGGGGATCGGGTTCGCCATCGCCGCCGAATTCCTCGCTATGGGACATCGGGTCGCGGTGACGGCACGCTCGGGTGAAGGCCCACTCGGGAGCCTCACGGTGCGCGCAGATGTGACGGACTCGGCTTCCGTCGATGCCGCCTTCACCGAGATCGAAACAGCGCTCGGCGCAGTCGAGGTCCTCGTCGCCAATGCCGGCATCACCCGGGATACGCTCCTGATGCGGATGTCCGAGGACGATTTCACCTCGGTTGTCGACACCAACCTCTCGGGCGCGTTCCGCGTAGTCAAGCGTGCGTCGACCGGTATGATCAAGGCTCGCTTCGGACGCATCGTGCTCGTCTCGAGCGTCGTCGGACTCCTGGGCTCCGCCGGCCAGGTCAACTACGCCGCCTCGAAGAGCGGACTGATCGGTCTCGCCAGATCAGTGACCCGTGAGCTGGGATCGCGGGGAATCACCGCCAACGTCATCGCGCCGGGATTCGTCGAGACCGACATGACTGCCGAGCTTCCCGAGGCTCAGCAGGAGGCCTACAAGAAATCGATCCCGGCCGGACGGTTTGCGAGCCCCGAAGAAGTTGCGCGGGTTGTGACCTGGATCGCGGGGGACGACGCCGGCTACATTTCCGGCGCGGTCATCCCGGTCGACGGTGGTCTCGGGATGGGCCACTGACTCCTCCCTCAGGTCACCCGCGCAGTCCGAGCAGCGGCAACAGCTGGCTGAGGTCGCGCACATCCATCAACACATGCGCCTCGTCGCGCACCGGCGCCTTGGCGTCGAATCCGACCGCGAGCCCGGTGATCGCCATCATCGGAAGGTCGTTAGCGCCGTCGCCCACTGCCACAGTGCGCGCGAGCGGAATGCCGAAGTCTGCGGCCCACTCTGCGAGAGTTTCTGCTTTCGCCTGCGCGTCGATAATGGGGCCGACCAATTTTCCGGTGAGCAATCCGTCCACGACCTCGAGACGATTCGCCCTCCAATAGTCGAGCCCTAGTTCGGCGGCGATGGGGTCGATAATTTCATGAAAGCCGCCAGAAACAACGGCCACCCGGCCGCCAGCCGCGCGAACGCCCGCGATCATGGCTTGTACCCCTGCGGTGATTCGCACGAGTTGGCCGACATCGCTGAACACCGATGCGGAAAGCCCAGCGAGCGTCGTGACCCGGGCCCGAAGACTCTGCTCAAAGTCCACTTCACCGTTCATTGCACGGGCCGTGATTTCGGCCACGGCCGCACCCGATCCCGCGGCATCCGCCAACAGTTCGATCGCTTCGTTCTCGATCAGGGTGGAATCGACATCCAGCACGACCAGGAAACGGGACATCGGGGGACCATTCGTTCGGAGAGGAGAATCGTTGGACCGATGCGACCTCAGCTGACGGTGACTCCCTTGCCGACCACCGTGATGCCGGAATCGGTAACCGTGAATCCGCGCGCCCGGTCAACCTCAGCATCCACCCCGACGGTCGCGCCAGCGTTGACCACCACTTCCTTATCGAGGATAGCGCGACGTACGATGGCGTCCGGTCCGATGCGCACCCGGTCGAACACGATTGAGTCGACCACCTGCGCGCCTGATTCGATGATCGCCCACGGTCCGAGCACACTGCGCTCGATGTGAGCTCCCGAGAGAAGTGATCCGAGAGAGACGATCGAATCGATCGTTGTGCCGAGGTTTCCCTTCGAGTCCCGCACGAACTTGGCGGGCGGCGAGTTGAGCTGCTGGCTGAAGATAGGCCACTCGCTGTTGTACAGATTGAAGATCGGAAGAGCCGAGATCAGGTCCTGGTGGGCATCGAAGAATGACTCGATTGTTCCGACATCCCGCCAGTAGTAGCGATCGCGGTCGGTTGCGCCGGGCACTTCGTTTCGATTGAGGTCGTAGACCGCCGCGTCGCCACGGGAGACGAAGTCAGGGACGATGTCGCCGCCCATGTCATGGTTCGAGGTGGTGAGATCCCCATCACGCAGCACCGCGTCGATGAGGATGTCGGCATCGAAGATGTAGTTGCCCATGGAGGCGAGGACCTCGTCGGGGGAGTCGGCGAGCCCGACCGCATTCTTCGGCTTCTCGAGAAACTGCGCGATGTGTGTCGGGTCGTCCGGGTCGAGTTCAATGACACCGAACTGGTCGGCGAGCGAGATCGGCTGGCGGATGGCGGCGACGGTCACGCCAGCCCCGGAGGCGATGTGAGCCTCGATCATCTGGCTGAAGTCCATGCGATAGACATGGTCCGCTCCCACCACGACGACGATATCGGGCTTCTCATCGCGCAGGAGGTTGAGGCTCTGCAGAATGGCATCGGCAGAACCGGCGAACCACCTCTTACCGAGACGCTGCTGCGCGGGCACGGACGCAACATACGACGCCGTGATCCCGTCGAGCCGCCAGGTCTGCGACACATGACGGTCGAGGCTGTGGGACTTGTACTGGGTGAGTACGACGATTTGCCGCAGCCCCGAGTTGATGAGGTTCGAGAGAGCGAAATCGATGAGCCGGTAGTTGCCGCCGAACGGCACCGCGGGCTTCGCACGGTCTGCGGTAAGCGGCATGAGGCGCTTGCCCTCTCCGCCGGCGAGAACAATGCCAAAGATCTTCTTCGATGCCATGACCTAACAGTAGAGGAACCATCGCGGTGCGTCAGCCTGCGAAGCGCGCTAGCGTGTGACCCGTGAGAGTCGATCTGATAACCAGGGAATATCCGCCGGAGATCTATGGTGGCGCCGGTGTGCACGTGACCGAACTCGTCAAGGCGTTGCGTCTCGACATCGACGTCGTCGTACGGGCTTTCGGCAAGCCCCGCGATGAAGCGCAGGTTTACTCGTATGACGTGCCACCGGAACTCGCCCACGCCAATCCCACGCTCTCGACGCTCGGAGTCGACCTTGAGATCGCCCAGGACGTGGCCGGTGCGGATCTCGTGCACTCGCACACCTGGTATGCCAATGCCGCAGGTCGTATCTCCCAGCTGCTGCACGGCATTCCCCATGTGGTGACCGCGCACAGCCTCGAGCCGCTTCGTCCCTGGAAGGCCGAGCAGCTCGGCGGCGGCTACCGTGTCTCGAGCTGGATCGAGCGCGATGCCTTCGTCGCTGCCGATGCCGTGATCGCCGTGAGCCACGGCATGCGTCGCGACATCCTCCGCTGTTATCCGATGCTGGATGAGGCGAAGGTTACGGTCGTGCACAACGGCATCGACCTCGAGTCGTGGCAGCCGGTCGAGGATGATGTGCTGCTCCGTTCGCTCGGAATCGATCCGGATCGCCCCTCCGTGGTCTTCGTCGGTCGGATCACCCGCCAGAAAGGTCTGCCGTACCTCCTGCGCGCGGCAGCGCTGCTCCCTCCGGAGGTGCAGCTCGTGCTCTGCGCCGGAGCGCCCGACACCGCAGAGATCATGACGCAGGTGCGCGCCGGAGTCGCCGAACTGCAGCAGACCCGCACCGGAGTGGTCTGGATCGAAGAGATGATGAGCCGGCACGACCTCTCGGCGGTGCTCACCGCGGCAACCACCTTCGTGTGCCCGTCGATCTATGAGCCTCTCGGCATCGTTAACCTCGAGGCAATGGCCTGCGGGGCCGCTGTCGTCGGGACGGCGACCGGGGGTATCCCCGAAGTCATTGACGACGGTGTGACCGGCCGACTGGTACCGATCGCCCAGGCGGAGGATGGCACCGGCACACCGCTCGATCCCGAACAGTTCATCGCCGATCTCGCACGGACGCTCACCGAAGTGGTGAACGACCCGGAATCAGCACGGAGGATGGGTGCGGCCGGCCGGATTCGGGCGCAGCGTGAGTTCGCCTGGGACCGCATCTCGAAGCGCACGCAGGAGATCTACCGCTCGCTGCTCTGACGCCTCCACGCCGAAGGTAGGGTTGAGTCATGGCCAGCGTTCTCCAGCTTTCCGACGTCTCCGTCGTCCGAGAAGGCAACCACATCCTCGACTCCATCAATTGGACGGTCGAGGACGACCAGCGCTGGGTTATCCTCGGGCCCAACGGCGCGGGCAAGACCACCCTCTTGCAGCTCGCCTCGGCGATGATCCATCCGACCTCAGGCAGCGTGAAGATCCTGGATGTCACGCTCGGGCGCACCGACGTGTTCGACTTGCGACCGCGAATCGGATTCGCCTCGACCGCGATGGCCCGGCGCATCCCGGCAACCGAACGCGTGCTGGATGTCGTGCTCACGGCCGCCTATGCGGTCGCCGGCCGCTGGAACGAGGCCTACGAAGATATCGACGTGCGTCGCGCCCAGCGGGTACTCGCCGAATGGAAGCTCGACCACCTCGAGGACCGGCGGTTCGGGCAGCTCAGTGACGGGGAACAGAAACGCGTGCAGATCGCTCGTTCTGTGATGACCGATCCAGAACTCCTGCTTCTCGACGAGCCAGCCGCCAGCCTGGACCTGGGTGCCCGTGAAGAATTGCTCCAGTTACTCGGCGGATATGCGCGGGCCGAGCAGGCTCCCGCAATCGTCATGGTGACCCATCATGTCGAGGAGATCCCTCTCGGCTTCGGCAACGCGCTGCTGTTGTCGCACGGTCGGATCACAGCCGCGGGCCCGATCGGCGAGGTGATCACCTCGGAGAAGCTGAGCGAGGCCTTCGGTCTCGAACTCCTGGTGGAAGAGGGCGAAGGGCGATTCACGGCCCGCGCCGCCCAGTCCGTCTAGTCGGCATCAGGTCTGGTAAGATAAGGCTTTGGTCTTAGCGCCCACCCTGTCCCTTTGCCTTCCCAACACCGAGGAATTTACGATGAAGACTGACATCCACCCCGACTACAGTGCGGTTGTCTTTCGCGACCTCGCGAGTGGCGAGACCTTCCTCACTCGCTCGACGGTCAAGAGCGAAAAGACGATCGACCTCGATGGCGTGACCTACCCGGTCATCGACGTGGAGATCTCCTCTGCCTCGCACCCGTTCTACACAGGCAAGCAGCGCATCCTCGACAGTGCCGGCCGAGTCGAGAAGTTCAACTCGCGATACAAGGGTTTCGGCTCGTAACGCGGTTCCAAATCGTGCAGACGAGGGCGTCCGACTTCGGTCGGGCGTCCTTTTCTCTGCCTTAACGCTCCGGCCAGGCCCCGTCGGCGACAAAGGCGGGATCTTTCGTTCGGCGCATATAGTCCTGAAAACTGACCGCGCTGTCAGCCGCCCAGCCCACTTGATTGGTGTGCACCAGTGCAACGTCGTTTCCGAGGGCGTCGGAATATTTGCGGGCGATCGCCTGGGCCACCCGCCCGGCTGCCACGGCGTCCGCCTCGGCATCATGGGCATCCATCAACTCGACGCCATAATATTCCGCGGCCACCTCGAGCGTGCGCTTGCCTTTGCGATACCGGTCCATCGCGCGATCTATCACCAGCGGGTCGATGATGGGGAGCGGATCCACCAGTGGCTCGATGCCATAGCGCAGGCATTCCCGGTTGAGCAGGGTGAGATCGTAGGCCGCATTGTAGATCACGATCGGCACGCGCTGGGCCAGTAAGGCACGCAGCACTGCCACGATCTCGGCGACCACCTCCGCCGCATCCCGGCCCTCGGACCGCGCTCGCTCGGTGGTGATGCCGTGGACGGCCGACGCTTGCACGGGAATTTCCACCCCAGGGTCGGCAAGCCAGGAAACGCCCTTCGGGGAACCCGTGGCATCCACGACTCCGACATAGGCGGAGACGATGCGACTGGTGTCGGTGTCTATTCCCGTCGTCTCGAGATCGAAGACCCCGAGACGGTCCTGCCACGATGCGCCGAATTCTCCCGCTGCTGTGCCACCATCGCCATTCACGCTTCCAACCTAGGGCCGACCACCGGCAGGACTCGGCGACCCCACGTGCAACCAGTAGAAACTCTGGGTGCCCAGGGTGAGAGTGATCGTTCCTTCCTCAGTGATGGCGGGGAATTCACCCCCGCCGAAGAGGTCGTACAGGCTGGATCCCGCGAACTGATCTGCCGTGATGGTGACGGCGACCGGGTTATGAGCGAAGCTGAATACACAGAGTACGTCCTCCGCCGAATCCCCGAACTGCGTACCGGATCCCGCGTAGGAACGCACGAAGGCCAGCACGGACTCGTGGTTGGTTTCAAGCACGGTGAGGGAACCGAGACCAAAGGTGGGGTGTGCCTTGCGCACGTGGATCACGTTGCGCACCCAATGAAGCAATGATCGCGACTGGGCGAGTTGGGACTCCACATTTGTGAGGTTGTAGTTGTAGACGAGAGACTGCACCACCGGAAGGTAGAGCTTGCCGGGGTCCGCCGATGAGAAGCCGGCGTTGCGGTCGGGGGTCCACTGCATCGGAGTGCGGGAAGCGTCCCGGTCGGGCAACCAGATGTTGTCTCCCATTCCGATCTCGTCACCGTAGTACAGGAACGGGCTGCCGGCGAGGCTGAAGAGGAGCGCGTGGGCAAGTTCGAGCTCTGCGCGGGAGTTATCGAGAAGGGGCGCGAGGCGCCGACGGATACCGATATTCGAGCGCATCCGCGGGTCATAGGCGTACCAGCCGTACATCGCCTGGCGATACTCCTCCGAGACCATTTCCAGGGTGAGTTCGTCATGGTTGCGAAGAAAGACACCCCATCCCGCGCCGTCGGGGATGTCCGTGGTCTCGGCAAGGATTCGAGTGAGTTCAGCCGCATTCTGCGAGCGTAGAGAGTAGAAGATTCGCGGCATCACCGGGAAGTCGAAGGCCATGTGGCACTCCGGCTCTTCTTGCGTACCGAAGAATGCGGCAACCTCGCGGGGCCACTGATTCGCTTCCGCAACCATGATCCGGCCGGGAAACTCCTCGTCGAACATCTCCCGCACCCGCTTGATGTAGTCATGGGTGGGCGCCTCGCCCTCGCCATTGCCCTCCTCGGATTCGAACAGGTAGGGGATCGCATCGAGTCGGATGCCATCCACTCCGAGATCGAGCCAGAACCGCATGACGTCCATCACGGCATCCTGTACAGCGGGATTCTCGAAGTTGAGATCGGGCTGGTGGGAGAAGAACCGGTGGAAGAAGAACTGGCGCCTCACCGGATCGAAGGTCCAGTTGGACTCTTCGGTGTCGACGAAGATCACCCTGATGTTCGGGTATCTCTCGTCGGTGTCGCTCCACACGTAATAGTCGCCATAGGGCCCCTCAGGGTCGGAGCGCGATTGCTGGAACCACTCATGCTGGTCGGAGGTGTGATTGAGCGGATAGTCGATGATGATGCGCATATTGCGCTCGTGAGACTTTGTGACCAGGTCTTTGAACTCGTCGAGCGTGCCGAACTCCGGCAGGATCGCGCGGAAGTCGGATACGTCGTATCCACCATCGCGGAGCGGCGACTGGTAGAACGGGGGAAGCCAGAGCGCATCGATTCCGAGCCACTGCAGGTAATCGAGTTTCGAGAGCAGTCCCTGTAGGTCACCGGACCCGTCGCCATTGCTGTCGACGAATGAGCGGACCATCACTTCGTAGAACACCGATCGCCGGTACCACTGCGGGTCGAGGGTCAGTCCGGGCAGTTGGATGGGGGCGGTGAAGCTCACAGTGCTCCTCTCGAGAGCAGGGTCGCCGGTCGTTTCGCACAGCTCTGCAAGTCTAGGCGCGTGTGAGAAACGCCTGCGTAACTTCGTATCCGTAGAATCAAGCCAATGTCTGTTCACTCGCCTTATGCCGAACTGCTCGCCCGGATGCCCATCGAACGACACGAGATCGTGATTCTCGGGAGCATCACCCGCTATTGGGTGTACGGACCGGTCGATGCCCCCCTCACGATCGTCATCGCGCACGGGTATCGGGGCGAGCATCACGGGCTCGAGCCGGTGATCGCCCAGCTGCCGGGAATCCGCTGGATCGGCCCCGATATGCCCGGATTCGGGGAGTCGACTCCGCTCACCAAGGTGCCGCATTCGATCGACGGCTTTGCCAAGTGGCTTACGGCCTTCGTGGATGCCCTCGGGCTGACGGGCACCGCCGTGACCCTTGGCCACTCGTTCGGGACGATCATTTCGGCCAAAGCCGTCGCCGACGGGCTGAAAACGCCAGCACTCATCCTGGTCAACCCGATCTCCACCTCGGGGCTGGAGGGCCCGAGCAAGGTCGCCACGAAGCTCACGGTGGCCTTCTACCACCTCGCCGGTCGCCTACCCGAACGCGTCGGCGATTTCCTGCTCAAACGGTGGATCGTTGTGCAGTTCATGAGTTCTGTGCTGGCCAAGACGAAAGACCGCGATCTTCGCCGGTGGATCCACTATCAGCACCACACCTACTTCAACAATTTCGCGAGTCGAGACTCCGTGGTCGAGGCCTTCGAAGCCTCGGTCAATTCCGATGTGAGCACCTACTGCGATGGCATCACGATCCCGACCTTGCTCGTTGCTGCCGAACTCGACGACATCACCCCAGTGCAGGCTCACCGTGACCTTGTCGCGAGCATGGCGGATGCGCGGCTAGAACTGCTTATGGGGGTCGGTCATCTAATCCACTACGAGGTGCCGGAGCTTGCGGCAGCGGCGATCCATACCTTCCTGGTCGACCAGCGACTTTTCGGTGCCTTGCCAGCAGAGGTCGACAGCGTGCAAGGAAGCATCGCCGACTCAAGCTCGGAGCCCAGCACGCCGTGAAGGTGATCTTCGATTGCCGCTACACCCGGTTCGTGCGCCATGACGGCATCAGTCGGTACACCGCGGGACTGGTCCAAGCATTCTCCCGGTTGCATCCGGTGACCATGCTGATCAGCGACGTGCGCCAGCTCACTCTGCTGCCCGACCTGCCGTGGGTGATGGGGCGTCCCGGTACCAGCGCGCTGGAGCCGTTCATCGGCATGCTCTCGATCAACCGTTGGAAGCCGGATGTCGTTTTCAGCCCCATGCAGACAATGGGGGCGACCGGGCGACGTTACAAGCTAGTGCTCACTGTGCACGACATGGTCTTCTACCGCATCACGAAGATCCCGCCGGGCTACAGCTGGTACGTGCGGGCTATCTGGAGGGCGTTCTACCTCTCCTACTGGCCGCAGCGCATCGTGCTGAGCCGGGCGGATGCGGTGGTCACCGGTTCCTACAACTGCGAGCGGGAGATGATCGAGGCGCGACTCACACGTCGGCCACTCACGGTGATCCGTCCCGGCGTCGACGATTCCGGACTGCCCCAACGGGATGGTCCGCTCTCGAAATCGCTCGTGTACATGGGCACTTTCCAGCCGAACAAGAACGTCGAGACGCTCGCACGCGGCATGCATCACCTGCCGGGCTACACCCTCAGGCTGCTTTCGCGGATCAGCCGGGAGGACAGGGAGCGCATCGCAGCTCTTGCGCCGGAGGGATCGATCCACTTCGACGATGGGGTTACCGACGAGCAGTACCTCCATGCCCTTGCCGGCGCCACGGCGATCGTCACGGCCTGCTGGGACGAGGGCTTCGGCATTCCCCTGATCGAAGGCGAGGCCGCTGGCGTTCCGCTCGTGCTCAGCGACATCCCGCTGTTCCACGAGGTGGGGGGCGAAGCTGCGGTCTACTTCGACCACTCGGCTGGTACCGCCTTTGCCGTGGCGGTGCTCTCGCTCGAGCTACCGGGCGAGTGGCGTCGTCGCAGCGAGGCCTCGCGAGCCCGATCCGCCGACTTCAGCTGGGATGAATCGGCCCGGCGATTGCTCGCGCTGCTCTCCGGAATGGTTCCGGCCCGCGACGCGGTCGGGAGTTAGGCCCGGGGACCTGAGCCCCCCTCGCGCTGCTCGACGGCGTTCTGTTCAGTGAAATCGTCACAGTCATCAGCTACCGACTCGATATCGATCGGATCGTTGAACAGCACGAGCTGGATCGCACCGTCGACGTGGCGGAAACTGTGCACCGATCCATTCGTGATGGGGATACCGCGATGGAACTTCGTCTGCAGCGAGACGTGGTTCAACAGGGTGCGGATGACGCCTCCATGGGTGGTCACGATGAGACGCGCATGCGGCGAATCAGCATCGCGATCGAGCTCGTATTTCTCGGCGAGGGCGACGAGTGCCGGGATGACCCTGGCTGCAACGTCCTCGCGACGCTCGCGCCCGGGTACGGCCGTGTCCCCGGGGAAGAGCTGGCGGAGTTCACGATCGTCGAGTCCCTCCGCCTCACCGTATCGTCGCTCGACGAGCTCGTCGAGCACCTCGATCTCGTTCGGGTCGATGCCGACCGCCTCAGCGATGATCGCTCCGGTCTCGAGGGCCCGGGAGAGGGGGCTGGAAGCGATCCCGTCCCAGGACGCACGGGCAAGGAGGCGCCCCGAGCGTGCGGCCTGGCTGCGACCCGTGTCATTTAGCGGGATGTCAGTGCTGCCTTGAATACGGCGGGCACGATTCCAGTCGGTTTCGCCGTGCCGCACGAGATAAATCAGAGTCATGCGCAGGTCCTTCGGCGGTCGGCGGGTGCGGGTGTTCCCTCCGCTACTCGGCCGGCAGCGGTCAGGCGGTGAGACGGAGCGCAATTTCGGCGAGTGTCTCCGAGGTACCCGCATCAAGCTTAACCGTCGCGCGCGGATCACCCTTGGTGATGCCGCGGTTCACGATCACGACGGGGAGCCGACGTTTCGACGCTTGGTCGAGCAGACGGATGCCCGAATTGACGACAAGAGAGGATCCGGCGATGAGCAGGGCACCAGCCGATTTGAGAAGGGCACTGGCCTCAGAGAACTTCTCGGTGGGGATGAACTCACCGAAAAACACGATGTCGGGCTTGAGGATGCCGCCACAGACCGTGCATTCCGGCGTGACGAACTCCGCGATCTGGGTGAATTCCACGTCGCCGTCCGGGCCGAGCTCGAAGGAGTCGGGTTCGTCGAGCCAGTCGTTCGCGCGCGAGATACGCTCCGAGACATCCGACCGGGCGAAAGTTTGACCGCATCTGAGGCAACGCACCCGATCCATAGTGCCGTGGAGGTCGACGACGCGCTGAGACCCGGCCCGAAGATGCAACCCGTCGACGTTCTGAGTGATGATGCCGTTGACGATTCCGTTGGTCTCGAGGTCGGCGAGAGTGCGATGCCCGTTGTTGGGCGAGGCACCATCAAACCGTTTCCAGCCCAAGTGACTTCCCGCCCAGTAGCGCTTGCGGTACTCGGGATCTTTCAGAAACTGCTGGAAGGTCATCGGATTGCGCGGGGGAGCACCATCACCGCGATAGTCCGGAATACCGGAATCAGTGCTCATTCCGGCGCCCGTGAGCACCGCGATAAGGCGGCCGCGAAGCGCGTCGGCTGCGGTATCCAGATCGGCGGAGGTGGCTGGCGGCCAGTCGTGAAGCGCCGCACCGGTCATGACAAACATCCCTCTCAAGTTCAGCGGCACGCTGTGCCCCCCTCAGAATAAGTAACGGAGTTTTCGGATATGTTTCCGAACGCTGGAAGTGTGAGGCTTCCCATATCGAAAATCCCAACACAGCGCCGGATTAGACGCTAGGAGTTCTATGAACATCGTTCGAATCGAGGACCTCGAGCATCCCGGCCTTGCCGACTACTCGGGACTGACCGATGTGGCACTCCGAAGGCTCAGCGAACCTGCCGGTGGGCTCTACATCGCCGAATCATCCAAGGTGATCTCACGGGCGATTGCCGCGGGTCACCGACCACGATCCATTCTGGTTCAAGAACAGTGGTTGCCCGAGATGGAAGTGCTACTTGAGCCATTCGACATCCCTATTTACGTCGGTACCCCCGGTTTGCTCGAGAGACTCACCGGTTTCAATTTGCACCGCGGCGCTCTCGCGGCGATGCATCGTCCTCCCCTTCATTCCGTTGTCGACGTGATAGCGGGCGCACGCCGAGTGGTCGTGATCGAGGATGTCGTGGACCACACCAACGTCGGAGCCATCTTCCGGGCGGCGGCAGGCCTGGGGGCGGATGCCGTACTTGTGACGCCGCGCTGCGCCGATCCGCTCTACCGTCGAAGCGTGAGGGTGAGCATGGGTACGGTACTCCAAGTGCCCTGGACCCGTTTGCCGGAGTGGCCCGAGGCAGCAGACATTCTCAAGAATGCCGGTTTTCATCTGGCCGCGCTCGCGCTTTCTGACACGGCAATCGGTCTCGACTCGCTTGCCGAGTATATGCCCGAGAAGCTCGCGCTCCTGCTCGGGGCCGAGGGAGATGGGCTGAGTCGCAATGCCGTGGCGCACGCAGATACCGTGGTCACCATCCCGATGATGCACGGAGTCGATTCACTCAATGTCGCCTCGGCGAGTGCCGTCGCGCTGTGGGCGCTGCGGGTGCGGTGATGGCGGCCGACAGTCGGCTCAAAAACTACCATGGGCTTATGACGATGAATGAGGGGTCCGCACCGAGAGCATTCCCCCGACCAACTCGTCGACAGCTGGCCCGGCGCCGCATCGTAATATCTTCGGCTGCGCTGATGGTCGTCGCCCTCGGAATATATCTTCCCCTCACGCTGCTCGCGCCTTTGGGCGCCACCGCTCCACAGCTCGGATCGTTCACCACCCCTTTTCGCGCAGTCGCCGCCTCCGCTCTTCCCGGTTATGGGGCGAGTGCGGTGGGGGTGATCGGGTATCCCGAAGCCAGCGCATCGGCGGGCAGTCTGACTCCGCTACCGATCGCGAGCATCAGCAAGATCGTGACAGCCCTCGTGGTGTTGAAGGCCAAGCCCCTCTCACCGGGGGATTCCGGGCCGACGATCACGTTCACTGCTGCCGACGCTGCCCTGCGCGCTAAATACGTCGCCCTAAACGGCGAGACGAAGCCGCTCGCGGCCGGGTCGACGATCAGTCAACTCGATTTCATGCGGGTCACCCTGGTCGCCTCGGCCAACAACTATGCGGATGCCCTTGCGGGCTGGGCGTTCGGCACGCGGGGAGCCTTCGAAATCGCCGTAACGGCCTGGCTCACCTCCCACGGTCTCGACCACACCACCATCGTGGAGCCGACCGGCATCAATCCCGGTAACGTCAGCACGGCATCCGAACTGGTGGAGATCGGTAAGCTCGCGCTTGCCGATCCCGTGATCTCCCAGATCGTATCGACCCAATCGGTGACTCTCGCCGGAGTCGGGAGCTTCTCGAATACCAACACCCTTCTCGGCCACCTCGGTGTGGAGGGCATCAAGACCGGCACTCTGAACGGGTCTTCCAACTTACTTTTCGCCGCTACCTATCAGTACGGCAGCCACACAATCACGGTGGTCGGTGCGGTGATCGGAGGGACGGATCACAAGGCAGTGGATGCCACGGTAACCACGCTTCTCTCTGCAGTGAAGGCCGGATTCCATGAGATCCCCTTGGCCAAGAAGGGCCAGGCCTTTGCTCACTTCACCACGGTGTGGTCCCAGAAGGTCCGGGCCGTGACCACGAAATCGGCGTCAGTGTTGGTCTGGAGTAATACCCCGGTGAGCGCCATGATCGCGGCACTACCCGCCAGGGTCGGCTCGGCGGATACTCCCGCCGGCCACGTCACCTTCACCGCGGGAAGCCAGTCCGTGACTGTCCCGCTGGTTCTGGATCACGGGCTCGTCGACCCCGGTCCGTGGTGGCGTCTCGGCAACCCGGCTGATCTGGTCGGATAGGGACTGCGTATCCGTGATGACTCGCCGTGTATTCCGATTTGGGCATGAATGCATTGCTCTCACAGAGTTTGCACTTAGGGTAAAGGGATCCTACGGAGCACTTGCTCGTCCTACCCCGACTGGGAAGTCATTGTGAATCGAGGTATTGTGAGCGATGCAACCGTGTCACCGGTGGTCACCTTCACCAAGACCAAGCCTGGTGGGTCGCGCGCCAACCCGACCACCGAGTACTCCTCTCTGCTCCGTACTGTACGAGATGCGGGACTCCTTCGGCGTCGCACCGGCTTCTACGTGATGATGTTCGCCATCCTCACCATTGCGCTCGGCGGCGCCGTCACCGGTTTCGTGTTGCTTGGCAACTCGTGGTACCAGCTTCTGATCGCCGGAGCTCTCGGCATCATTCTCACCCAGTATGCCTTCCTCGCTCACGAGGCCGCCCATCGCCAAGTCTTTGAATCTGGCCGCGCG